>JAYWFC010000052.1:0-73815 GCA_043778995.1 Aestuariivirga sp.
AAGGGATTCGAACCCTCGACCCCGACCTTGGCAAGGTCGTGCTCTACCCCTGAGCTACGCCCGCTTGAGCGATTGGGCCGGGTGAAGTTGGCCTCAACGAGCGCGTTATTGCCTAAGTCTTGGTGAAATGCAATAGCGAGATTCAAAGGCCCTTAAGCAAATGGAAATTTAGCCAATGTCTGTCACCCGCGCCCAGCTTTTTACGTTTTTTGCCGATCACGGCATTGCGACAACAACACATGATCACGAACCTGTTTTCACGGTGGAGCAAGCTAAACACGCGCATATTAATATTCCCGGTGGCCATTGCAAAAACTTGTTTTGCAAGGATGAAAAGGGAGAGCTTTGGCTTATCGTAGCATTGGAAGATGCACGGATTGATTTGAAAGCAGCCAAAGATAAAATCGGTTCAAAGCGGCTGACATTCGGCAAACCTGAACTTCTATTAGAAATTTTGGGCGTGGAACCGGGCTCGGTCACGCCATTTGGCTTGATTAACGATACAAAGGTTAAAACCAACGTCATTCTCGATGAAGCGATGATGAAACTGCATCAACTCAATTTCCATCCCTTGAAGAATGACGCCACGACAACTATTTCATCAGAAGACCTCAAGAAATTTATTCGCGCCACGGGCCACAATCCGCGTATTGTGTCTGTCAGCGATCCTTCGTAATTTGGAAAAACCATGAATACACTTGCTTTCAATGCCCCAGATCAGCCTTTGGTAAAGGATTCAAATACCAAGAATTTTATGGCTGATGTGATTGAGGAATCAAAGTCCGTTCCGGTATTGGTTGATTTTTGGGCCCCGTGGTGTGGCCCCTGCAAAACGCTTGGCCCTACGATTGAAAAGGTTGTTCGTGAAGCCAAAGGCAAAATCAAATTGGTCAAAATTGATATTGACCAAAACCCTGAGATTGCGACCCAAATGCGTGTGCAATCCATTCCTGCCGTGTTTGCCTTTGTTGATGGAAGACCCGTGGATGGATTTATGGGCGCCATTCCTGAATCTCAGATCAAGCAGTTCATCTCAAAACTCAGCGGCAAAGGTGGGCGAGCCGAACAAATCGAGGCCGCACTTCAAATGGCCAGAGATAGTTTTAGCGCAGGCGATTTTGAAGGCGTTATTGATATCGCAACTCAAGTGATTGAAGTGGAAGCAACAGCAACCGAGGCCTATGTTTTAAAAGCCAAGGCTGAAATGGAATTGCATCTCTTGGCCGAAGCCGAAACGACTTTAGCCGCTTGCCCTGAAGAGAAACAAAATGACCCAACCATCATCAGCGCAAAGGCTGCTTTGCATTTGCTTTTGAATCCGGTTGATACATCAGCAATGGGAAAATTTGAACAGGCCGTGGCGGTGAACCCGAATGATTTTGCGGCAAGGCTTGAACTTTCAACTTTGCTGAATGGCACGGGCAACCGTGAAGCTGCAATCGATCACTTGGTCTATGTGATAAAAAAAGATCGCGTGTGGAGTGATGACGCTGCGCGCAAACAATTGGTTTCTTATTTTGAGGCTTGGGGCCCAAAGGACGAATTTACTTTGATGGGAAGGCGCAAACTTTCTGCGGTGTTATTTTCATGATGTTAGGTCGCTATAAATTAATTTCAGATCTGCCAAAGCAGATCCCACTTTTTCCAATGTCAGGCGCATTGCTTTTGCCGCGCACCGATTTGCCTTTGAATATTTTTGAGCCACGGTATTTGTTAATGGTTCAAGCTGCAATGGATTCAGAAAGAATAATCGGCATCATTCAACCTCAACAAAACAGCGAGGGTGAAAAGCCGAAGCTGGAACGTGTGGGCTGTGCCGGGCGTATCACATCTTATTCTGAGGCGGAGGATGGTCGTCTGTTGATTACAATCACGGGCATTTGTCGGTTTAACGTGAAGAAAGAACCTCGCGTAGCGACACCCTTTCGCCAAGCTGTGGTTGATTATAGGCCATTTGAAATTGATCTTGTGTCCGGCACGGGCGCTCCAAGCGTTAATCGCGCGCAGTTGGTTGAAGCCTTCCGGCAATATCTTGAAGCCAATAATATGACAACAAATTGGGATGAGATTAATTCCGTTTCCACCGAAGTTTTGGTGAACACGCTTTCATTGCTGGCGCCATATCCGCCGCGCGAAAAACAGGCTCTGCTTGAAGCGCCGGATTTGCGGTCTCGCGCTGAAGTATTGGTGGCACTGACTGAGCTTGCTTTGGCCAAATCCTTGGGCGGCAACTCAACACGGATGCAATGATGACAGAGACGCGTTTTACTGATCCAAAGCTCCTTGAAATTTTGGTCTGCCCTGTCACCAAAACAAGGTTGACTTATGATGCCGAAAAGCAGGAGCTCGTGTCGAAAGTGGCAGGGCTAGCTTATCCCATTCGCGACGGAATTCCAATTATGTTGGCAGGCGAAGCACGCGAGTTGAACCGCGAGTGAGTGAACCTTGGCCCACGGAACTTTTGGTTGGTGATCGCGGTCACACTCTCAAAATTCAATTCGATTCTGGTGAAAGTTTTGAAATCGCTGCTGAACTTCTTCGCGTTGAAAGCCCAAGTGCTGAAGTGAAAGGCCATGGCCCCGGGCAAGAGCAATTGGTTTTTGGAAAGCGCCTTGTGACCATCGTGAAGTTAGAACCGATCGGATCTTACGCCGTTCGCATTATTTTCAGCGACGGGCATTCGACAGGGCTTTTCACTTGGAGTTACCTTGCCAAATTAGGGCGCGAACAATTTACTTTGTGGCGGGCTTATGAGGATAAGTTAAAAGCCGCTCATGTTTCTCGCGAGCCTTAGGCCGCAAGGCCGCGCATGAGACGCGGCAGGTCGCCAACTTGGCCAGCGGCTTCGCGGATTAAAATATTCTTCAACGGTGCCAATGAATCAACCGCCTGCAAGCCCATCTTTCGCACCATGCGCAACGCGGCATCATCATTCGCAAAAAGCCTATTCATCGCGTCAAGCAGCCCTGCCGTTGCAAGCGTGTCAAAACGCCGCCATTGCATATAAGATTGAAGCACTTCGGTGCCTCCAATATCTTGGCCAAGTCGGGCAGCTTTCATAATTGTTTCTGCCAGTGCGGCAGCATCTTTAAAGCCCAGATTGAGGCCCAGCCCAGCAAGTGGATGTACCACATGAGCTGCATCGCCTAAGAGCGCAACACGAGGCCCCACAAACGTTTTGGCCAGATACATAGAAAGCGGATATGCATGGCGGGGCGAAAGCACCGAAAGCTTGCCAAGATGGTGGCCGAATTTTTCCGACAATGCCGCCAGAAATTCATCGTCTGCTGAGGCGCAGATGCGCTTGGCCACTTCGTGAGGTTCAGTCCAAACAATTGATGAGCGATTTCCCATCAACGGCAGAATTGCGAAAACGCCCGTTGAACCAAAATGTTCTTCGGCCCGGCCTCGGTGCGGCAGTTCATGTCCAACAGTAAGCGTGATGGCTGATTGCGGATAATCCCAACCTTCAAAACCTATGCCGGCAGCATGGCGCGTGGGCGAACCCCTACCATCAGCACCAACAATCAAATTCGCTTTTAAGATTTCGCCGTCCTCAAGTGTGATGCTTGCCAACCCCGGCCCAAAATGAAAGCCAGAAATACTTTGTGGAGCCATAATATCAATTGAAGGACTTCTGCCAATTTCTTCGAGCAGAGCTTTAAAGATTTGAGCGTTTTCGATGAGTGCGGCAGGTGACTGGGTTTTATCCCGCGTTGAAAACGTCAGAAGACCAGGCCTTTGATCTGTCGATTTTGAATCTGTGACAATGATGTCATTCATATTTTGTGCAAAGGGCAAAAGCCTGTCCCAAATGCCCAACACACCCAACATTGTTTGCGTTGCTGCTGTCAAAGCCGAAGCACGGGAATCATGGGTATTGGCTGCAAATTGAGCAGGATGAGTGCGGTCGACGATCCCAACTCTGAGTGGGCTGCGACACTGTGCTCCCCCCAATGCCAAAGCTGCCACCAACCCGTTGAGACCTGCGCCGACAATTAAAACATCAAATTTCTGCATTTTATGGCCTTGTCTTGGAATCATAGGTTGTTAATTGCCCTGCTGCGATGAAAATATGTGCAAATTTTCTAGAATGGCTAATATTTAAGCACGTATTTCTGCTTAAATTTTAATCCTAATATTTAATCTGTTTGAATTCAATATCTTAGAGTCAAATTGAATCTGGCACAGCATTTGTAATGCCTTCACCTTATACAGGAGAAAGGCAACGAAATGAAATATATCATCGCCATTATTAAACCATTCAAATTGGAAGAGGTCAGAGAGGCTTTGAGCGCCATAGGGGTTCAAGGCATTACTGTGACGGAGGTTAAGGGTCACGGTCGTCAGCGCGGCCATACCGAGTTTTACCGCGGCGCTGAATATGCCGTCAGCTTCGTGCCCAAGGTGAAAATTGAAGTTGCCGTAGAATCATCTTTGGTCCCGCGCATCGTTGAAGCCATCCAAGGCTCAGCCAAAACGGGCCAAATTGGTGACGGCAAAGTTTTCGTGCTTCCTCTCGAAGAGGCCATCCGTGTGCGTACCGGTGAGACCGGCGCTTCTGCTCTCTGATAATTCAAGACATAAAGAAAGGTAACACAATGAATAAATTCGAAAATTGGAAAAAGCGGTTGATATCACCGCTGCTTCTAGGGGGGCTGGGCACGTTTGCAATGTCATCTTCAGCATTCGCTGCGGCCTCAATTAACAAGGGCGACACAGCGTGGATGCTGGTTGCCACAGCACTGGTTGTGTTGATGACATATCCGGGCCTTGCACTGTTTTATGGTGGTTTGGTGCGGTCGAAAAACGTTTTGTCGGTCTTGATGCAAGTGACAACATGCTTCTGCATGGTGGCCATACTTTGGGTATTTTTCGGTTATTCACTGGCCTTCACCAACGGTACCGGCGCTTTGGCACCCTATATCGGCGGGTTCTCAAAAGCATTTTTGAGCGGCGTCAGCCCTTCCACAATGGCAGCAACGTTCTCGAAGGAAACTTACCTTCCTGAATATGTTTATGTCATTTTCCAAATGACCTTCGCTTGCATCACGCCAGCTTTGATCATCGGTGCTTTTGCTGAACGCATGAAGTTCTCTGCTGTATTGCTGTTCTTGTTCATCTGGTTCTGCTTCTCGTATCTGCCAATGGCCCATATGGTCTGGTGGTGGGCTGGCCCCGATGCTTACACACTGTCAGCAGCCAATCTTGCCAACGTAAAAGCAGCAGTCGGTGATACTGCAGCAGCTGATTTCTTAAAACAGTTGACGGATGCAGGAACTGACAAGACAAAAATTGATACTATTCTTGGTGCTTATAACGATGCGGTGAACGCAGCCAATGGCTGGTTGTTCAACAAGGGCGCAATTGACTTTGCCGGCGGCTCAGTCGTTCACATCAACGCTGGTGTTGCAGGCCTTGTCTGCGCTCTGATGTTGGGCAAGCGCGTGGGATTAAACAAAGAACCAATGGCACCACACAACTTGGTCACAACCTTGTTGGGCACGGGCTTGTTGTTCTTCGGTTGGTTCGGCTTTAACGCTGGTTCAAACTTGGAAGCCAACGGCGGTGCTGCTGTTGCCTTCCTGAACACGATCCTTGGCACCTGCGGCGCGGCTTTGGCTTGGTCTTTTGGTGAGTTTGTAACCCGTAAACATGCAAGCTTGTTGGGCGCTGCTTCTGGTGCTGTTGCAGGCCTTGTGGCAATCACGCCTGCTTGCGGTTTTGTTGGTCCGATGGGTGCCATCATTATCGGTGCTGCGGCAGGTTTTGTCTGCCTTGGTGCTGTGATTTGGCTCAAACCTTTGTTTGGTTACGACGATGCATTAGACGTCTTTGGCGTACACGGCATTGGCGGCATCTTGGGAGCTCTTTTAACAGGCTTCTTTGTTAACCCCAATATGGGCGCGTTAAGCGGCCAAGGTATTGTTAACTACCTCGCAACAGACACAAGCACAAAAACCGCAGATTTTGTGCTCTCAGCCCAGATGTATTCGCAGTTTATTGATGTTTTAACTGCAATCATTCTTTCAGGCGTCGTCAGCTTCATTGCGTGCTTGATCTGTAAATATACAGTTGGCTTGCGTGTTGATGAACAAGCCGAACGCGAAGGCTTGGATATTTCAAGCCACGGTGAACGCGCCTTCAACTAATCTTCCACGAAAATATTGGGCGCCCTCGGTTTTAAACCGGGGGCGTTTTTTTGCCTGCATTTACCCAAGCTTAACCCTGAGGCGGCAGAGTGCCATTAACCATTTATTATGCGGGGCAACTCAACCGCGCTTGGAGCTTTTTATGGCCGTTAACGACACGTTTGATACTGATGAATCAACAATTCCAGCCGCCTTGCGGCGCTTTCTCAAACGTCGCATGTTTGAACTTGCCGGAATTTCAATATCAGCAGTAATCGTGGTGATCGCACTGGCGCTGGCTTCATGGCAGGCAAGCGACCCTTCCTTTAATCATGCAACCGGCACCAAGCCTGCCAATTGGTTGGGCGGTTTTGGCGCAATTGTTGCAGATGAATTGATCCAGCTTTTGGGAATGGGTGTTTTGGCATTTTTGTTCATTCCATTGGCATGGGCCTCAAAGCTTTTTCAGCACACGTTGATTCAAGAGCCTCGCAACAGTCTGCTCTATTGGTTGGCTTCAGCTTTGGCTTTTTCGTGTCTCATGGCCTGTTTGCCCGCGCCAGGCACCTGGGCTTTGGCCAGCGGCCTTGGCGGCAATATGGGTGAAATTATTGTTGCTGGCCTTTTGTCAGTTTTGTCGATTGGCATAAAAGGTTTCGTAGCAAAGACTTTAGTTTTTGCAGCAGCTTTGGCAGCATGCGTTTACACCATTCCCAAAGCTCTGAATTTTGATCCCTTAGCAATTTTGCAGTTCACGGGCTCATCAAAAAAATCCAACCCCCAAGTGAAAAAAGCAAAACCTCAGCCACGAGAATCCTTTCTGGCAAGATGGTATAAATCTTGGACTACAAACAAGTCCAAGACTTCAGCCCCTGTTAAAAAGCGCCGCATGATCGATGAGAATGCGCCCGGCGATGTTCTCAGCCGCTTTGCGCCATTGAGCCTCAAGAAACCGCATCTTGATGAAGAAACTGAAACGCCTCTTTCAGAGGAGGATGATTTTGCGCCCTTCGAATCTGAAATGGAGGATGACGTTCAATTTGAGGCGGATGATGACGTTGAACTGCCCATCACAATGCCGATGGCAAAACCGGTGGCCAAATCCAGCACCGCGCCAAAATTAAAAGCCACGAAACAAAAGCGATTTGAATTGCCATCGCTCGAGCTTTTGTCTGAACCTAAGAAAGTTGGGCGCCTGCCTGAATTCAACAAGGATTTTCTGGAAGAAAATGCCAGAAGGCTTGAAGGCGTGTTGGAAGATTTTGGTGTGCGTGGCCAGATTATTAACGTGCGCCCGGGCCCTGTTGTAACACTTTACGAACTTGAACCGGCACCAGGCATCAAATCATCACGCGTGATCAGCTTGGCTGATGATATTGCCCGTTCGATGAGTGCTATATCAGCGCGTGTTGCCGTTGTTTCTGGCCGCAATGCCATTGGCATTGAATTGCCCAACTCTAAACGCGAAACCGTTTATTTGCGTGAGCTTTTCCAAGGCGAAAGCTTTATGAAAAACAACACCAATCTGACGTTGGCGTTGGGAAAAAATATTGGCGGCGAACCAATTTTTGCAGACTTAGCCAAAATGCCGCATTTGCTGATTGCTGGTACAACAGGTTCCGGCAAATCGGTGGGCATCAATACCATGATCTTGTCGCTTCTCTATCGCTTGCCACCTGACAAATGCAAATTGATTATGATCGATCCGAAGATGTTGGAATTATCGGTCTATGAAGGCATCCCCCATTTGTTGGCACCGGTTGTAACCGATCCGCGCAAAGCCGTTGTTGCCTTAAAATGGGCGGTGCGAGAGATGGAGGATCGCTACAAAAAAATGTCGAAAACCGGCGTGCGCAACGTTGATGGCTATAATGCCAAGCTGTCCCAGATGGCAGAAAAGGGTCAGAAACTTTCGCGCACAGTGCAGACAGGCTTTGATGCTGAGACAGGCCAGCCTGTCTTTGAGCAAGAGGAAATGGATTTGAACCCCATGCCTTACATTGTGGTGATTATAGACGAAATGGCCGATCTCATGATGGTGGCTGGCAAAGATATTGAAGGTGCCGTTCAGCGGCTGGCGCAGATGGCGCGTGCAGCCGGCATTCATGTGGTGATGGCCACACAACGCCCATCGGTTGATGTGATCACCGGAACAATCAAAGCCAACTTCCCCACCCGCATATCATTCCAAGTGACGTCGAAAATCGACAGCCGCACAATTCTGGGCGAACAGGGCGCTGAACAACTTTTGGGCCAAGGCGATATGCTTTATATGGCTGGTGGCGGGAGGATCTCACGGCTACATGCGCCATTTGTGTCGGACGGCGAAGTGGAAGAAATCGTCAATCATCTCAAATCCCAAGGTGCGCCTGAATATGTGGAAGCTGTTACCGAAGAGTCGGATGAAGATGCTGTCGGTGAAGGTACCACCGGTTATCCGGGCGCTGAAGGTGGCTCTGGCGATGAGCTTTATGACCAAGCCGTGGCGGTTGTGTTGCGCGACAAAAAGGTTTCTACATCTTACGTTCAGCGGCGCCTACAAGTCGGTTATAATAAAGCCGCCAGCTTGATTGAACGCATGGAAAAAGAAGGACTTATTTCTGCCGCAAATGCCACAGGCAAACGCGAGATTTTGGTGCCGGGCGATAGCGCTCGTATGTGATCATGTTGTTGCCCTATTTTTGCCCGTTTAAAAATTCATAAGCGTGCTATGCAACGGACGGAAAAGATTCGGATGGTAAAAATTATGAAGGCAATGCGCTGGTTTATTTCGGTGTTATTTTTGTTGGCTCTATGTGCTGGGCCACAACTGGCCGAAGCAAAATTAAAGCCAATCGCATTGGCTGCTGGGCAGCAGCAAGCCATTGCCAAGATCAACGCGTACATCAACAGCTTTCAATCTCTGAAATGCGATTTTGCTCAAGTGTCATCAAAAGGCAACTTGAGCCAGGGCGTGCTTTATATTTCAAAGCCCGGCAAACTTCGGTTTGATTATGCAGCCCCCAATCCGTTGCTGATCATCGCAGATGGCCGCTGGCTTACGATCAAAGACAGGGTGCGTGAACGTGGTGATCAATTCCCATTGTCTGCAACGCCTTTGCGTTTGGTTGTGTCTCCGCAAGTTGACCTTTTGGCAGAAACCGATGTTGTGGCCTTTGACCAGCGCGACGGTATAACCAGCGTATCGTTGCAAGATCGCAAGGGGGGAATGGGCGGATATATTACGTTGATTTTTGATGATCAGCTCAATCAATTGCAACAATGGATTGTTGTTGACGGTAAAGATCGCCGTACCAGCGTTCAGCTTTCCAACATTCAATTTGGCGGAAAATTTGATCCGAAATTATTTATCGGGCAAATTAATCGCGAACCAACGAAATAGTTTTTCCACCAATAGTTTTGCTTGCCGCCCCGTGAATCCCATGTCATTCCAGAGAAATGGGATTCAGATTGGCAACATGGAACATCAACTCAGTGCGCCTGCGCATTGGGCTTGTTGAGCGGTTATTAAAAGAACAGCAGATTGATATTCTGTGTTTGCAGGAAACAAAATGCCCACAAGGCCAGTTTCCATCCAAGACACTCACCGATCTTGGTTACCACCACATCGCTGAATTTGGTCAAAAGGGCTATCATGGCGTGGCAATTGTGTCGCGCTTGCCTTTTACCGCGCAGCACTCACGCAATTTTTGTGAAAAAGGCGATTGCCGCCACGTGAGCGTAAAGTTTGACGCGCCTACGCCTTTTGTTTTGCATGATCTTTATGTGCCTGCCGGCGGTGATGAACCTGACCGAAACATCAACGAAAAATTTGGCCACAAGCTGGACTTTTTAGATGAGATGATTGACTGGTCAAAACACCATTCAACGCCTGCAGGTTATGAAGCCATCGTCGTTGGTGATCTGAATGTAGCACCCCTCGAACATGACGTATGGAGCCATAAAGCTCTGCTGAAAATTGTGAGCCATACCCCCATTGAAACAGAGCGGTTTGCTAAAATGATGAAAGCGGGCAAATGGGTTGATGTCATGCGCGGCCACATCCCCCATCCAGAAAAGCTATATACATGGTGGAGCTACCGGGCCAAGGATTGGGAGACAGCCAACAAAGGCCGCAGGCTGGATCACATCTTGGCCACCGAAAAACTGGCAAAGACATGCACGAAGCTTTTGGTGTTAAAAGAAACGAGAGGCTGGACGCAAACCTCAGACCATGTTCCCGTGATTGCAGATTTCGCTTAACCCAAATCTGAGAAGTTGCGTGATTTTGACAACATCACACGAACGCCTTCCAGTTCGCGCAGGTGCGCTTCAAGCTTGTCGCCCAAGTTACGAATAACACCGCGGCCAAATTCAGGATATTCCTTGGCAACGCGCACGAAAAGCTCATGGCTTATGCGCGCTGTCTCAACGGTACCCGATGCAGTGGCAGATATGGCATAAGTGCCTGAACCCAACATGGCAACTTCACCTAAAAAAGAGCCAGGCTCGGCATACCCAAGTTCAATTGTTCCATCACGAAGCTTGGCTTGACCATTGAGAATAACAAAAGCTGCGCGCGCCTTCTTGCCTTTCTCAATAATGTCTTCGCCAGACTGAAATTCCTGCCGCTCGGCAGCAAAAGCCAGAATTTGCAAAGCAATAGGGTCGCAATCCCGAAATACCGGAATGTCTTGCAAAGTTTGCGAGTCTGCCCGAACGCTCATAGAGCCCCAACCCCGTTTGACTTCCGAATCCCCATTTGGCCTTTTGACTGCCAAACGAGCGAAAGATCAAGGGATCAGTTTATAGCCACCAGCTTCTGTTACCAAAATTTCAGCATGGGCTGGGTCACGCTCAATCTTTTGGCGCAAACGATAAATGTGGGTTTCAAGAGTATGCGTTGAAACCCCCGCATTATAACCCCAGACATCTTGCAACAAAAGTTCACGGCTGATCGGCTGTTCACCGGCGCGATACAAAAATTTTATGATTGACGTTTCTTTTTCCGTCAGCCTTATTTTCTTTTGATCTTCCTTCAAAAGAATCTTGGAGGCCGGTTTGAATTGATAAGGGCCAATTTGAAATATGGCATCTTCGCTTTGCTCATGCTGGCGCAAGTGTGAACGAATGCGGGCTAGCAAAACTGCAAACCGAAAAGGCTTTGCGATATAATCATTGGCACCAGAGTCGAGACCTAAAATTGTATCAGCGTCAGAGCTTTCGGCCGTCAGCATCACAACAGGTCCCTTATACCCATTGCGCCGCATGATCTTGCAGGCTTCACGCCCGTCCATGTCTGGCATGTTCACATCAAGGATAACCAAGTCAGCGTGCTCTGCTTTTAAGGCCTTCACACCAGCGGTTGCGGTGGCAGCATCTGTCACTTGAAATTCATCATGCAGTGAAAACTGTTCTTTCAGTGTTTCGCGCAAGGCATCATCATCATCGACAATTAGAATTTTTTTGGCGTTGGACATACTGTTCCGTTTCATTTGATTTTCTGCCATCATATTGAAAGAATTTAGATTTTAGGGCAATTCAAGTCACTGTGAGCAAAACCATAACACATCTTCACGTTTTCGCGATCAACGCGTGTTCAAGCCGGGGCATGTTGCGCGCGGGTGACATGATGTTTCCCTGCCTTTTGGGTAAAAACGGCCGAACACATCAAAAGCGCGAAGGTGACGGCAAATCGCCGATTGGTCGTTGGAAATTGGAAGTTTTGAATTTTAGGCCAGACAAAATGTTAAGACCACGCACCAGGCTGCCTGCCCGGGCCTTAAAAAAACTTGATGGTTGGTGTAATGCAAATGGCAATCGCAATTACAATCGGCCAATTCGACTTCCGTTTGAAGCCAGCCACGAAATATTGTGGCGCGATGATGAGGCTTATGACCTGCTTGTCACCACAGATCACAATCAACGCCCAAGAAAACAAGGCATCGGCAGCGCCATTTTTTTTCATGTCATCAGAAAAGGTGCCACCGGAACCGAGGGCTGTATTGCCTTATCTGAAAAGCATTTGCGCGCTGTTCTAAGCCTGTGTTCGAGGCACACTTATTTGGTGATCTGAGGTCTTGTGCCAAAAATGGCTGAGCCCACGCGCACATAGGTCGCACCTTCGGCAATTGCCGTTTCAAAATCACCACTCATTCCCATCGACAACTCTTTAAGTCCATTGCGACGAGCCATGTCGCGCAACGTTTTAAAATGGGGTTGTGGATCATCTTCCACTGGAGGGATGCACATCAGCCCTACCACAGCCAGACCCATGCCTTTGCACAGAGAAACAAACCCATCGACATCTTCCGGCATGATGCCAGCTTTTTGAGCCTCACGTCCCGTATTCACCTGCACAAAAAATTTGAGTTCCCGGGCTGATTTCTTCATTTCTTTGACCAAAGCCTCAGCAATTTTAGGCCGATCAACCGTTTGGATAACATCAAACAATGCCACAGCTTCTGTAGCCTTGTTGCTTTGCAAAGGGCCGATCAAATGAAGCTCCACGCCTGGAAATTCTTGTCTTAGTCCCGGCCATTTACCTTGTGCCTCTTGCACGCGGTTTTCACCAAACACCCGCTGGCCTGCGCGAAGCACAGGGTGAATGTCTGACGCATCAAAGGTTTTGGAAACGGCAACCAAAATAGCGCGGTTAGCGATTTTGGCTTTAATATCATTCAGTCTGGTTATTGCATCGCTCATGGCTTGGTTATGAGCACGCTTGCGACGCTTTTCAAGGACTGGTACGGAAACACCGAGCATATTATGTTGAGAGAATGAAATTGGCCGCTGAACGTTATAACCACCGCGAAACCGAACCAAAGTGGCAAGCCCATTGGGCAGCACACAAAAGCTTTGAAGCATCAGAGGATGCAGCGCGGCCTAAATATTATGTTTTAGAAATGTTTCCCTATCCGTCGGGCCGCATCCACATGGGCCATGTGCGCAATTATACCATGGGCGATGTGATAGCCCGTTTCAGACGTGCTTGCGGTTATAATGTGCTTCACCCCATGGGGTGGGACGCCTTTGGCATGCCTGCTGAAAACGCCGCCATTGAACGTGGCATCCACCCAAAATCTTGGACCTATGACAACATTGCCACCATGCGTGGGCAATTGAAATCCATGGGGCTTTCGCTGGATTGGTCTCGCGAATTTGCCACCTGTGACCCTAGTTATTACATGCACGAACAAGCCATGTTTATCGATTTCATGGCGGCAAATCTGGTTGAGCGCCGTGTCAGCCAAGTGAATTGGGATCCTGTTGATCAAACAGTTCTGGCCAATGAACAGGTGATTGATGGCAAGGGTTGGCGCTCTGGCGCACCGGTTGAAAAGCGCGAACTTGCTCAGTGGTTTTTAAAAATCACTGATTATGCCCAAGAGCTTTTAACTGCCTTGGATGAGCTGAAAGATTGGCCCGAAAAAGTGCGGCTGATGCAGAAGAATTGGATTGGTCGTTCAGAAGGTTTGCGCTTCACGTTTGATCTGGAAGATTCATCAGGCAAGCCTGTCGAGGGTGGCTTGACCGTTTATACCACGCGCCATGATACACTTTTTGGTGCAAGCTTCTGCGCAGTGTCGGCCGATCATCCATTAGCCAAACAAATTGCGGAAACTAATGAGGGCTTGGCAAAATTTCGTGCGGAAGTGGCGGCCTTGGGCACTTCAGAAGAAAATATTGAACGCGCAGAAAAGCGTGGGTTTCCGCTTGGGCTTTTTGCCGTGCATCCCTTTGATCGTTCTCGCAAGGTGCCGGTCTTTGCCGCCAACTTTGTACTGATGGGATATGGCGAAGGTGCCATTTTTGGTTGCCCTGCGCATGACCAGCGTGATTATGATTTTGCCAAGAAATATGATCTGCCAATCCTGCCAGTGGTAGGGCCTAAAGATGGAACTCCGGTTGACGTTTCTATAGAACCCTATCTGGAAGATGATCCATCCAAAGTATACTTGATCAATTCCGATTTCTTGAATGGCATGACTGTCGATGCGGCCAAATTGGAAATTGCCAATCGCTTTGAAAAGCTCGGCTCTGGCAAGTGCACGGTCAATTTCAGGCTGCGGGATTGGGGCGTGTCGCGCCAACGTTATTGGGGCTGTCCCATCCCCGTCATCCACTGCAAAACCTGTGGCATTGTGCCGGTGCCAAAATCACAATTGCCGGTGACACTTCCTGAAGATGTTAAATTTGATAAGCCGGGCAACCCTTTATCGCATCATCCAACGTGGAAGCATGTAAACTGTCCGCAATGCAATGCTGCCGCTGAACGCGAAACGGACACGTTTGACACATTCATTGATTCATCTTGGTATTATGCACGCTTTGCTTCGCCCCATGACGCTGGGCCTGTTGACCCTGCTGCTGCAAAATATTGGCTTCCCGTTGATCAATATATCGGTGGCGTTGAGCATGCCATTTTGCATTTGTTATATTCGCGCTTTTATTCGCGTGCGATGATGAAAACAGAACACTTAGGCGTAGCGGAGCCTTTTAAAAGCTTGTTCACGCAAGGCATGGTTATCCACGAAACATTCAGGGCCCCAGATGGTGAATGGGTTTTGCCGACGGATGCACTCCAAAAAGATGGGGCTTGGGTTCACGCTAGAACTGGAGTTCCATTGACTGTGGGTGGCATTGAAAAAATGTCAAAGTCAAAGCGCAATGTGGTTGACCCTGATACAATCATTGCAGCCTATGGCGCTGATACGGCCAGGTGGTTCATGTTATCAGACACTCCGCCCGAACGTGATATCGAATGGACCGAGGCAGGTGCGGAAGGCTCGTGGAAATTTACGCAAAGAATTTGGCGATTGGTTACTGATATTGCCGAATTGCCCATGGCTTCAGCCACGCTTGATGAAGATGGTTTGGCTTTGCGCCGCGTTTCGCATCGTGCAGCCCAAGCGGTTACAGATGATTTGAACAACTTGCGCTTTAACCGGGCGATTGCGCGCGTTTATGAACTCGCAAATGCAATTGGCCAGGCTTTGGCTGTTCCCGAGAAATCATCCGGCGTGGTTGGTGCATTGAAAGAGGCTGGCGATTTTCTGGTGCTTCTGATTGCACCCATGATGCCGCATTTGGCCGAGGAAAGCTGGTTGGCTTTGGGCCATGATATAGCGGTGGTCGACACGCCTTGGCCCAAAGCTTCCGATGCTTTGACTGCAACGGCTGATGTGACCATCGCCATTCAGATCAACGGCAAGCGCCGCGATGAAATTACCGTCGCCAAAGGCTTGGGCCAAGCCGAACTTGAGCCCATGGTTTTGGCACTTGAAAACATCAAGCGTGTGATGGATGGTAAGCCCGCCAAGAAAGTTATCGTTGTGCCCGATCGGATTGTGAACATCGTATGCTAAAAGGAAAAGTCATAGGATTGTTGTTCGTTGGATTGCTGTGCCTCAGTGCTTGCAGCAGCTATCGACCTCTCTATGGCAAAGGGCCAGATGGCTTGAGTGTCAACCAAGGATTGGCGAACATTTCGGTTCCTGAACAGCACACGCGCGCTGGGCAATTGTTGCGCAACGAACTGTTGGATGGAATTGGTTCATCTCCGTCGGCGCGCTTTAGTTTGAAACTCGACATAGTCGAAAAGACGCTCGACGTGTCGTCACTTGCCTCATCAAGTGCTGAACGCAAGCGCTATAGTTTATCGGCGCATTATGAGCTTCTTGATTCTGCTTCCGGTAAAATTGGAACGAGTGGCGAGAGTTTTTCAAACGTGTCTTTCGATACAATCAACCAACCTGTCGCTGATCTCACCGCAGCTGATAATGCCAGGCTTCGTGCTGCAAAAGAGCTCGGTCAAGATTTGAAGTTGCGTTTGGCGGCCTTTCTTTCAACCCAAAAAGGTTAAGCCTTGACGGTTTTGCGTGAAGAGGAATTTGACGCTTTTGTGAAAAGGCGTTTGAGTTCTATGAACGGCGTTCTCGTTCATGGCGTCGACGCAGCTGCCGTAGCGGGATTGGGCCGGCAAGTCGCACGTCAGCTGGGAGCCTCTCCTCAAAGGGTAGACGTTGCTGCGGCCAAGGCTTCAATTGGTATGTTTCAAGATTCGTTTTTGTCGCTTTCGCTGTTGGGCGACAGGGAAGTTCTTCTCATCGATGGTGCTGATGATTCTTGTTTGAAATTCCTTGAGGCGAGCATCGCTTTTGAACAGCCGGCTAATTTCGTAATTTTGTTGGCGGATAGCTTGTCGAAAACTTCAAAGCTGCGAGTGGCTTGCGAGGCATCAAAGCTTTTTGCCGCTCTAACACTTTATGAAGAAGACCGCAGCAAGCTCTTGGCTCGCATCGAGAAACATTTCTTGTCATGTGGTTTGCGTTGGGGAGAGGGTGCCGAAGAAGCTTTTTTCGCCAGCGTTGGCAATGACCGTATGATCGTGATGCAGGAGGCCGAAAAACTTGCCACCTATTGCCATGGCAAAGCTGAAATCAGTGAAGTCGATGTGAATGAGGTCTGCGGCGATACGGCGGAGTTTGATGCTGATCAATTGATAGACGCAGTATTGGGCGGCGATCTTGAATCCACCGATCGTATTATGACAAGCTTAGGCAATGATACGCGCAGCGTTTTTGTGATGCTGCAACTTCACATATCAAAGCTTCAAAGTCTGCGCACCGAAATGGAGCGCGGCCAGACCTTGGATATGGTGGTGAAAAATGCCAAGCCACCGATATTTTTTAAACGCAAAGCAGCCATTACCAATCAGCTTCGCAAATTTGAATTGAATGATTTGATCGACATTCAAGAAACGATCAGTGCGACGACATTTCAGTCTCGAAAAAATGCAAGCTTGGCCGATGCGATCAACAACCGTTCGTTATTATCCTTGGCAAGGCTTGCACGCTCACGAATGTGAAACGCCAAACCTTTTGATGATGTCGTCAAGCTGATCGAGCGTTTTGTAACTGATTGAAACCGTGCCACCCGCCTTGTCTTTGTGTTTAATATTCACTGAAAGTCCAATGGCTTGGCTTAAGGTTTTTTCGAGTGCTTTGGTGTCTGCATCTTTTTCAGGCTTGGCAATATTGCTTGGCGTTTGGTTTGTATCGCGTGCCAAATCTTCAGCCTGCCTAACGGTGAGATTCAGTTTGATAATCTTGTCGGCCAGAATCTCTGGTGATTCAGTTGCAATCAGAGAACGGGCATGGCCTGCGGTCAATTCGCCTTTTTCGATTTGCGTTTGAATGGCATCGGGCAATGTCATTAACCGCATGGTGTTGGCGATGTGGCTCCGGCTTTTGCCAATGGCGTCTGCCAATTGTTGTTGTGTATATGAATAATGTTCAATCAGTTGACGATAGGCACGGGCTTCTTCCAGTGGATTGAGATCGCTGCGTTGGATGTTTTCAATCAGAGCGATTTCAAGCGTTTCTTTGTCATCCAGCTCACGAATGAGAACCGGAAGATCGTGCAATCCAGCGCGTTGGCTGGCGCGCCATCGCCGTTCACCTGCAACAATTTCAAACGAGCCATCGCCGCGTGGACGCACGACGAGTGGCTGAAGCAAACCTTTGTCTTTAAGCGACTTGGCAAGGCTTTCCAAATCTTCCTCAGCAAAATGTTTGCGTGGATTGTTCGGATTGGGATGCAAAAGTTCAACCGGAACATGGCGCAGAGAGCGGATGTCTTGGATGACGGATTCCTCGGATGTGTCATCCCCGATCAGCGCGGCAAGGCCTCGTCCTAGTCTGCGCTTTTGTACCTGTGTCATGAATAAATACCTTGTTTAGAATGTTTCGGATATGAATTGATTATGCTGCGCGCAAGTCGCGTTCGCGGCGAATCACTTCAGATGCCAGTTTAATATAGGCCTGAGAACCCACACAGGCGTGATCGTAAAGTAATACTGGCTTTCCGTAAGACGGCGCTTCGGAAATGCGCACATTTCGCGGTATGACTGTTTGGTAAACCTTGTCGCCAAGAACTTCTCGCACATCTTGGGCCACTTGGTCTGAAAGTGAATTGCGCTTGTCAAACATGGTGAGAACGACACCTTGGATCATCAGGCGGGGGTTCAGCGTCGTGCGCACACGTTCAACCGTTTTCAAAAGCTGGCTTAAACCTTCCAGCGCAAAGAACTCACATTGCAGCGGCACTAATATGGCATCTGCCGCTGTCAATGAATTGATCGTGAGAAGATTCAAGGATGGAGGGCAGTCCACCAAAATATAGGTGTAATTGCGCCCGGGCATGGCCATCAGCAATTGAATTGCCTCCTGCAGACGGTGGGTTTTGCGGGCTAGGTTTGCAAGTTCAAGTTCTGCCCCCAACAGATCAATCGTTGCCGGCGCGCAATGAAGCCGCGGGATGGCTGAATCGATAATCACCTGATCAAGGTCTGCTTCGCCAATCAAGACATGATACGTGGATTTTTGGTTGGCTTTGCGAGCAATCCCTAGCCCTGTGGAGGCATTGCCTTGTGGGTCAAGATCAATCACCAAAACGTTCTCCCCCACGGCTGCCAAGGCCGTACCCAGGTTGATTGCCGTGGTGGTTTTACCTACGCCGCCTTTTTGGTTGGCAACGGCCAGAATGCGTAATGGGTTAGTTTGGATCTCGTTTAACATGTCTCAATTCCTTCACCTCAAGTATGACTGATTGAGGGTCAGTAATGCTGGAATGTTTATGGGATGTAATTACCCAATCCTTAGCAGCTTCGGCAAGTTCTGCATCAACATCTTGCCCCTTGTGGAAAAGCGCGGTGGCACCCGACTCAATGAAAGGCTCAGCATAGCCTAACAGCAAAGGAAGTGGCGCAAAAGCGCGTGCCGTCACCAATTGCACCTGAGGCAATGGTTTTGGCGCCACACGCGGCTCCAGACGATCACGGTGAACGAAAGCGTTGATTTTCATTTGCCGCAAAGCTTCATGCAGAAAAGCCACTTTTTTTGCGTTGGATTCAAACATATGCACGGTGGCTGGTTGAATGGCCGCTAAAACCAGCGCCGGAAAGCCTGCACCAGAACCCAGATCGGCAATTGCGGCGGTGTTTTTGTGAATCAATGGCAGGAGCTGGGCACTGTCAACGACGTGGCGCGCCCAAACATCATCGACGGTGGATGGCGAAATCATGTTCATCCGCGCCTGCCAGGCGAGCAAAACCTCAACCAAAACTTCCAAACGCGTCATGGATTCACGTGAAACACCAAGACGCTCAAGACTTTCAACCGCAGAATTGGGGATCATTTACGCAACCTGTTGGGTGCGAGGTTTTCTGATTTGCCCCAAAAGGCAGGCAAGCCCTGCCGGAGTCATACCATCTACACGCGCCGCTTGGGCCAATGTCTCTGGCCTTGCTTTATGCAGCTTCTGGCGCAGCTCCATGGAAAGGCTGGGTATAGCGAAGTAATCGATATCAGCTGGGATGCGCACAAGCTCATCCTTGCGCAACATCTCAATTTCAGAATGTTGCCTATCCATATAACCTGCATAAAGCGCATCCGCTTCCAGGGCTTCCTTTGCAAATGCAGGAAGGGCTTTCAATGCTGGCCAAATTTCTTCAACTTTGGCCAAACCAATATCAGGCATTGCAATCAATTCCAACGCGTTGCGAGATTTACCATCTTGATTAACCCGCAAGCCAAGCTTGGCGGCTGCTGAAGATGTCATCGATGATTCACGTGCAACATTACGCGCATAATCCAAAACTGCCATTTTATCTGCAAAAGCTGTCTGACGCTCTGATCCGACCAACCCCCAAGCAATACCTTTTGTGGTCAACCGTTGATCTGAGTTATCGGCCCGCATGGCCAAACGATATTCGGCCCTTGAAGTGAACATGCGATAAGGTTCGGCCACGCCCCGCGTCACCAGATCATCAACCATAACGCCCAAATAGCCATCGGCGCGGCCAATGGTGATGGGCTCATCGCCAGATGCGGCCCGCGCTGCGTTGAGGCCCGCCAAAAGCCCTTGGGCGGCGGCTTCCTCATAGCCTGTTGTGCCATTGATTTGTCCAGCCAGATAAAGCCCCTTAAGTGCCTTCACTTGCAAATCATGGCCTAATTCACGGGGGTCTACATAATCATATTCAATCGCATAGCCCGGTCGAATGATGCGAACATTTTCCAACCCCGGCATCGAGTGGATAAATACCTCCTGCACATCCTCTGGCAGAGAAGTTGAAATTCCATTCGGATAAATTGTCGGATCATCCAGTCCTTCGGGCTCCAAGAAAATTTGGTGAGAAGATTTTTCTTTGAAACGATGAATCTTGTCTTCGATGGATGGGCAATAGCGCGGCCCCGTGCCAACAATCTGACCAGAATACAGTGGTGAACGATGGATATTATCAGAAATAATCTGATGAGTGGCCGCTGTGGTGTGGGTAATGAAGCACGAAATTTGCGGCGTGGTTATTTTGTCGGTGAGAAATGAAAATGGAACCGGTGGCTCGTCGCCCTTCTGTTCTTCCAAAACCGACCAATTGATTGTGCGCCCATCAAGCCTTGCGGGCGTTCCAGTTTTCAAACGTCCTAAATTCAGGTTCAAAGATAAAAGCTGTTCCGAAAGCCCAAGTGATGGTGCCTCGCCTACGCGGCCCGCGGGAATTTGTTTTTCGCCAATGTGAATCAAGCCATTCAAAAATGTGCCCGTGGTCAAAACAACAGATTTAGCACGAAGGGTCAGACCAGCGCTCGTCGTCAGCCCCACCACTTCGCCATTTTTAATGTCCAACGCAACAGCGCCGCCAGCGATGATGGTTAAGTTATCTTGCGCGTTTAGTGCAAGCTGCATGGCTTCGCGGTAAAGTTTCCGATCGGCTTGCGCGCGCGGCCCACGAACAGCGGGGCCTTTTGATCTGTTGAGCAGACGAAATTGTATTCCGGCTTTATCTGCAACCCTGCCCATCAATCCATCAAGAGCATCAATCTCGCGCACCAAATGGCCTTTGCCCAAACCTCCAATGGCAGGATTGCACGACATCTCACCAATTGTTTCAGGTCGATGCGTCAGCAACGCTGTTTTGGCACCCACCCGTGCTGACGCGGCAGCCGCTTCACAGCCTGCATGACCGCCGCCCACCACGATAACATCAAAATCCATATTCAAATCCATGGTGGCTCTTTAATCCGTCCACGGATGAACGTCAAAGCCGGAATCGTTTCACGTGAAACATCACTTGCCGATACAAAATTCAGAGAAAATCTTGCCGAGCAAATCTTCAACATCAACATGACCGGTGATTGAACTCAACGCCCGCGCAGCTTTGCGCAAATCTTCCGTGACCAGTTCAAGCGGTTGATGAGTATCTTCAACACAATTGTTAAGGAGGCGAATCGTTTCTTGAACGGCCAGAATATGGCGTTGGCGGACAATAACTGCATTTTCCACACCGCTCAGCCGAGCCTGAATCAAACTCTTCAAAACATCGCGCAAGCGATTCAAACCAAGCCCAGTTTTTGTCGAAACAAAAATAACGTCATCGTTCCGTTCACGAATCAAATGAAGATCGGCCTTGTTGCCTACAATCACATCAGCCCTACGTTCCGGCCCTACTGTTTCCACGATATCTGGTGAAGTGACCCACACCAAAATATCAGCAGCCAAGGCAGCGGCTTTAGCGCGCTCAATACCCACCTTTTCAATTTCATCATTCACGTTGGCTCGCATGCCCGCCGTATCAGCAAGCGTAATACCAACACCCGCGAAATTAACCTGAGCCTCAACAATGTCGCGCGTGGTTCCAGCAATCGCCGATACAATAGCAGCATCGCGCTCGACAAGCGCATTCAACAAGGATGATTTGCCCACATTGGGCGCACCGGCAATAACGACCTTCAAACCGTTGCGCACCGAAGTGTTCTGCGCCGACAGCGCCAGGGCTCTTTCAAGTTCACCAATCAATCGCTCAATCGCAGGCTTAGCCATTGCGCGGGCCTGCGACGCCACATCTTCCTCTTCCACGAAATCAATTGATGCCTCAAACAATGCCAGAGCCGCAACAATATCACTTCTCCATTTTTCGTAAACTGCACTCGCCTCGCCTAAAAACTGCCGCATCGCCAAGCGGCGCTGCGCCTCGCCATTTGCACTCAGCACATCGGCCAAGCCTTCAACTTCAACCAAGTCAAGCTTACCATTTTCAAAAGCCCGCTTGGTAAATTCCCCAGCCTCTGCCGGGCGAACACCTGCGATCAAAGCAAATTCTTTGAACAACACATCAAGAATTGCGGGGCTGCCATGAAGATGAAACTCCACCACGTCTTCGCCGGTGACAGTGTGAGGCTTGGGTAACCACAGCACCATTGCTTGATCGATAATAAAACCTTCGTGCGACGTAAGTTTTCGAACACTCGCTATGCGCGGTGGCGTAATTGCTCCGGCCAAATTCTCGAGAACTTTTCCGGCTTGCGTTCCCGAAATTCGCACAACGGCGATCCCAGCCCTACCCAGACCAGACGACAGCGCATAAATGGTGGGCAAGACAGTCATTTCGGAATCGAATCGATACCAAAACAAACCATCTCAACCCCCAAGATTAAGCATTCATTGAATCGAAGAAATCACTGTTGCCTTTGGTTTGGCGCATTTTATCAAGCAGGAACTCGATGGCATCAACCGTGCCCATCGGGTTGAGAATGCGGCGCAAGACATAGGTCTTTTTCAGAGTGTCAGGCTTCACCAGCAACTCTTCCTTACGCGTGCCCGAACGCAGAATATCAATCGATGGGAACACGCGCTTATCTGCAACTTTACGATCCAAGATAATTTCTGAGTTGCCCGTACCTTTGAATTCTTCAAAAATCACTTCGTCCATGCGGCTGCCTGTATCGATAAGCGCCGTGGCGATAATTGTCAGCGAACCGCCCTGTTCGATATTGCGCGCGGCACCGAAAAAGCGCTTGGGGCGTTGCAGGGCATTTGCATCCACACCACCCGTCAGAACTTTACCGGAAGATGGCACGACCGTATTATAAGCGCGACCAAGCCTTGTAATAGAATCAAGCAAGATGACCACATCACGGCCATGCTCAACCAAGCGCTTGGCTTTCTCGATCACCATCTCTGCAACCTGTACATGGCGCGTCGCAGGCTCGTCGAACGTCGACGAAATAACCTCGCCCTTGACCGAGCGTTGCATATCGGTCACTTCTTCAGGCCGCTCGTCAATCAACAACACGATCAAATAACATTCTGGATGATTTGTGGTGATGGAATGCGCAATGTTTTGCAGCAATACGGTTTTACCGGTGCGTGGCGGCGCCACAATCAGACCGCGTTGACCTTTGCCGATGGGTGCAACAATATCAATCACGCGGGCCGAATGATCTTTGCGCGTGGGATCATTGATCTCCATCTCCAAACGCTGATCAGGATAAAGCGGCGTCAGATTATCAAAGTTAACTTTGTGACGGGCTTTGTCTGGGTCTTCAAAATTTACTGTATTAGCTTTGATCAAAGCAAAATAACGCTCACCATCTTTAGGCCCACGAATTTGCCCTTCAACCGTGTCGCCGGTGCGCAAAGCATATTTGCGAATTTGATTGGGGCTCACGTAAATATCATCAGGGCCTGCCAAATAGTTCGCATCTGCTGAACGCAAGAACCCGAAACCGTCTTGCAGAACTTCAATCACACCTTGGCCAATAATTTCGATATTTTGCCCAGCATAAGTTTTCAAAATGGCAAACATAAGCTCTTGCTTGCGCAAAGTGCTGGCCGCTTCAATTTGCAACTCTTCCGCCAACACCAACATTTCAGCTGGTGATTTGCGTTTCAAATCGGAGAGTTTAATCTCCTTAATTTCAACAATGTCGTTCATCTTCTACTGCTTTGAAAAAATTACGCGAGCCTTAAAGCTCAGCAAAACCCGAATGGGATTTGACGCTAATAGCACCATTTGCGCCAAACCGAAACAAAATAATCAGATGGGTTTAACCACCACAAAAATCACAATCCAGATCAATAATACAGTGGGCACTTCATTGATCATCCGAAAGAAACGCTCTGATCTGATGCGCTTACCCTTGGCAAATTCCACCAGATATTTTTCCAGCAAGCCGTGATAGATAACAATGCCAATTACGCCCAACAACTTTGCTGACAGCCAAGGTGTTGACCATGGAATGCCGCCCACAACAACGGTCGCAACACCAGCAATCACAGCAACAACGCCAGCAGGTCGCATGATCGCCTTCATCAACCGGCGCTCCATCATTTGAAACAACGCATCACTCTCAGAACCCACGGCTTGGCGGGTGTGATAAACAAACAGCCGAGGCAGATAAAATAAGCCCGCCATCCAAGCGATCACCGCCACCACATGCAATACTTTAATCCAGAGATAAATCACGCATCACCCTTACGCACAGCAGCCACAAATTTTGTCACCATTGCTGGATCAGTCTGTTGTTGTATTCCATGACCTAAATTGAAAATATGACGGTGCGGCGGAACAGAATTTAATATGGTTTCAACGCCACGCAACATTTCATCGTCTGGCCCCAACAAAAAATCCGACGATAGATTGCCTTGAAGGGCAACATGTCCAGGCAAACTCCTAAAAACTTCCCCAGCGTCTACATTCTCTTCCACACCCACGGCGGAAGCACTTGTGAGCAGCGCAATTTCACGATGCCCTTGACCCACACCGCGTGCAAACACAATCACTGGGAAATCAGGATATACAGCGCGAACACCCGCAACAATCGCTGCGATTGGCTCCACTACCACACGCTGCCTGGCGCTTAGCGGCACGTCACCTGCCCAACTATCAAAAATCTGAACAACCTCAGCCCCAGCCTTTATCTGGCCCAGCAAATAGCCTATTGAAGAAGCTATCAACTTTTCCATCAGAACTTTGAACCATTCGGGATTTTCCAACGCCACAACCAAAGCATTTTGACGTTTAGAACTTCCACCTTCAATCATGTAACTGGCCACAGTCCACGGCCCGCCACAAAAACCGATGAGAGTTTGATGAGGCTTCAACGCAGTTTTCACGCGAGAGACAGTTTCCCAAACCTTTTTATAATATTCACCCTGAAGCCCAAGTTCCAGCTTCTGCACGCTGGACAAATCTGTGACCACATCCAACACAGGCCCTTCACCTTCGCGAAACTCTAAATGAAGCCCCATGGCATGGGGAACAACCAAAATATCTGAAAACAAAATTGCCGCGTCAAAATCATAACGCCATAAAGGTTGCAAGGTAACCTCGCACGCATATTCCGGGTTATAACAAAGCTGAAGAAACGATCCTGCCTTTTCTCTTAAAGCTCTATATTCAGGAAGATAACGCCCAGCTTGTCTCATCATCCATAAGGGCCGTCTGCTTGGCTTTCGTCCGTGAAGAACGTCTAAAATAGGTTTCACCCATCACTCCATAATATAAGAGATAATCTTTAATGTTTCTTCTGCTGGGGCCAGATTAGCAGTGATAAACCCCATAACTCGCATAACAGCCTCATATCCTGTGGAAAAGCAATAAAACAAAATTCATCTGAAAGATTCATCCTAGGATTCCAACAGTTTCCAACTCAAAGCAAAGACAGTCACCTTTTCACATTTTTCTGATTTAAACTCATAACGACAACCCTACACTTAAAACCTACCGACATCGTCGCCCAATTCTGTTGAATCCCCAATTTAAATCAAATTATCCACAATGAACCCACACATCATGCAGCAAACAAAATTGATTTTAGCAACCCAAAGCACAACCAGAATGAGGCTGCTTCAACACGCTGGCATTGAATTCACGGCGCAAGTAAGCCGGGTAAACGAAGATTTATTGAAGTCAGAAAACGTTGATTTGTCGCAGCTTCTCATGGCCCAGCTTCTTGCCAAGGCCAAAGCGCTGTCCTTGAGCGGATCAAATCCTAGTCATTATGTTTTGGGAGCAGACCAGACATTAAGTTGCAATAACACTCATTTCAATAAGCCGCGCAACAAAGCAGATGCACGCGAACAACTTCAATATCTGAAAGGTAAAACCCACCAACTTCATTCAGCCATCGCGGTCGTCAAGAATGACAAGGTTCTATTCACCCACGTGGATACAGCCAAAATGACAATGCGGATTTTCTCCGAAAGCTTTCTCGATACTTATCTCGACACAGTCGACGCCGAGGTGTTAAACTCCGTCGGGTGCTATCACTATGAAGGCCAAGGCATTCAACTTTTTGAAACTGTTGAAGGTGACTATTTCACAATCCTTGGCTTATCGCTTCTGCCTTTGTTGGCATTCCTGCGTCAAACAGGTATGACCACAGCATGAAAAAAGCCTGTGTCATTGGCTATCCCATCGCCCACTCAAGATCGCCTTTGATCCATAATCATTGGCTGAATACCTATGGCATAAAAGGCATTTATGAAAAGTGCGCCGTTGAACCTGAGAAGCTTGGTGAATTCTTGAGGAATTTAGAAACCAATGGCTATGTTGGATGCAATGTCACCATTCCCCACAAAGAAACAGCCATAAACTTTGTGCAAAATGTTGATTCCATTGTCACAAAAACCGGCTCTCTGAATACCGTCTACACTGAAAACAATACAGTGAAAGCGACATCAACAGATGGCGAGGGCTTTTATCAAAACCTCGTCACTTCGATGGCCGGCTTTGATCTAACCGGAAAGAATGTTTTGATTTTGGGGGCAGGCGGCTCTGCCCGGGCGGTTATCGAAAGACTGTTGCGAGTAGGCGTGGCGAACATTCACGTTATCAACCGAACGCAAGCCAGGTCAGAAGAACTGGCCCTGCTGTTTGGCCCTAAAGTCATCGCCAGCCTACCTTTAAACCTTCCCCTTTTGATGCAAACCACGGATCTGTTGGTCAACACAACGTCCCAAGGCATGCAAGGCCAGCCAGAACTGGAAATTGATCTAACACCCTTGCCTGCCACTGCCATTGTGGCTGATCTGATCTACGTGCCACTTCAAACCAAATTGTTGCTGGCCGCTGAAGCACGCGGATTAAAAGCAGTGGGCGGTCTTGGCATGTTGCTCCACCAAGCGGTGGTCGGTTTTGAAAAATGGTTTGGCGTTAAACCTGTTGTGACAGACGAACTTTACCGCCTCATTGCACGCGACATCGATCCGAGTTTCCGTTGATGCTTGTCATCGGCCTCACAGGTTCAATCGCCATGGGCAAATCTGAAGTGGCCAAAATTATGGCCAGTTACAACATTCCAGTCTTTGATTCAGACGCCGAAGTTCATAAGCTTTATGACAGTAGGGCCGGGGCAGACTTAATCAGGCCCTTTGTGCCAGAGGCAGCGCAAACCGACAAAGTTGACCGCAAGATTATCACGCAGCATGTGTTGAAAGACCCAGAACTGCTCGGTCAGCTTGAAAAAAAAGTTCACGCAGAAATAAAACGTCGCCGCGACATATTCATTGCCGATGCCAGAAAAACGAACGCAAAATCTGTGGTTATTGATACTCCCCTGCTTTTTGAAACAGGCGCAGATAAAGACATGGATGTAACCATTGTGGTCTCAGCTCCTTTGGAACTACAAAGATCACGAGCCTTGTCCCGGCCCGGAATGACCGTGGAAAGACTAGAGATGATTTTAAATCGGCAGATTCCAGATCCACAAAAGCGGCAAAAAGCCGATGAGATTATTGAAAATAATTCAACACTTCTAGAATTAGGCAAATCTGTAGAATCCCTGTTAAAAAAGCTGAAAGCGATCTGACATCCATGCGCGAAATTGTTCTTGATACCGAAACAACGGGTTTGTCCCCTGCTGAAGGCCACCGCATTGTTGAAATTGGCGCTGTTGAGCTTTTAAATCATCTGCCCACTGGAAAAGTCTACCATGTTTACTTAAATCCTGAACGAGATATGCCGAGAGAGGCAGAGGCTGTCCACGGGCTATCCTCGGTATTTCTGAAAGACAAACCGCTGTTTGCCCAGCAGGCCGACGCATTTCTTGAATTTATTCAAGACTCAAAACTCATCATCCATAACGCAAGTTTTGACATGGGCTTTATCAACGCCGAACTTGGCTATACCAACCGTTTGGCCATACCGGCAGACCAAGTGACAGATACTTTGGCAATGGCACGCCGAACCCACCCCATGGGTCCAAACAGCCTTGATGCCTTGTGTAAACGTTTCGGCATCGACAATTCCAAACGCACAAAGCATGGGGCCCTACTCGACGCAGAGCTTTTGGCTGATGTTTATTTAGAAATGATAGGCGGTAAACAAACCAATTTAGGCCTGATGGAAAACCGGTCGGCCACGAAAATAACAATTGCGGTGTCCAATACTCAATACACGCAGCGTCCGCACGCTCTTCAACCTCGCCTCACTGCCGATGATGAAGCGCGCCATAGTATGGCCATCGCCACATTGGGCGATGGCGCTTTGTGGAAAAACTAAGCTTGGCCTGCGGGCTGTGCCTGCATGCGTTTTTGATACATATTAGCAAAATCAATCGGATCAAGCATCAAAGGCGGAAAGCCGCCATTGCGTGTTGCATCAGCCAAAATCTGGCGGGCAAATGGAAACAACATGCGCGGGCATTCAATCAATACTGCGGGTTGCAGCAAATTGGCCGGGAAATTTTCCAAGCGAAACAATCCTGCATAAAGCAAATCTGCCGCAAAAATAACTTTTCCATCGGCCGAAGCCTTGGCATCCAAATGCAGTTCTACTTCAAAATCAGCAGGCCCCAAGTTGCGGGCATTCACATTCACTGAAATGTTAATATCAGGCTGTTTTGCCTGTTGCGTCAGAGACAGGGGCGCATTGGGGTTCTCAAAGCTGAAATCTTTCAGATATTGGCCCAAAATGCGAAGCGACGGCTGCGAACCAGGTGCAGGTTCAGGCGCTGTAAGATTTACCGGCGTAGGCGTTGATTTCACAACAGGATCAGCCTTTTTTGATGTGCCGTTGGATACTTTGGGCGGCGCTTTACGCGGCGCAGTTTTTAGTGCTTTTGCCATTTTTGCCTCATGGATGATAATTGCTCGAGCTATCAGAAAGCCCACTGAGCCGCAAGAGAGCCGCAAGGGAACAGAGCCACATTGAATTCAGGTGGCCGAAGTGCCAAATGCAGAGGATGAGCATTTTATTTGATCCCATCAATATCGTTTTGGCCAGCGTCGTTTTATTCGTCCTCTTGAAATTGTTTCAAGTTCTGGGTCAGCGCACTGGCAATGAGAAATTGCCGCCGTTGCCCATCATCAAAACGGAACCGCGCCCCACTGATGTTTTAGCAAGCCCAAATGCCGAAGCACCCAAACCAATCTGGCAGGGGTTTGCCCCTGAAGGGTCTGACCTTGCTGAGGGCTTGGTGGCAATTGCAAATCAAGACGTTGCGTTCGATCCGAAGGCTTTCATCGACGGGGCTAAAATTGCCCATGAAAGGATTCTTGAGGCTTTTGCGAAATCAGATTTGGCCACGCTCAAGTTTCTGTTGGCCAAAACGGTTTATGGAGCATTTGAAACCGAAGTGAACCGCCGCAAAAAACAAGGCGAAATTGCCGTGTTTAAATTTGTTGGCATCAACAGCGCCACAATCAAAGCTGCAAAGCTGAATGGCAAAGTGGCGACCATCGATGTGGAATTTTCAAGCCAAATAATATCGGCCGTCAAGGCCAGCAATGGCGACTTGCTGCATGGCAGTGAAACATCCGTCGATGACGTAAAAGAAATGTGGAGCTTTGAACGCGACCTCACCTCGCGTGATCCCAATTGGAAACTGTCTGAAACCCACGACCATGACTAACGCTCTCACGCCGATTGGTTTTGACAGCATAAAAACCTGGGCCAGCGACAATCATCAAGCAGCACTGGAAGCGTTCCAACGCTCAGCACAAGAAATCATATCTCAAGGCCACGGCTTTAAACGTGACGCTGCCTATGGTGGCCAGCGCGAAGATTGGTTGGCGGTTTGCCAAAGCGCGCTCGACACAACCTCCGCCCGTGATTTTTTCGAGAGTGAATTTCGAGCTCTGCGCGTTCACGATCAAGCAAGGCCAGAAGGGCTCTATACAGGCTATTATGAACCAGAAGCTCAAGGTTCGCTCATTAAAACGCCAGAATTTCAAGTGCCCATTTATGCCAAGCCAGATGATCTGGTCACCTTCACGGCCGATGAAATTGCAAGTTCAAACTTAACCTACGGCCAGCGCGTCAACGGAAAACCAGAACATTATTTCTCGCGAAATGAAATTGAACATGGCGCGCTGAAAAACAAAGGCCTTGAAATTTGCTGGCTGAAAAGCTGGGTTGATGCCTTTTTCATGCACATCCAAGGCAATGGCCGTGTGGTTTTGCCAGATGGTAAAGTAATCAGGCTTTCTTATGCTGCCAAAAATGGCCACGCTTATACTGGCATTGGCTCAATGCTTTTGGCCCAAGGTGTAGGTACCCCTCAAACCATGTCGATGCAGCTGTTGCGAACATGGATGGCCGATAACCCTGATAAGACGCGCGAGTTGTTATGGAGCAACAATTCTTTCGTGTTTTTCAGAACAACCGAAATTGAAAATGAATCGCTGGGCGCAATCGGTGCGGGCAAAGTGAACCTCTCTCCCTTACGCAGTTTGGCTGTGGATCGCAGCTATTGGCAGTTTGGCACGCCGCTTTTTATAGAGACCAACGAACCGCCCGAAGCCGTTGAAACCAACAAACCCTTCAACCACTTGATGATTGCACAAGATACTGGCACTGCCATTCGCGGCATCATCCGGGGCGATGTGTATTGGGGCTGGGGCGATAAGGCAGCGCTCAACGCGGGTCATATGAAAAGCCAAGGTTCAATGGTGGCATTGCTGCCACACGCTTTGGCTAAAAAGCTAACACCATGAGCAAAAAGAAATTCGAAGTTCCAGATCCAGAACTGTGGGAAGAGGTTAAGGCCTCGGTCGCTCCCATCGTTCCATCACGGCGCAGCAAAGCGGGCCGCGTTTCAGCGCCCCACCCGCCCATGGTTTTGCAGAGTGAAATTCCAACGCCGAATCTGCGCGCACCCCGAACCGCCCCTCCGGCATTGGCAGTTTTTGAAAGACGCATGGCGCAAAAACTGGGTCGCGGCCAAATGGAGCCTGAAGCCCGTATTGATCTTCACGGTGAGAATTTAGAAAACGCTCGTCACCAACTTTTGCAGTTTTTGTTCAGCAGACGCATGCAGGGTTACAGGCTGGTTTTGGTGATCACGGGCAAGGGCGCATCGCCCTATGCCCGCCATACCCTTCATGGCATGTCTCATTTCAACGCGCCTGAACGCGAAGGCAAGTTGCGCCGTGAATTGCCGATGTGGTTGGAAGATCACCAATTTCGCACCCATGTTGTGGGCTTTCAACCAGCACACCCCAAACATGGTGGAGGAGGCGCGTTCTATGTGAAGCTTAGAAAAATAGCCGGTAATTTTGAATGACACCCTTTGGAGCAAAATTGCGAGAGTTGCGCGAACAACGCGGCCTCACATTATTGGAAATGGCCAAAGCCGCAGGCGTATCACCCGCCTATTTGTCCGCACTAGAACACGGCAAGCGCGGCCGGCCAAGCTGGCATCTGATCCAGTCGATCATAGCGCATCTCAATATCATCTGGGATGAAGCTGAAGACTTGATCAGGCTCAGCAAGATTTCGCACCCCAAAATCACCATTGATACATCTGGCCTTTCGCCCCAAGCGACAGAGCTTGCCAACAGATTATCTCAAGGCATTGCCAAAATGGATGAGGCATTGGTGCAAGAATTGTTGGCGAGGGTGAAATCACCCCGCGCTTAACCACATAAAGATATCTTTATATAGATATTGCATGCGAACATTTCCCATGCTACGGCAGCGCAATCACCTTTCAGGAGCCTTACCCATGACCACATTTACAGATTATTACGTCGCCGATATCAAGCTTGCCGATTGGGGCCGCAAGGAATTGGATATGGCTGAAATTGAAATGCCAGGCCTTATGTCCACCCGCGCTGAATATGCAGCAGCCCAACCTTTAAAGGGTGCCCGCATTTCAGGCTCGCTTCACATGACAATTCAAACCGCGGTGTTGATTGAAACGCTGAAAGCCTTGGGCGCAGATATCCGCTGGGCTTCATGCAACATCTATTCAACACAAGATCATGCCGCCGCCGCAATCGCCGACGCAGGCATTCCGGTATTTGCATTCAAAGGCGAAAACCTGAAAGAATATTGGGCCTTCACCGCAAAGATTTTTGAATGGCCCAATGGCCAAACCACAAATATGATTTTGGATGATGGTGGCGATGCTACCCTTTATATTTTGCTTGGTTCGCGGGCCGAAAAAGATCCGACCCTCATTGCACACCCGAAAAGCGAAGAAGAAGAATGTCTCTATGCTGAAATCAAAAAGCGCATCAAGGCAAGCCCTGGCTGGTTTGACAATGTAAAAGCCTCAATCATCGGTGTGTCGGAAGAAACCACAACAGGCGTTCATCGTTTGTATGAAATGCAAAAGAAGGGCGAACTTCCTTTCCCCGCCATCAACGTGAACGACTCTGTTACAAAATCGAAGTTTGACAACAAATATGGCTGCCGTGAATCATTGGTTGATGCCATTCGCCGTGGCACAGATGTGATGATGGCTGGTAAGGTGGCAGTGGTTCTGGGTTATGGCGACGTGGGCAAAGGTTCAGCCCTAAGCTTGCGCGGTGCAGGTGCTCGCGTTGTGGTTACCGAGGTTGACCCTATCTGTGCGCTGCAAGCTGCCATGGATGGTTATGCCGTGCAAACATTGCAAGATGTTGTGGCAACAGCCGATGTGTTTGTCACAGCGACTGGCAACAAAGATGTGATCACTTTAGATGACATGAAGCAAATGAAAGACATGGCCATTGTTTGCAACATTGGCCATTTTGATAATGAAATCCAAGTGGCTGAATTGAAGAACTTCAAGTGGACCAACATCAAGCCACAGGTTGATCTGGTCAACTTCCCAAAGGGCAACCGCATCATTCTGTTGTCTGAAGGTCGATTGGTGAATTTGGGCAATGCCACAGGCCATCCAAGCTTCGTAATGTCAGCATCCTTCACCAACCAAACTTTGGCGCAGATTGAACTTTTCACCAATGCCAAAACTGGCAAATACAAAAACGAAGTTTACGTTTTGCCAAAGCATCTCGATGAAAAAGTAGCAACGCTGCATCTTGAAAAGCTTGGTGTGAAGCTCACCAAGCTCAGCAATGAACAGGCCGCTTATATTGGTGTGGACCAAAAAGGCCCGTTCAAGCCAGAATATTATCGCTACTAATCTTTATCTCATCTCAATTTAATGCGCGGCGGTCTTGAGTTTTTTCAGGGCCGCCGTGAACTTGAGAGATAGGGCTTTGGCTTTCTCATCATAGGCAACGCCATCACCCCAAGCAGCACGCGGGTTCAAAATATTCTCGTCAATATCGCGCAGAGATGTGGGCACGTTAAAACCAAAGTTTTCATCCACGCGCTTTTCCGCCTTGTCTATTTCTCCAGAGAAAATCGCTCCAAGCAAACGCCGTGTGGTGGCAAGCGACATGCGCTTTCCTGTGCCATATGCCCCGCCTGTCCAACCTGTGTTCAGCATGTAACAGCGTGTGTTGTTCTGGTTGATTTTTGTTTTCAATAAATCCGCATAGGCTTGTGGCGGCCGCGGCAAAAATGGCGCGCCAAAACAAGCTGAAAACGTAGCCTCTGGTTCCGTCACGCCACGCTCGGTGCCAGCAAGTTTGGCTGTATAGCCAATTAAAAATTGCTCCATGGCCTGATTGGCATCAAGCACCGCAACAGGGGGCAAAACCCCAAATGCGTCAGCTGTCAGCATGATCAAGATATCTGGCGCCGCCGCCATGAGAGAAGGCTTAGCGTTTCTAATCTTATGCAGCGGATAGGCAGCTCTGGTATTTTCAGTGCGGCTGCCATCGCTAAAATCCACGGCACCTGAATGCAAGTCCATCCCAACGTTTTCAAGAACAGTGCCAAAATCCAGCGATGCTTGATGAATGTCAGGCTCAGCCTTGGGGTCAAGATTTATCACCTTGGCATAGCAACCATGTTCTATGTTGAACACGCCATCATTGCCCCAGCCATGTTCATCATCGCCAATTAAGGTGCGGGTTGGGTCTGCTGAAAGCGTTGTTTTACCAGTTCCAGAAAGCCCAAAGAATACTGCTGTGTCGCCAGAATCACCAACATTCACCGAGCAGTGCATGGGCAAAACATCAAGCTTTGGCAAAAGATAATTCAGCACCGTGAAAACTGCTTTTTTCATTTCGCCAGCATAAGCCGTGCCGCCGATTAAAACTTCGCCGCGGGTCAGATCAATCGCGATCACTGTTTCAGAAGCTGTGCCATGGATTTCTGGGTCGGCTTTGAAACTGGGCATGCAGAGAATAGTAAGTTCAGGCCGAAACTGTGCTGGTGATTGTGGTGCAGGTTGTAACAAGTGCTGCAAAAACAATGCTGCCCACGCCTGTTCGGCAACAAGTCGCACAGGCAATTGCTGGGCTGCCGCTGGGCATGCGATGAGATCTTGAACAAACACATCTTTCATGCGGGCATGGGTTTGCATGTCGCGCTTCAAGGCTTCAAAGTGCGCCGGGCTGATCGGTTTGTTGTTGTCCCACCATACTTGAGCGGCGGTTTCATCATCCAAAACAATATATTTGTCTTTGGGGCTGCGGCCCGTGTGTTCACCGGTTTCAACAACCAATGCGCCAGTGGCCGAAAGCTTGGCTTCATCGCGCGCTATCGATTTTTGCACCAATCGCCATGCCGCTTCATTCCATGAAATTTGCCCAAGCCAGCGCAACCCAAACTGCGAAAGCTCAGACCGAATAACACTGTTATAGCCCAATTCAAGTTCAGCACTTTTCATCTGTACAAAGGCGTTCATGGCGATCTCCCAATCTCGGGAACAGCCTAAGCAAGAAAAACAAATGATGTAAAGATGTATTTACATCAAAAATAAACGTTATCGAACATCAAATATTGAGGTAAAATAGTCAAATTCAAGAGATTTTTTGCTTGCCCATATCTCCGCCACGATTTCCTCATCATTTGCCCTTCTTGCCTCTTCATCAAAGCGCAAGACATCACGGGCTAAAATCAAATTTATGGGGCTGTTTTCGAATAAATCATCAAAGCGCGGCAAACCAAAGCGCACTGAACCTCGCCTTTTTGCGGGCGAGCGTGAACAGCTCAATCCACCCGAAAGGCGCAAGCCCAAAAAGCCAAAGCGTTCGTGGGGCTGGCGTCTATTCAGTTTTTTACTAGCGATCGGCTTTTGGAGTGCTGTAGCAGGCGGGTTGGTTCTAACCTACGTGTGGTTCTCGCTCGATCAACGTGGCTTGCTGCAAATTCCGCAGCGAGAACCCGGCGTCATGGTATTGGCCAATAATGGCTCGGTGCTGGCGGAAACCGGCGCGTTTTTTGGTGATGCAGCCCATATCGATCAATTGCCAGATTATGTGCCCAATGCCGTTATCGCCATTGAAGACCACAGGTTCAGAAGCCACTACGGCATAGATCCCATTGGGTTGGCGCGAGCAATGTCGCGCAACATTCTTGCCCGCCATATGGTGCAGGGTGGTTCAACCCTAACCCAGCAATTGGCCAAAAACCTTTTTCTCACTCAAGAAAAAACCCTCACCAGAAAAGTGCAAGAAGCTGTCTTGGCCCTTTGGCTGGAATCGAAATTCACCAAAGATGAGATTCTGCAACTTTATTTGAACCGGGTTTATTTTGGCTCAGGCGCTTATGGCATTGAACAAGCCGCACATACCTATTTCAACAAGTCTGCGTCAGAGCTTTCGATTATGGAAGCAGCCAGGCTTGCGGCCAGCCTTAAAGCGCCCAGCACTTATGATCCGTCAAAGCATCCTGATGAGAGCACGGCGCGGGCTAAACTTGTGTTGGCGGCAATGCAAGACCAAGGCTTCATTTCTGTTGATGATGCCAGCAATGCCATTGATCAACCGTTGAATATTGTAACCGCAGATTATCTGCCCGCGCGCCAATATGCGGTGGACTGGATCAACGCACAGCTATCGCAGCTGGTTAAAAACTATGATCAATCCATTGTCATTGAAACGACGATTGATCCCACAATCCAAGCCAATGCCGAAAAATCTCTGCGAACACGCTTGGCGCAGAACGGCAAGAAACTGGGTGTGTCTCAGGGTGCCATGGTGGTGATGGATAATTCCGGTGCAGTGTTGGCGATGATTGGCGGAAAATCCTACGAAAAAAGCCAATATAACCGCGCTACAAAAGCCGAACGCCAGCCCGGTTCAGCCTTCAAGCCGTTTGTCTATCTTACGGCCTTTGAACATGGCTATAAACCATCATCAATGGAGGTGGATGAACCTGTCAAATTTGGTTCTTGGTCACCCGAAAACTATAAGCATAAATATTTGGGCTCAGTGTCGTTAGAGCAAGCCTTTGCTCAATCAATCAACACGGTTGCTGCAAAGCTTGCAGTTACAGTTGGCCCGGCTAATGTTGCAGAAACCGCACAAAGGTTAGGGATTGCCTCGCCCCTCGGCCATGATGCGTCATTGGCTTTGGGTACGTCTGAAGTAACGCCATTGGAATTGACTGCAGCCTTCGTGCCCTTTGCCAACGGTGGCAACTTGGTAGCCCCCTATGTGGTCAAGCGCGTGACAACGCGAAGCGGCAAAGTGCTTTATGAACGAAAAGGTGACGGCTTGGGCCAAGTTGTTTCAAACCAAGCCTTGGGTGAAATGAACCAACTGTTCCGCGCTGTGTTGCGCCAAGGCACAGGCACCAAAGCCCAGTTTGGAAATTTTGACATCGGCGGCAAAACCGGCACCAGCCAAGACTATCGTGATGCGTGGTTTGTGGGTTTCACGCCTTATCTCACGGCCGGTGTTTGGCTGGGCAATGATGATAATACGCCCACGAAACAAGTCACCGGTGGCTCGCTTCCTGCCATCATTTGGCGTGATGTGATGGAGCCTGCACATTTGGGCTTATCACCACTTCAACTGCCCGGAACACCAGAACAACAGCAGCCAGAGCCAACAACTGTGGCCCAGACAGACGGGTCAAATGCGGAAGGCAACACGCCCGATGTGATGAATGTGCCGCCTCAGATGGAAGAAAAGCCGAAAACTCTGTTTGATTTGCTTTTTGGGAAGCGAAAAAATTCGACGCAGGATTCCGGCAGTATCTATTAATGCTCTTCCGAAACTAAAAATTGCGATGCAACTCACGGCCATTCTTCTTAAGCCATTCCTTGGCGGCGCGAGATTGCGAACACTGCGTTAAAACCAAACGCCAGAATCTGGGGCCATGGTTCATTTCACGCAAATGCGCAACTTCATGGGCCGCCACATAATCCAATACAAATGTTGGCGCCAAAATGAGACGCCAAGAATAAGATAAAGCGCCTGAGGCCGAGCAAGATCCCCACCGCGTTTTCTGGTCACGAATTGTGATGCGTGAATATTTTGTCTCCATCGCAACCGCATACCGTCGCGAGGCTTCAGTCAAATCGGCCAATGCTTGCTTTTTAAAATAATCCTTTAACCGGCGTTCAACATGCAATGGGTTGCCGGGCACATGGATAACGCCGGCAGATATAGAAATTAATCCGCGCGCACCGCCACTATAGTGAAGCTGCAAATTCTCTCCGCGAAACATGATACTTGCGCCATGACCAATCGCAACAGGTTCTATTCGCTTGCCGAGTGTTCTTAAAATCCATGGTGAAGAAATTTGTGCAAACCGCAATGCTTCCGCCAAGCCTGTTCGCTTAGGCAACGTCATCATCAAATCGTTGGATTTTGTATCCAATCGCAACACCATGCGCTTGGCGCGGGCATTACGCTTGAACCGCAGAATTATATTGCGATCGCCAATGACGATGGTTTGCGCGTCAGGTGCAGGCAGGCTGGAACGAACACTTTTCAGTGCTCGTAAAAAACCAATCACGGTTTCTGGGCGTTAAGAAATTCAACAATCATGGGAGCAATATCCCGGCGATATTTAGAGCCCGAGAAAACCCCATAATGGCCAACGCCCATTTGCAAATGTTGCTTCTTCATGTTCTCAGGGATTGAAACGCAGATATCATGGGCGGCTTCGGTTTGGCCAACGCCAGAAATATCATCGCGCTCACCCTCAATGGTCAACAACGCTGTTTTGGTAATTTTAGCAGGATCAATCAAATCACCGCGATGGCGATAAGTGCCTGCAGGGAGATCATGATAAATGAACACCCGCTCAACGGTTTGAAGATAGAACTCAGCGGTTAAATCCATCACCGCCATATATTCATCATAGAACTGGTTGTGCTTGTCCACATCACCATCTTCGCCATCAACCAGATCTTGATAAAGCGTGCGGTGCGCCTTCAAATGGCGTTCCATGTTCATCGACAAAAATCCGCCAAGCTGCATAAAGCCCGGATAAACTTCACGCTCCACACCATGGTGTGGCCCCGCAACTTTCATCGTGGCAGTTTGTTTGAACCAATCGATTGATTTTGATTCAGCCATTTTGTTAACGCCTGTCGGATTTATCCGCGTATCAACTGGCCCGCCCATCAACACCATGCTCAAAGGTACCAAAGCGTCTTCTCTGTCGGCCATTAAAGCGCTTGCCACAAGAACCGGAACCGAGGGTTGGCACACAGCCATAACATGGGCCCGTTCGCCAAAATGATGCAGAATGGAAATAATTGCATCGGTATAGTCATCAAGATCGAACGACCCGGCAGACACTGGAATATCACGCGCATCCTGCCAGTCAGTTACATAACAATCAAAATGCGGCAACATTGATTTTACGGTGTCGCGCAGCAGCGTTGCATAATGGCCTGACATGGGGGCCACCAACAAAAGTTTAGGCAAATGTTTTGCGAACCCAACTTTGCTAAAGTGAATGACATGACAAAATGGGTTTTGCCAAACGATGTCTTCTTTGATGGCAAATTCTTTTTTGCCAATTTGAGTTTTCAAAATACCAAATTCAGGCTTGTCAAAGCGCCGTGTTGCCCGTTCAAACATTGTCAGGCCAGCTGTTGCTTGCCGCGCAAAGCTCGTATCGCGCATGGGGTTTGATGTGTTTTGCCAGAACAACAGACCAATATCTGCAAGAAGGCGCATGGGCTGGAGAGCGGCGTGGTTCATTTCAAACAGTGGATAGAGAAACGAAACGGGAGCAGGAGTTGAATTCATTTTCAAGTCTTTAGCACCTTTTTTAGATCATCTGCCAATGCTTTCGCATCAGTTGTATAATTGAAATGTTTAATAAAAGCCCCATCTGGACCCAAAATATAGATGATGGACGTGTGGTCCATCTCATAATCACTAGGGGTTTTCTCGTTCGGGATCTTCTTATAGTAAGCATGATAAGCCCGGGCAATTTCCGCAATCTGCTCGGGCGTTCCCGTAAGGCCTTGTAAACGCGGGTCAAACGCCTTGACATAGTCTGCCATAACATTGGTTGTATCGCGTTCTGGGTCAATCGATACGAAGATTGGCACAATCTGATCAGCTTGCGAACCAAGTTGCTGCATGGCGGCTGTCATCACTTGAAGCTCAGTGGGGCACACATCTTGGCAATGACTAAAGCCAAAAAACACCATCATAAACTTGCCCGAATAGGTTTTTTCAGTAACGGCCTCGCCTTTTTGATTGGTCAAACGAAATGGGCCGCCCACAAGGGCTGTGCCGCTTGAAACCACGCCATGATCCATGCGCTGATTGGTCAACGCGAAATAGCCAGCGGCAAGTGCCAAAATAATGGCCAGTACAAATCCTGCCAAACGCCGCGATTTTTGCATTCTCAATCTGCCTCATCTAATGTTTCGTATGTTAAGCGTAGAAAAAATGACAGACATCACACAAATTGCCGCAGCACCTGAACTGGGTCTTCTCCGCCTTCGCACCTTGGTGCGATTGCGCTGGCTTGCGGTTATCGGCCAAGCCGCTGCGGTCTTAGGTGTTGAGTTCTATTTGGGCTTCAAACTTCCTTTAAGTGCGTGTCTCGGCCTTATTGCGCTTTCTGCGTGGCTGAATGTATTTTTGAATTTGCGTTGGCGCGGCAGTCAAAGATTGTCTGCCCAATCTGCAGGGCTTCTGTTGTGCTATGATGTGTTGCAACTAGCGGGTCTTCTATATCTCACCGGTGGATTGCAGAATCCCTTTTCGTTGTTGTTCTTGGTGCCCGTCACAGTGTCTGCAACGTCTCTTCCCATTTTGTGGACAGCCTCATTGGGTGCAATTGGTTTGGCCTGTACGTCCTTCCTTTCGTTTTATCATAAGCCTTTGCCTTGGCCCGACAGTGTGGAATTGACCATTCCACCCATTTATGTTTTCGGCATGTGGGTGGCCATTGTTTCAGCCACAGTTTTTTCAGCCATTTACGCGCGCCGGATTGCCGAAGAAGCGCGCGTCATGTCATCTGCTTTGCAGGCCACCGAATTGGTTTTGGCGCGTGAGCAAAGACTATCAGCTTTAGATGGATTAGCTGCCGCCGCCGCCCACGAACTGGGCACGCCGTTGGCTACAATCGCGCTTGTGGCCAAAGAATTGAAGCGAGAATTGCCGAAAAATTTTGAACATAACGACGATATAGATTTGTTGATCAGCCAAGCTGCCAGATGTCGCGAAATTTTAACAAGGCTTGCCGTGCCTGAACAATTGTCTGACGATTTATATTTTCAAGTAGGGCTGGAGGCCATGCTGGAAGATATGGTGGCCCCACTGCGAGGGTCTGACGTGGCCATAAATGTCGATGCCAAATCCAACGATCCTAAAAAGCCCGAGACCGCCCCAACATTCAGACGCAACCCCGCAATCACCTATGGCCTTGGCAATATCCTTGAAAACGCAATCGACTTTGCAAAGTCTAAAGTGGATGTGAAAGCCCGCTGGTCAGCGTCTCAGGTTCAAGTTTCAGTGACAGATGATGGGCCGGGTTTTGACCAGGCAATATTTGATCAATTGGGCGACCCGTTTGTGACCACAAGGCCAGGATATGGCGAAGCTGAACCAGGTGAGCCTGGCCAACATGAGGGCATGGGGCTTGGGTTATTTATCGCCAAAACCTTGCTTGAACGCTCAGGCGCCAGCGTCACTTTGTCAAACCGCAAGGCGCCGGGGCATGGAGCAGTCATCCAGATCAGCTGGCCGCGCGTAAGTGTGGATGTGGCCAAAAGAGCTTGACCTCTGCTATAAGCCACGACAAGAGAAAATGATGAACACCATACCCAAGACACTATTGCTGGTCGATGACGATAAACCCTTTCTCACAAGGCTTGGTAAGGCCATGGAAACGCGCGGTTTTGTTGTGCGCTTGGCCGATACTGTGGCCGAAGGCATTGCCGAAGTTAAAAGGGAAGCGCCCCTGTATGCGGTGGTGGATTTGCGATTGACCGACGGTAACGGCCTTGATGTGATTGAAGTGTTGCACGCCGCAAAGCCAGAAGCCCGCGTTGTTGTGTTAACAGGCTATGGCAACATCGCCACGGCTGTAACAGCTGTAAAAATGGGTGCCATTGATTATTTGGCAAAACCCGCTGATGCCGATGCGGTCTATGGTGCACTGACCGGCGATAAAGAACATCGCAATGCTTTGCCGGATAATCCAATGTCGGCAGACCGTGTGCGCTGGGAGCATATTCAGCGCGTCTTTGAACTATGCAGTCGCAATGTGTCTGAAACCGCAAGACGCTTGAACATGCATCGCCGCACCTTGCAAAGAATTTTAGCCAAACGCGCGCCGAAATAAAACGTTACAGCGTTTTATAAAAAAACATCGTGTCATCAAGCTTGCCATCGCCAGAATAGGCATAGCCCGGAATAACACCCACGGGCACATAGCCCATTGTGCGGTAAAAGCCTTCGGCCCCACCACCGGCCACCGCATCAAACGTGATAAGTTTCAAACCGATGTCGACTGCATATTTTTCTAAGGCCAACATCAAGGCTGATGCAACGCCTTGCCGACGATAATCAGAATGCACCAGAAGTTTTGCAACATCAGCCCGGTGGGGTTGATTGGGTGCCCAAGATTTTTGCAACATCACCGTGCCGGTAATTGTAGATGATCGATCCAAGCACACAAAAATAAAGGTCTGGTACAAAGCAACGTCGCCTATCTGTATGCGCCAATAGTTATGGGCATCATTGCGCGAGAGGGGATGCATGAAACTCACCCCAGCGCCGTGGGCTACGGCATCCACCAAAATTTCAGAAAGCCGCTCAAGTGCCTGTTCAGCTTCTGAGGGGCTCAAAAGCTTCACATGCATCAGGCCAAAACATCCATCGAGGCCGGTGTGGAATTGGCGTTCAACTTATAAACAATGGGAACACCCGTTTCGAGTTCGCGCTTTAAAATTTGTTCTGGTGTTAGCCCTTCAATGGCCATGATGAGCGAACGCAAAGAATTGCCATGCGCTGCAACCAAAACAGTTTTGCCTTCCAGAACACGAGGTTGAATCTTGTGCATGTAATAAGGCAAAGACCGCGCCAAAGTGTCTTTCAAAGACTCGCCCCCCGGAGGCGGCACATCATAGGAACGCCGCCAAACCAGCACCTGTTCTTCGCCCCATTTCTTGCGGGCATCGTCTTTATTAAGGCCTGTCAATTCGCCATAGTCACGCTCGTTCAAAGCTTGATCGCGGGTTTCTGAAAGACCGGTTTGTTGAAGCTCATTTAAGATCAAAGCCAAAGTGTGCTGCGCGCGCGTGAGTGCAGACGTAAAGCACAGATCAAACTTCAACCCCTTGGCTTTTAAACGCTGGCCCGCGGCCTTGGCTTCTTCAACGCCCTTGGGTGAAAGATCAGGGTCTTTCCAACCGGTGAATAGGTTTTTTAAATTCCAATCACTTTGCCCGTGACGCACTAAAACTAAAGTTCCGCTCATTATGAAATCCCCAACACGTCAAACATTGAATAAAATCCAGGTTTCTGATTCTGCGCCCAGATGGCGGCCTTCACAGCACCGCGTGCAAAAAGCTCACGCGATTCTGCAACATGGCGAAGTTCCAACCTCTCGCCATTGCCAGCAAAAATCACTGTATGATCACCAACCACAGATCCGCCACGCAAGGTGGCAAATCCAATATCGCCAACGTTGCGTGCCCCCGTATGGCCATCACGCGTGCGCACTGATTTCTGTTTGAGATCAATATCACGGCCCTCCGCCGCAGCTTTTCCCAAAAGCAGCGCTGTGCCAGAGGGCGCATCAATCTTCATGCGGTGGTGCATTTCCAATATTTCAATGTCAAACTCTTGGCCCAGTGCCGCTGCAGCGCGTTTGACCAATGCTGCAAGCATGTTGACGCCAAGCGAGAAATTGCCCGTCTTCACAATGGTTGCTGAGTGTGCGGCAGCGGCAATGCTAGCGTCACCCGCCGCATCAATGCCTGTGGTGCCGATCACATGAATTTTGCCTGTCGTAAATTTCAGCAAAGAAAGCGTTGCCGCAGGAACAGTAAAATCAATGATGCCATCAACCTGTGAAACGACGGTGGCGGCATCAGCGCTGATCGCAACACCAAGTTTTCCAACACCAATCAATTCGCCATAGTCCGCGCTTAAGTGTGGCGAATTGGGGGCTTCAAGCCCGCCCGCCAAAACGCAACCCGGCGTTTCGTGCACAATCTTGGCCAACTCGCGCCCCATGCGTCCGGCAGCCCCAGCAATTGCAAGTTTCAGTGTCATCACGGGCTCTATAAACCTTAGATCGCCATCATAACAAGCCTCAATTCGCCTGCTCTTTTCAACCCGCCCAAAACCCTCTAATCACCACGGGCATGTCACACAATACATTTGGTCATTTGTTTCGCGTCACCACCTTTGGCGAAAGCCATGGGCATTCCATTGGTGCAGTTGTGGATGGTTGCCCACCCAACCTGTCCATTTCAGTTGAAGCCATTCAAGGCTTTCTGGATAAGCGCAAACCTGGTCAAAATCGGTTCACCACGCAGCGGCGCGAGGCTGATGCCGTTAAAATTCTTTCAGGCGTTTTTGAAGATGAGCGCACCCAAGGACTGCGCACCACGGGAACACCCATCGCCTTGCTGATTGAAAACACCGATCAACGTTCAAAAGACTATGGTGAAATAAGAGACTCGTTCAGACCGGGCCATGCTGATTTAACCTATGACGCCAAATATGGCATCAGAGATTATCGCGGCGGCGGCCGGTCATCAGCCCGCGAAACGGCGTGCCGTGTTGCCGCCGGTGCAATCGCGCGTCTGGTCATTCCACATGTTTCCATTCGCGGTTCTCTGGTGCAAATGGGCCCCCATAAAATTGATCGCAGCAATTGGGATAACAATGAGATTGAGAACAATCCATTTTTCTGTGCGGATGCAAAAGCTGCCAAAGAATGGGAAGTGTATTTAGATGGCGTCAGAAAAAGCGGCTCATCTTGCGGCGCTGTCATTGAGGTTGTGGCTTCAGGTGTTCCAGCAGGTTGGGGCTCTCCACTTTACGGCAAGCTTGATGCTGAGTTGGCATCAGCCATGATGAGCATCAATGCTGTCAAAGGTGTGGAAATTGGTGAAGGCTTTGCCAGTGCTTCATTGAGTGGCGAAGAAAACGCTGACGAAATTCGCATGAAAGATGGAAAACCAGATTTTCAATCCAATCATGCAGGTGGAATTTTGGGCGGCATTTCATCGGGGCAAGATGTTGTCGTTCGCTTTGCGGTAAAACCCACATCGTCAATTTTAAACCCGCGAAAAACCATAACGTCTCAAGGTGAAAATACAGATATCGTCACCAAAGGCCGGCATGATCCATGTGTGGGAATTCGTGCAGTGCCTGTGGGCGAGGCGATGATGGCCATTGTGTTGGCTGATCAATATCTCAGACACCGCGGCCAAATGGGCTAAACCAATCGAGCCGCCTTCACCCACCATTGGGGAAATTTCAGCGCCAAGTGCGCCGCCGCATTTTCTGCCACGGCAAAACTTGTCGCTTCGGCAAAACACGTGGCACCAGAACCAGACATGCGAACGGGGCCAATATATTGGTTTTCCAATGCGTGCAAAACATCTTGAATTATGGGCTGCACACGCAAGGCGGCCTCTGTCATGTCGTTGCGCCAAACTGCGTCATTCAACGGGCAATTCTGGCCAGGCATCAAATTCATTTGACGAAAAACATCAAGTGTTGAACAACCAACACGTGGGTTCACCAAAACCAGCGCTTCAGGCAATTTTTCCGTCAGTACACTGATGGATTCACCAATGCCTGTCATGCGGCACGCTTTGCTGTAAAAACAAACCGGAACATCTGCGCCCAAAGTTCGGGCAAATTGCACGATGTATTCTTCCGGCAAAGTTTTATCAACCAGCCGCAATAGGCCCCGCACCATGGCCGCAGCATCAGCAGAACCTCCACCAATGCCTGAAGCCACAGGCAAGTTTTTGGTAAGCCCCACCGTTACAAACGGCAATGAATAGTGCCCAGAGAGCAAGCGCCAGGCATTCCAGATTATATTATCGTCGCCCAAAGGCACATCTTCAGCAAAAGCCCCATCAACCTGCAAACTGTTGCGATGGCTTTCTGAAATTAAAAGCTCGTCGCCCACATCGGCAAAAGCCACGATGGAATCAAGATCGTGATAGCCATCCAACCGACGACCCAAAACATGCAGCGCCAAATTAATCTTCGCTGGTGCCTTTTCGAAGATCACAAAGCCTAACCTTTTTTGGGAACAACCGCAGATTCGTCAACCAGACCACTTTTAATTTTGCCTTCAATGCGGGCTAAATCATCTTTGTCAGGATGGTTGGCGCGGGCATGGTTCCATTGAAACTGCGCTTCAAGCTTGCGGCCCGCGCGCCAATAGGCATCACCCAAATGTTCAGAAATAATGGGGTCTGCAGGGTTCAAATCAACAGCGCGTTCACAATAATTCACCGCCTGCTCATAATCACGAAGCGTGTAATAGGCCCAGCCCAAGCTGTCGACGATGAAACCGTCATTGGGCTTCAGGTCAACTGCTTTCTTTATCATGGTCATGGCCTCGTCCAAATGCACCCCACGATCAATCATCGAATAGCCCAGATAATTCAAAACCGCAGGATCATCCTTTGAAAGTGCCAAGGCTTTACGAAAATCAGTCTCAGCCTTGTCAAATTCTTTGGCCCGATCAAAGGCAATGCCGCGATCATAATAAAGCTTCCAAGCGTTGGGATCGTCTGGTGAAAGCAATTGCAATGCTTGCGTGAAGGCATCTTCAGCTTTTGGAAAATCTTCTGTGGCGCGGTAAATGCTACCAAGGGTTACCAAGGCATCATAGTTTTTGGGATCTTGTTCCAAAACTGCTTTCAGTTTTGCAACTGCTTCCGAATTTTTTCCATCGCGCTGCAAATTCACCGCAATTTGCGTATCGGCATAATTGCGCAAAACAGAGTCTTTTGGAATTTGATCATAGGTTTTGTTTGATGCCTCATAGTCTTTCAAATCAGCTTGGGCACCGCCAACCGTGGTCAGAATAACCGGCTTGTCAGCGCTTAGACCAACAGCGAGCTGTGAATACATCAAAGCGCTGTCGCTGTTTTGATCGCCATTCAAAGCCCCGGCCAGCGAGAATAAAACTTCGCCCGCACCTGCGGCCGCAGAACCAACAAAGGGTAATGGCTTTGTGGTGCCGGCGGCTTTGTCCAACGCATTGCGCACTAAAATATCACGTTGCCCATCAGCCAAATAAGATTGGTAAATTTTAATAGCTTGGTCTTTATGGCCGTTGCGTTCTAAAAAGTTTCCATAAGCCTGCACAATGCGCAAACTGTTGGGGGCAAGATCATAAGCTTTTTTATAGGCGGGTTCAGCGCGCATGCTTGAGCCCAAAAAGTCTGCAATCAGAGCAGAATGAAATGCTTTGTAATTGGCAAATGCTTCTTGGCCATCCAATTTATCAAGTTCATGCAAGGCGGCATTGACTGAGCCTTCGCCTGCATAAGACCAAGCAGAGAGCAATGCCGAAGTGAGTTCTCCCAAAGGGGTATAGGCCGCTTCATTAAAATTATCTCTGGCCTCTGGGTAACGCCTTGCGTGAAATTCTTTCAAGCCCAAAACCAGCCGCGCCATGCGGTGTTGGCTGTTGGCTTTGATCACTTGGGCGGCCAAGGGTTCAGCCTTGGCAATATCACCGGCCATCACTTGGGCCTGAAACAAACGCTCGTTCAAAACAACATTGTTTTGGTCATAGGAAAGCGCATCACGAGTATATTGAATAGTGGCTCCAATATCGTGCAATTGCGAAGCGCTGCGCGAGGCCAGATAACCGCCAGCAAAAGACGACTCCCGCGGTGTTTCAGCCCGCGCTGTTGTTGCCAAAGCCAAAACCAAAACCAAAAAAGAGACGTTGCGTAAAACCATGGTGATCCGATCTTCATTGCGATGATGATTCATATGCCAAAGTTTGCGGCTTTTGTAGGTTCGCTGCAAGTAAAAAGGACGAGAGGTTTTATCCTCTCGTCCTTCTTCAGATCAGGCCCGCCGCCTGTTAACCGGTAATACGCATGGCCAGAAGTTTGTTGGCAATATTGGCAAATGCCGAGTCTAGCGACTGTGTGTCACCATCAATCACATGTGAAGCATCGGTTGCGCAATTGTTGATCAACGAAACGCGTTGAGCTTGGGTTTTATCCAATTGGAAAGAAATCACATAAACTTCAATGCCAGCGGCTTTGATGGCCGAGCACATGCTCGTGGCCTGCGTGTAAGAATTGCCGTTGCTTGCCGCCATGTTAATGTGATCTGTGGGTGAACCACTACCAGAAACAGTAGGGGCGCCCGAAATTACGCCATTGGCATAGGATGAGTTGTATTCACCATCGGTCATCAGAATCAATACTTTAGACACTTTTTGTGCCACAACGGTGGTTGTCAGCTTATCATAAGTGGCAGGAGCACTGGCACCCGACCACAACCCAATATTGGGTGACAAAGCATACCAACCCCAGGCAATACCAACCTGGCCCGCAGTAGAATTGCTCGCTGTCATGGCGTTGATGGAATTGGTCAAAGTGGTTTTATCGGTTGAAAGAGGCGTCATTTGCGTGACCGAGCAGGGGTTGCCACTGGGCGCATATTGGCGACCCAGAGGGAATAATAAGACTGAAGAGTCTGTATAGGCATTCACCCCCGTGCGTTCAGTAACGCAATTGGTCACAGAAAGCGTTTGCGTAATCGGAACGCCGTTGCTGGTTGTGTTGCCATTGCTATCAAATGATGGAAATTTATAATTTTGATACCCGGGCACAACTCCAGTGCCTGCTAAAATGCCGCCGCGCGCGGTCGCTGCCATCGCGGCACCCACGTTAACGCCGTTGTTATAGGGGACCAGTGCAATCTTGGTGTAAAAATTGCCTTGCGTTGCAGGCATGACTTGCGACACGAATTTTGCGGCAGCCGTTCTTAAACTGCCAATCGCGTTGCCCGTATTCATTGAATTTGTGTTATCCAGCACGAGCGATACTTCAAGATTAAGCCCTGAGCGTTGCACGTTGGATGTGGCTGTCACTGTCAGATCTGTCTGTCCAACAATCGACATGAACCACGTTTTCATGGCCGCTTGGCCTTGAACCTGAACTGTCGAACTGGTCGTATCAAAATGTGCGGTATAGCTCGATAAAGCCGCATCACCCCCGTTGTTATAGTTCGCCAACACATAAGGCTTAGAATTTGTGGTCAGATAACTATCATCGGTGGATGTGAGCGAGGCTGCATAAAGAGCAGCCGAGTCAAGCGAGGCTTGCAGCATTGTTTTGGCGTTGATGGCGCGCTCATAATCAATGGCGGCACCGCCCGCCAAAAACAGCGGCACAGCAGCAATACCGAACATCACCGACACATTGCCGAGATCCTGTTTGAACAACGTTTGCAACCGACGCAGCAAACCAAACTTTTTCAAAGATAAACCCATGGCAAAACAACTCCTATCACACCGAGATTGCAGTGATAGACAAGACCTCTGAACAACCCCTTGCGCGGATTGGTTGCTTTTTAGTTATTTCTCAGTGGCTTAAAAAGCTTGGGAACAGGGTTAACAACCTATTTTTACATATTTGGATAGTTTGGCCCCTCGCCGCCTTGCGGCACAACCCACGTTATATTTTGCGATGGGTCTTTAATATCGCAGGTTTTGCAATGAACGCAGTTTTGGTGATTGATCTGAAATTTAGGCTCTTGGCCCTCAACCCGCACCACTTCATAAACCCCCGCTGGGCAATAGCGTTGGGCTGGTTCATCCCACATGGGTAAATTCACGCCAATGGGAATGTCCTTATCTTTCAATTTAAGATGAGCGGGCTCATCTTCCTCATGCGCAGTGGCTGAAAATGCCACGTTCGTTAATCGGTCAAACGACAACACACCATCGGGTTTCGGGTAAGAAATGGGTTTGCTTGTCGCTGCGGGCTTTAAGGTTGCATAGTCAGGTTTGCCATGTTTCCACGTGCCCAAACCAAATCCAAACAGGGTGTTCAGCCACATATCGGCAGCACCCAACACAGCACCGCCCAAAAGACCAAGTTTTGACCACATAGGTTTCACATTCTTGACCTTTTTCAAGTCGGCATAAACCCAAGAATTTTCATAAGCCTTTTGATAGGCATCCAAAGTGTCACCTGAACGCCCTGCGGCCAAAGCGGCCACAGCTTGTTCTGCCGCCAACATTCCGGTCTTCATAGCATTATGAGATCCCTTGATGCGCGGCACATTCACAAAGCCTGCCGAACAGCCAATGAGTGCACCACCCGGAAAGGCCAGTTTTGGTACAGATTGAAAACCACCTTCAGTAATCGCTCGCGCGCCGTAAGCCACGCGCCGCCCACCCTCTAAAGTTTTGGCAATCAGCGGATGATGTTTAAAACGCTGAAATTCCATATACGGAAAAAGATGTGGGTTTTGATAATTCAAATGAACCACAAAACCGACAGATACTAAATTGTCTTCTAAGTGATACATGAATGAACCGCCGCCGGTTTTCATGCCCAAGGGCCAACCCATGCTGTGGGTCACTTGGCCCGGCTTGTGATTTTCGGGCTTCACTTCCCAAAGCTCTTTCATGCCAAGCCCAAATTTCTGCGGTTCGCGGCCTTCAGACAAATTATATTTGGCAATAATTTCTTTAGCCAATGAACCGCGCACACCCTCAGCAATAAAAATATACTTGCCGATAAGTTCCATACCCGGCTGATAATCAGGCTTATGCGTGCCGTCCTTGGCAATGCCCATAACGCCCGCCACAACACCGCGAACCGAACCATCTTCACGGTAGAGCACCTCAGAGGCAGCAAAGCCCGGATAAATTTCAACGCCTAGGCTTTCAGCTTGCGTGGCAAGCCAGCGGCACACGTTGCCAAGCGATACGACATAGTTGCCATGGTTGCTCATCAACGGTGGCATCAAAAAATTGGGCAAGCGCAAAGCACCTGATGGGCCCAAAACATAAAATCGATCTTCAACAACGGGCGTGTTCAGCGGCGCACCCTTGTCTTTCCAATCGGGGATCAATTCATTCAAAGCAATGGGGTCGATCACCGCGCCTGATAAAATATGTGCGCCAACTTCAGAGCCTTTTTCAAGAACGCAAACGGATGTTTCCGGCGAAAGCTGTTTCACGCGAATGGCGGCCGATAAGCCCGCAGGCCCCGCCCCCACAATCACCACATCATAGTCCATTGCTTCACGTTGAATATCGGTCACGAAATAAGCTCCAAAGTTTGCGCCCAAGGCTTAACTGTTATAGAGTGTTGGTGATTAAGAAAAGCAGCCAATTTAGACATGGATCAGCGGCCAAACGACCCAATTTCACCAAGTGCCAGCGAAGTGTTCGGCTGGCTTATTGCCATGGGTGCCGATGAGATTATTTTAGAACAGCCGGTTGATCGTTTTGCCGCACCTGTTGTGGCTGAAAAACCCAAAGCTATTCAAGCCTCCCAGAATGTAAAATCCAGTGCAGCTGTGGCTAATTCCAGTGGTGCAGAGAATTGCAACACACTGGCCGAACTAACCCAAGCGCTCAATTATTTTGAAACGCACCCTTTGCGCAAATCAGCTACCCAGCTCAGCTTTTTTGAAGGGCCTGAAGATGCGCAAATTCTGCTTCTCTCCGACAGGCCGCGCAATGAAGAAGATCGATCGGGCATGGTTTTTGCCGGCAAGGCGCGCGCATTGCTCGAAAATATGTTGGCAGCCATTGATCTTAAAATTGCCGATGTGGCGATGATCAATCTCATTCCATGGCGGCCACCAGGCAACCGCAGTCCCACTGAAAATGAAATCAATCTGGCTTTGCCTTTTGCCAAGCGCGCACTTCAACTTTTAAAGCCCAAATTCATTTTGGCTTTCAGTTCTGTGCCCGGCCAATATCTTGCGGGCGGTGACCCATCAATCCTGCGCCAACGCGGCAAATGGCAAAATCTGAATGAGGCGATGATGCTGGCAACCTTGCACCCCGATGAGCTTTTAAAATTTCCCCTGCATAAAAAAATGGCGTGGCGCGATTTGCAATTGTTCAGAGACAGACTGTTATGACCGAGCGTGAATTTTTAAGCATTGGCATCGCTGTGATGACGATTTCAGACACCCGCGTTTTAGCAGATGATAAATCTGGCCAAACATTGGTTGATCGCATTCGTGAAGCGGGCCATCGCTTGGCGGGCCGTGTTATTGTGAAGGATGATATTCGTGCCATTAGAGCCGCCACCAGAAAATTCGCTGCCGATACAACTGTGGACGCAATTATTTCAACCGGCGGCACAGGCCTTACAGGGCGTGACGTTACAATCGAAGCCATGCGCCCGCTTTTTGAAAAAGAAATTGAAGGCTTCGGCGTTATTTTTCATATGATCAGTTTTGCCAAAATCAAAACCTCAACCATTCAATCACGGGCAACCGCAGGCCTTGTCAAAGGCAAATATGTATTTTGCCTGCCCGGCAGCCCCGGCGCCTGCCGCGATGGTTGGGATGAGATTTTAGTTCACCAACTCGACTATCGCCATAAGCCCTGCAACTTTGTAGAGATTATGCCGCGGTTGGACGAAGGTCTTAGAAGAAAATAAGATTACCCAGGCGCACTCGTCGTTTTTGGTATTTTGATCAACCCGTTCACAATCGCCAAGCCCAACATCAAAACGCCACCGCCAAGATATTGCACGGGAGTAATTGTTTCGCCCAAAAACACCACTGCCGTCACTAAGCCAACGGGCGTCATCAACAGCACAAAGGGCACAACTTCATCAACCCGCATGATTTTCAGGGCTGAAAACCATGTGGCGTAAGCCAAATAAAATCCAACAAAGCCCACAAACAATAATAACATCCACATTGAAAACGTGGCGGTTTGCATTGCATCTAATTGACCATGTTCCAACACCAGAGTGGCCAACAACAATTGCGGCACACTATAATAAGCATTGGCCTTGAGAATCATCAGGCCGGAGTCTTTTGAATAAAGCCTGGCAAAAACTTGCCCCGCTGCCCAAACAAAGCCGCTCAGCACAATCATCAAAACTGGAATCAAGGGTGGTCTGTTTTCAGGAAGCCCAATAACAATTGCCACGCCCAAAATTGCGATCAAAGTGCCAATCACTTTTGCCGTATCAAGCTGCTCTCCAGCAATAAGCCAGCCCATAATCACAGCGGCCGGAACCTGCGTTTGCAGCACCAAATTGGCGGTTGTGGCTTCCACATTGCGCACCGCATAAAACAGCAAGGCACCCTGAATTGTAACAGCCAACGCCGAGATCAGCAACATATGCGGCCAAGGTGTTTGAAAACGTTCGTGTTGGGTTATTGCCATGATGGCCGCAATGCCAACATAAACCATCAGCATCAAAAAAAGTGGGGGGAAATGTTGCACAACGGGCTTGGCTAAAGTGATGCTCGTACCCCAACACAGTGGAGCTATCAAAACTAAACTTAAGTTTTTGAGATTCATCGCTTTATTTGGCGGGTATTTTTAAAATACGCAAGAATGTTCTTGTTTTGTACACATTTTATGTTATGTTTGTTTCATGGCAACGCTTTTGAACATTTCGCGCTCATCGGGCCTTGATATTGGGGTCATGGGAACTGGTAAATTAACTTCACTGCCTCAGTTGGAGCGCGGTCGCGGTGCCAAAAGCAATGAGGCATCTCGTTTTGATCAGCACAGCGCCGAATTCGTGGATGACGGTTGGTCGACACTGGCCGAACTTCCGCGCCTGAAGACTGAGATTTTCACCGAAACACCTAAATCCATCATTTCACGCAACACGTCGCCGGATATTTCATTTGATCGTTCGATCAATCCTTATCGTGGCTGTGAACATGGCTGCGTCTATTGTTATGCGAGGCCTTCCCACGCCTATATGGGGCTTTCTCCCGGGCTTGATTTTGAATCAAAGCTTTTTATCAAGCCGAACGCCGCTCAACTTCTTCGCGAGGAATTAACCGCGACCAACTATCAGGCACGAACCTTGGCCTTGGGTGCCAACACTGATCCTTATCAACCCATTGAGCGTGATTATCGCATTACCCGCGCGGTGATTGAAGTTTTGAATGAATTTCATCACCCCTTTGGCATTGTCACAAAATCAGCAACTGTATTGCGCGATATTGATCTTCTCAAACCGATGGCTGAAAAAGGTTTGGTAAAAGTGGCAATTTCCATAACAACGCTTGATGGCAAGCTTGCCCGAGAGATGGAGCCTCGGGCCTCCACACCCATGAAGCGCTTGGCGGCCTTAGAGATTTTGAGCAAGGCTGGCATTCCCACAGTGGTGATGATGGGCCCCATCATTCCGGGTTTGAATGATATTGAGATTGAAAATATTTTAAAAGCCGCACGAAATTCTGGTGTGCGCGAGGCTGGCTACACCATGTTGCGCCTGCCTTTGGAAGTGAAAGATATTTTCAAAGACTGGCTTGAAAAAACCTATCCCGATAAGGCCCAACGCATCATGTCTTTGGTTAAATCCACCCGTGGCGGCCAAGACAATGATCCAAACTTTGGCACCCGCATGACAGGCCAAGGTCCCTATGCGTGGACGATTGGGCGAAGATTTCAATTGGCCTGCCAACGCTTGGGGCTCAATGAAAACCGCGTAAAATTGCGCACCGATTTGTTTAATCGCCCTGTGCAAAAAGGCGAACAGATGGCTCTGTTTTAGGCTTTAAACATCCCAAACCGGGCACCAAGCCCCATTCACCAAACGACGGCCTTCATCATAGGTGCGGATCAAAGCAATCTCATCAGCTGAAAGCTTCAAGTTCTGGGCCTCAAAATTGCTTTTGATGCGAGCAGGGTTTGATGATGATGGAATAACGATATGCCCCTCTGCCAACAGAAAAGCCAAGCCCACTTGTTCAGGCGTTGCATCATATTTTTTTCCAATCGCAATCAAGCCCGCATGGGTGGAAAGTGCGCCCCGCGCCAAGGGAGAATAAGCCGTGGTTGAAATGCCTTTGGCGCGTGTATATTCCACAATCACGCGGTTCTGCATAAGCACATGACATTCCACTTGGTTGGTGGCAATAGGTCGCTTGCCTAAAATGGCCATCGCTGCATCAAGATATTTCTTAGTGAAGTTTGAAACTCCAATCTGCTTGGCCAAGCCTAAGTCATAAACTTCTGCAAATTGCGCTACATAATCACTCACATCATATTGGTCTTTGACAGAAGGCCAATGCAGCAAAAGCAGATCAACTTTATCAACCCGCAATTTATCAAGTGACACTTTTACATGCGGCAAAATCTGTCCAGGCCCATAACTCTCCGGTGCCACTTTGGTTGTGATAAAAACATCATTGCGAGCAACACCAGATTCAGCAATCGCCTTGCCCACAAATTCTTCGTTTTTATAACCCTCTGCGGTGTCGATATGCCGATAGCCCACATCGAGAGCCGCCCGCACCGTGCGATAAGCCTCATCGCCATCGCGGTTCCAAGTACCAAAGCCAAAAGTGGGGATAGAGTTTGTCATGTCTGTGAATGTCTCTGTTTCAAGTGAAGTAACTATATAGTTATTTAATGCATGACACAAGGTGTTCATTGCGGACACATCTCAAGGAATAAATGCACAATATTGGAGGTTGATAAAAAATACAATTTTTGCAAATATTTGATGACCAAATGAAAGGTCAATGATTGTGACTATGAATGCGCTCTTTGCTTTCTCAAAAGCCAACAGGTTCACAATTCAGGCTGTGCTCTTTGTAGCGTTCATCCTCATCCTTGGGCATGATATTCCTGAGCCTGCCCTTTCTTATTTCCGGTTCGGGCAAGCCGTTAAGCCAATATGGCATTCCATTTATTGGCAAGGAATTCCAATTTGGACAGAAATTATCTTAGCGGTTGAAGCATATTTGCTCGTCGACAAATGGCTAAAGAAAGTGCCGCCCCACCATTTCAAACACGCCAACCCATTCAATCCTTACATCGTCTGTGCTGCAATGATTTTTACTTTCATAAGCACATTCTTCGAGTGGAAAACCATCCTCAATTTTGTTGAACGCGGACAAGAAATAGAAACATATAGTCTCATTAGTGCAGCGCTCGTTTCAGTCGGTGGCGTCAGTCTCGCCATATTACTCGGCCAAATCATAGACAAAATCTGGACTGGATATGGTTTTTGGTGCGTCTATATTTTAAATTATCAAAACGACATTGCAAATCAGTTGATCAAATACCTTTTCTTCCCGCTGGCTCAACTCAAAACTTTGTTAAGCCAACAACTTGCCATAATAGCCGTAATATCAATTTTGTTGGTTGTGGTTTTTCTATTGCAATTCCATCGCAAAGCCAGTCAAGGCGATTGGCTTTCGATCATCTTTCTATCTATCTTACCGCCCTATGTTTCAGGCTGGCTCTACAAATTTATCCAATGGGTCTATTGGTATGCTGGCAATGTTGATCTCTTTGACGCATCCAAAGGACAACCTTGGTTTCTCTCTAATTGGCAGGAATTTTATTTTGTAACAGAAATCATCTTAACCATCCTACTAGGAAGCTTCCTTAGCTTCCGAGGTGTGGATCGTGCCATCAAACTTGTCTATATAATTGCCATGCTAGCAAGACTTCTGCTGATCCATTTCTTAAATCGCTCTCAGATAAGGTTGAGCCTTCTCGATGGGCCAGACTTACTTGTGGCTGCATATGCAACGCTAGAAATTCACGACCATTGGATTGAATTTTGCAGGACACAAAAAATAAAAGCAACCTTAAGACGCAGAAAAACGATTTGAAACGCCTATCCCGCAAACCCATCCCAAAAGGCTTTGGCCTTGGCGAAGAAGCCTTCTGATTCGGGGCTGTTATGGTGGGAGTCTTTTTCAAACTCTTTCAACAACTCGCGTTGTTTGCGCGTCAGATTCACGGGTGTTTCTACGCTCACTTGAATATACATATCACCAGATTGCGAAGACCGCAGAACCGGCATGCCTTTGGATTTCAACCTGAACTGCTTGCCATTTTGGGCACCTTCAGGAATGGAAACCCGTGCCTTCTTGCCATCAATGGTGGGAACTTCAATCTCGCCACCCAATGAAGCAACGGCCATGGAAATGGGCACCTTGCAGAAAAGATCTGCCCCATCGCGTTGAAAAAATTCATGCGCGCGCAGAGATATGAAAATATAAAGATCCCCCGTCGGCCCGCCACGTTGGCCAGCCTCACCCTCACCCGCCAAGCGAATGCGTGTGCCATCTTCAACACCCGCTGGAATATTGACAGAAAGATTGCGTTCCTTTTGGGTGCGGCCCTGGCCATGGCACGTGGTGCATGGGTCCGCAATAACTTGTCCGCGGCCTTGGCAGGTGGGGCAGGCGCGTTCAACCGTGAAGAAACCCGATTGCGAACGCACAGCCCCAGCACCGCCACAGGTGCGACAGGTCGTTGGCTGGGTTCCGGGCTTTGCGCCAGAGCCTTTGCAAGTCTCGCAAGACACAGAAGTGGGAACACGGATTTGTGCTGTTTTGCCACTAAAGGCTTCGGTGAGTGTCACTTCCAAATTATAGCGCAAATCGCTGCCGCGTTGTGCGCCGTTGCCTGCACGTTTGGCCCGGCCGCCGCGCTGGCCACCCATCATATCGCCAAACAAATCTTCAAAAATGTCAGACATGGAAGAATTAAATTCAGGCCCAAAGCCAGCACCTCCAGCACCCGGGCGCTGGCCGCCACCATTTTCAAAGGCCTGATGACCAAAGCGGTCATAAGCAGCTTTTTTCTGGGGATCTTTCAACACGTCATAAGCTTCGTTCAATTCTTTGAACTTGGCATCAGTGTCTTTGCTGCCGTGATTGGCATCGGGGTGAAGTTTTTTGGCAAGGTTGCGATAAGCGGTTTTCAACGTCTTTTCGTCGGCACCTTTGGCAACCCCTAAAACTTCATAAAAATCGCGTTTGGCCATGTGTTTTCAATTCAACGTGTAAAAGATAATCAAGCCGTCGCCCTTGCTTTTGGCAAGAGCAACGGCGCTTGAATGATGCGCAGAAGCAATCAAACTTACGACTTCTTGTTCTTTTCGTCGATCTCGGTGAACTCGGCGTCAAGAACATCGTCAAATTCATCGCGTGGTGGTTCTTTGTCGTCTTCATGGTCGCCGTCTGGTGCGCCTGAATGTGGTTCAGCCCCACCAGCACCGCCACCCTTATACAAAACCTCACCCAGTTTCATGGCAAGCTGCATCAAAGCCGTATGCTTGGCCTGAATGTCATCAGCATCACCCGTTTCGAGCGAAGCCTTCAAATCAGCTATGGAAGCTTCAAGCGCAGATTTATCAGAGGCAGGCACTTTGTCGCCCGCATCTTTCAATGTGCGATTGGTAGAGTGGATCAAACTTTCAGCTTGGTTCTTGGCTTCAACTAAACCAACACGCTTTTTATCTTCAGCGGAATTGGCTTCAGCATCTTTCACCATTTTCTCAATTTCAGCATCAGTCAAACCACCAGAGGCTTGAATGCGAATCTGCTGTTCCTTGTTGGTGGCTTTGTCCTTGGCCGAAACATTCACAATGCCGTTGGCATCAATATCAAATGTCACTTCAATTTGTGGAATGCCGCGCGGTGCAGATGGAATGCCCATCAGGTCGAACTGACCCAATGACTTATTATCTGCCGCCATTTCACGCTCGCCTTGGAACACACGAATGGTCACAGCCGTCTGGTTGTCATCAGCAGTTGAGAACACCTGAGATTTCTTGGTTGGAATTGTTGTGTTGCGGTCAATCAGACGCGTGAATACGCCGCCCAATGTTTCAATGCCAAGCGACAATGGGGTCACGTCCAACAACAGAACGTCTTTCACTTCGCCCTTCAACACGCCGCCCTGAATGGCAGCGCCAATGGCCACAACTTCATCAGGGTTCACACCCTTGTGGGGTTCTTTGCCGAAGAACTGCTTTACGATTTCGATAACCTTTGGCATGCGGGTCATGCCGCCCACCAAAACAACTTCATCAATTTGTGCAGCAGTAACACCAGCATCTTTCAACGCTTGGCGGCATGGCTCAACAGTTTTTTGGATGAGATCATCAACCAGTGCTTCAAGCTTTGAACGCGAAAGTTTCACAGCCAAATGTTTTGGGCCAGAAGCATCAGCGGTGATGAAGGGCAAGTTGATCTCTGTCTGCATGGCAGATGAAAGTTCAACCTTGGCCTTTTCAGCGGCTTCACGCAAACGTTGCAGAGCCAGCTTGTCTTTGCGCAAATCCATGCTGTTTTCTTTTTTGAATTCGTCAGCAAGATAATCAACAATGCGCATGTCGAAGTCTTCGCCGCCCAAGAACGTATCGCCATTGGTGGATTTTACTTCAAAAACACCATCGCCAATTTCAAGAACCGAAACGTCGAAGGTGCCGCCGCCCAAGTCATAAACCGCAATCGTGCCAGCTTCGCGCTTATCAAGACCGTAAGCCAAGGCAGCAGCGGTGGGCTCGTTGATGATGCGCAAAACTTCCAAACCAGCAATGCGGCCAGCATCTTTGGTGGCTTGGCGTTGGCTGTCGTTAAAGTATGCAGGAACGGTGATCACAGCTTGTGTCACAGGCTCGCCCAAATAACGTTCAGCAGTTTCCTTCATCTTGGTCAGGGTGAAAGCTGAAATCTGTGAAGGGGCATATTTCGTGCCGCGGCTGTCAACCCACGCGTCGCCGTTATCGGCTTTCACAATGTTATAGGGCACCAGTTTTTTATCTTTAGCGACCATCGGGTCTTCCATGCGGCGGCCAATCAGGCGTTTGATCGCAAAGAACGTGTTTTCAGGATTGGTCACGCCCTGGCGTTTGGCAGGTTGGCCCACCAATGTTTCGCCCTCGGCGTTAAATGCAACGATTGATGGCGTGGTGCGCGCACCTTCAGCGTTTTCAATAACTTTTGGCGTTTTGCCTTCCATAACAGCCACACAAGAGTTGGTGGTGCCAAGATCAATACCAATAACTTTACCCATCTTATCTTCTCCTCTAGCGGGCTTCTCTTCGGGCCCCCGATTAGGCACCCGAGGCAACGCCCCCGTGAATTAAATCCAATGCCGCATCAGCAATCTGATTTGGCGTTCCGGCGGTATATAGGGGCGAGACTTCGCCCTATCAAGGTTTTGTAAGAGAAGAATGTGATGAATAATGGAATGAAACATTATCCCGGCATGCTGGAAAGGCCAGCCCAAGAGGCCTTGGTGGCCCATTTGCGGGAATGTGTGCAAAAAGCCCCGCTGTTTGTGCCTTTGATGCCACGAACCGGCACACCCTTTTCCGTGCGCATGACCAATTTGGGCAGCCTGGGCTGGGTTTCAGACAGGGCCGGCTATCGCTATCAGACGCTGCACCCCGATTTGGGCACCCCTTGGCCAGAAATTCCGCCTGCAATTTTAGATATATGGCGGGCCGTTTCAGGCTTTCAAGCTGACCCTGAAGCCTGTCTCATCAACTTTTATCAAGGCAATGCCAAAATGGGCCTACACCAAGACAAAGATGAGGAAGAGTTTGCAGCCCCCGTTGTTTCAATCTCGCTGGGAGACACAGCCGTCTTTAGATTTGGCGGCACAACCCGAGGCGGCAAAACCCAATCGCTCAAACTATCATCAGGCGATGTGTTGGTGATGGGCGGAGAAAGCCGCCTGTGCTTTCACGGCATAGACCGCGTGATGACGGGAACTTCGACGTTGCTGAAAGAAGGTGGGCGAATAAATTTGACGTTGAGGCGGGTGGCAAAGGCTTGAAGCTTTATGAGTTCAACCCCAGTTTAAGACTGTAAAGGGAGAAAATCATGAAAATTGGAATTATTGGATCAGGCTCAGTTGCAACAACCTTGGCGGCAGGATTTATCAAACACGGCCATGAAGTAACGCTTGGCACGCGTGACCCTGCGAAATTGGCAGAATTTACGAAGGTCAATACAAAAGTGAAGGTGGCATCATTTGCCAATGCTGCCAAGTTTGGCGAAGTGGTTTTGCTCGCCGTGAAAGGCACCGTGGCTGAGGCGGCGTTAAATCTTGCCGGAACCGAAAATCTAAACGGCAAAACCGTGATTGACGCAACAAACCCAATCGCCGACGCACCGCCAGAAAATGGCGTTTTGAAATATTTTACTGACCTTAACCAATCGTTGATGGAAAAACTTCAAGCCAAATTTCCCTCTGCCCATTTTGTAAAAGCATTCAATTCGGTGGGTGCGGCCGCAATGGTCAACCCAAGTTTTAAGGGCGGCAAACCCAGCATGTTTATTGCTGGCAATGATGCATCGGCAAAAGAAACCGTTTCTCAACTGCTGGACCAATTGGGTTGGGAAGTGGAAGACATGGGCCCGGCAGCTGCAGCCCGCGCGATTGAGCCTTTGTGCATCCTGTGGTGCATTCCTGGCTTTGCCAAGAATGATTGGTTTCACGCCTTCAAAATGTTGCGCTAAAATGCCATGAGGGCTAGGAGAGATATAACGCCGGAGTTTATTATGTCTCTCACCCTCACCACCGCACAAATCATCATCGAAAAAACCTTGGACCATGGCCGCAATGCGAACTTCAAGCCTTTGGGTGTTGTGGTGATGGATGCGCGCGGGGTTGTGATTGCAGCGGCCATTTCCGATGGATCATCATTGGCGCGATTTGATATTGCCGCCGCCAAGGCCCGCGCCTGTGTGATGTTTAATACGGGAACCAGAGGCGTTGAAAAATTTGCTAAAGACCGGCCCCATTTTTTCCAAGGCGCTGTAAGCGCCATTGCTGGTGGCATTGTGCCTGTCCCCGGTGGCGTGTTGATCAAATCAACGGAGGGCCAAGTTATAGGATCAATGGGCGTTTCGGGTGATACGTCTGATAATGATGAAATCGCTGCCCTTGCCGGCATCAAAGCAGCAGGCCTTGTGGGCGATTGCGGTTAAATTAGTAAATCTGCCACAACACTTTTTTCCTGCACTTCGCGAATGTTCAGCATGTCGTTTGAAGCAATCCAATTCTTGGCATAGGTCTCATCATGGCCATGGGCCACAATTCTGCTCATCAAGCGGCGTTCAAGTTCAGCTTCGGCCACATTGATGAACAGGGTAAAGTCAAACAGCGATTTTAACCTGTCCCACGGGGCTGATTGCAGAAACAAATAATTACCTTCAACCAAAATGAACTTGGCTTCATCGGTTACAATATCGGCGGCAGCGCGTGAAAGTTCCATCGTGCGATCAAAAACCGGAATGGCAATATCAGGTTCACGCGCCTTGATGCGCTTGAGCAAAACTTCAAATCCATAAACATCAAACGTAAAAGGTGCGCCCTTGCGGGGGCGATGGCCACGTTTGTTCAACACCGCATCATCAAAATGAAAGCCATCCATGGGAACCACAATGGCTGTCTCACCTTTTGCAATGAGCGCATCACGCAAAGCGGCAGAAACAGTGGATTTGCCTGCACCGGGCGGCCCGGCAATGCCAACCATAAAGCGCAAAGCCTTCCCTGATTTTTCACAGAGAAGGCTTGCAACATCATTCACATCAAACATTAGGTTCCCAACAATTCCTTTGGTGGTTCATTAGCGCCCGTCATCATTGCCACAGCATCAGACATTGAAAAGTCTTTGGCATTAATGGTGCAAAGCCTGCGACCCAAACGGTGGATGTGGATGCGGTCACACACTTCAAACACGTGTGGCATGTTATGCGAAATCAAAATAATCGGCATGCCACGTTTTTTAACATCGCGGATTAATTCAAGCACGCGGCGCGATTCTTTCACACCCAGTGCTGCGGTGGGTTCATCCATGATCACCACTTTTGAGCCAAACGCCGCCGCCCGCGCCACAGCAACACCTTGGCGTTGTCCGCCTGAGAGTGTTTCAACAGGCTGGTTGATATTTTGAATGGTCATCAAACCCAATTCAGACAATTTTTCACGCGCAAATTTTTGCATCGCGGTTCTGTCCATCATCCGGAAGATGCTGCCAAGAACGCCGGGCTTTCGAATTTCCCGACCCAAAAACATATTATCGGCAATGGAAAGTGCCGGAGACAAAGCAAGGTTTTGATACACTGTTTCAATGCCCGCATCACGGCCATCTTGTGGGGAGCGAAATTGAACGGTTTTGCCATCCAATTGAATTTCACCATGATCAGGCGTCACAGCGCCAGACAAGGCTTTGATCAAACTGGATTTGCCCGCACCGTTATCACCGATCACACCCAGAATTTCATCGGGGTAAAGATCAAAGTCAGCACCATTCAAGGCAACAACTGTGCCATAACGTTTGGAAAGCCCGCGAGCCTGTAAAATAGGAGTCCGTGTCATTGTGAAGCCCTCCGCAACCATTGGTCAATGGCAACTGCGACGATAACCAAGCAGCCCGATGCAAACAGCTGCCAATAAGAATCCACACCCGCCAACGAAAGGCCCGTGTTAAACACGCCCACGATGAGCGCACCTAAAACTGAACCGACGATTGAGGCGCGGCCACCAAACAAGGATGTGCCTCCAATCACCACAGCGGTGATGGAATCAAGGTTCACGGTTTCAAAGGCGATGGGCGAAATTGAACCCACGCGGCCAATGGCAACCCAAGCACCAATGCCACAAATTAAGCCGGCAACCGCGTAAACGGAGATGAGCGTGCGATCGAGTTGAATGCCTGAAAGTTTTGCTGCTTCTGGGTCATCGCCAATGGCATGAACATGGCGACCCCAAGCCGTGCGGTTGAGCATATACCAAGCACCCAGCGCCAATAAAATCAATGCAAAGCTGCCATAAATAAAGATGGCCCCGCCAACATTGATCATCGAACCAAACCACAAAAGCCCCGGCGTTTTTTCTTCAAGATCTGCCGCACGGATCGATTCAGATCCGGTGTACCAAAGCTTGAGAGAGTTGAAAATATAAAGCGTTCCCAAGGTTACGATGAAAGGCGGAATGCGCGCTTTGGTAACCAGAAAGCCATTGAACGCGCCCATCAACGTGCCCACAGCAACGCCTAATGGAATGGCCATAAAAACTGGAACGCCATATAGAACTGCAACACGGCCCATCACCATGGCCGAAATCACCAGAATGGCACCCACAGAAAGATCAATACCCGCAGTCAGAATAACAATCGTTTGGGCAATGGCCACAATGCCCGTTACCGTCACTTGTTTAAGCACCAATGATAATGTGCCGGGCGTGAAGAAGTTATGGGCAATGATACCAAAGCCGATAACGGAAACTAAAAGAATGATCGCTGGAATAGCGGTTGGATAATTACGCAAAAATCCGCGCACCTGAGACAAAAGACTTTTGTCATCTTCGGCGAACGAAGCAACCGCCGTATCGGCTTGGCTGAGCTTTGCTTCAAAATCTGAGATTGTTTTTGTGGGCGCTGAGGCCTCGCTTGCGACTGATGCAGTTGCAATAGGCTGTGCGAGCGAAGATCGCGTCGATTTGGTTTTCGCCGCGCTTTTTTTCGCAGCTTTTGGCTTTGTTGCCATGATGCCCTCTTAAAACGTTCCCAAGTCTTGTTACACGTGCCGCTTGATCGGGCACTTTATAAACGAAAGGCGACGTTACCGCCGCCTTTCGCAATATTCAAGTCGTCAGGCTGATATTAGCCCCAGCACTTTGCAGTGCCTTCCTTGGAGTCAATTGATTTAACGCCTTCAGCAGGGTGATCAGTGATCAAATTAACGCCTGTGTTGAAGAAGGTCAGACCATCAGTTGCTTTTGGCTTTGAACCATCTTTGGCAAAAGCAGCAATTGCTTCGATGCCTTTCGATGCCATCAACAATGGATATTGTTGCGATGTTGCACCGATAACACCGGCAGCAACGTTCTTAACGCCTGGGCAGCCACCGTCTACTGAAACGATGAGAACGCCTTTTTCTTTGCCAGCAGCTTTCAAAGCAGCAAATGCGCCTTCAGCAGCTGGTTCGTTGATGGTGTAAACAACGTTGATCGCTGGATCTTTTGCAAGCAATGTTTCCAATGATTTTTGGCCGCCTTCTGGGTTTGCACCTGAAGATTCATGACCAATTACACGTGGGTCTTTTTCTGAACCCATCACTTTCAAATCTGGAACATCAATGCCGAAGCCCTTGAGGAATCCAGTGTCACGAGCAACGTCAACTGAAATGTTGTCTTTGTTGATGTCGAGCATGGCAATCTTGGCATCTTTTGCTTTGTCGCCAAGTTGGGCTTTGGCCCATGCGCCGATCAAAGTGCCAGCTTCAAAGTTGTCTGTTGCGAATGTCATGTCTTGAGCATCTTTGTCTGGCAGTGGTGTGTCCAGAGCGATAACCAAAATGCCAGCAGCGCGGGCTTTCTTCAGATCAGGAACAACTGAATCGTTTGAAGCAGTGATCAAAATGCCCTTTGCACCAGCAGCCATGCAGTTTTCAATGGCCGTGATTTGTGGAGCAGCGTCACCGTCTTTTTCGCCAGCAAAAGCTTGCAGGTCAATGCCAGCAGCCTTGGCAGCAGCAGTAGCACCTTCCTTCATTTTTACGAAGAAGGGGTTGGTGTTGTTCTTGGTGATCAAGCACGCTGGTGTGCCAGCAAATGCTGTTGTTGCAAATGCAGAAAGTGCCACGCCTACGAGGGCGGCTTTAAGAATAGACTTCATTAGAATTCCTCCCATGGAACGGCCCATGCAGGGCCAAAAGTAACAACTGATTGTTCGTTGATTGAAGGCAGACTTGAAGGGCTTGCTCTTCTTTCATTTGCAATCCTGCCCTAAAAATTGCGGCTCTGTCAATAAGTAAATCCAAATGATTTATTATTTGACAGGCAAACTGCTATAGGAGAAGGTTCATGCTGGGGATTTGACTTGCCAAAAAAATAGGCAAGACGGGAAATAGAAGTGACCATTGAAAGCAACACACCAGAAAAAAACTTGGCGCGTGCCTCTCCAGCTTTTGCGCGGGGCACAACACAAAATGGCGTGCGCCTATACAATGAACGTTTGGTGCTGTCGCTTATCAGGCAATATGGCCAATTGCCAAAAGCTGAATTGGCAAGGCTTACAGGCCTATCGGCGCAAACCGTATCCGTGATTGTGCGCCTGCTTGAAAAAGACAAGCTTGTGATCAAAGGCAAACCCCAACGCGGCAAAGTGGGCCAGCCTTTAACGCCTTTCATGCTCAATCCAGATGGGGCGTTTTCGATCGGTTTAAAAGTGGGTAGGCGATCTGGCGATTTGTTGTTGCTTGATCTGACAGGCAAAGTGCGCGGCAAAGTCTATAAGCCATATCAATTTCCGGCACCGCAAGAACTTTTGAGTTTTGTGGCCAGCAGTCTGGAAGAGTTGTTGTCCGGTCTCACCCGTGCCCAGCGCAAAAATATTTCAGGCTTAGGTATTGCTGCTCCTTTTGAACTTTGGAATTGGGAAGAGGCAACTGGTGCGCCGAAAGCTGTCACGCAAGCTTGGCGAAATTTTGATCTTGCAACAGAAATAGCAAAACTTGTGGAGTGGCCCGTTCATTATTGTAACGATGCTACAGCCGCTTGTGCTGCCGAATTGCTATTTGGTGTGGGTGCCAAGCACCGCAATTACGCTTATTTTTATGTGGGATATTTTGTCGGCGGTGGCGTGGTCATCAACGGCCATATTTTCCAAGGCCATAGTGGTTATGCCGGTGCAATGGGCCCTCTTCCTGTTCATGTTCAAGGTCAAAAGCCCCAACAATTGTTGCACCATGCAAGCCTTTATGTGCTTGAAAATCAACTGCAAGCCGCAGGCATAGACCACATGCTGCTGGCAAACTCTCCAGATGATTGGACAGGCATTGAAAAATATCTTGATTCCTGGCTCGATCAAACCGCCAAAAATTTAGCTTTTGCAGCTGTGGCCAGCATGTCGGTGATCGATTTTGAGGCGATCATCATTGATGGCGCCATGCCCAACTATGTGAGAGCCGATTTAGTAAAGCGCACGCGCATTGCGTTGCAGGCTTTAGATACACGCGGTCTTCCCGCGTTTTCGATTGAAGAGGGCAGCATCGGCATTGATGCCCGCGCATTAGGAGCAGCAAGCTTGCCATTGTTTGCCAATTTCATTATCGATCGTGACGTATTATTCAAAGAGGCTGTTTGATGCTCAAAGGACTAAACCCGCTTTTGGGCCCAGATTTGCTGAAAGTTCTTCGCGCCATGGGCCATGGCGATGAAATTGCCATTGTTGATGGCAATTATCCAGCCGATACGGATGCGAAACGATTGGTGCGCATGGATGGGCACTCGGCTACAAGTTTGCTGGATGCGGTTTTGTCTGTCATGCCCTTGGATGATATGGTTCCAGATGCTGCTTTTAGACCAGCGGCATTGAATGACCCCAAGCGGATGCAGCCTGTGTTTGAGGATTTTGCAACGATTGTCAAAAAATGGGAACCCAAACAACACATCGCAAGTTTGGTGGGCGCTGAATTCTATACCCGTGTGAAGGGGTGTTATGCCATTGTGGCAAGTTCAGAGCCACGCCTTTATGGCAACATCATTTTGCGCAAAGGCGTAATCCACCCTTAAGCTTGCAAGCTTAAGGCCCACGCATTAACACCACCGCCATGATCATATTGGCCATTGATACCTGCTTTTCACGCTGCGCGGCCTGTCTCTATGACAGCGCTAAAAATCAGGCTTTAGGCATTGAAGATGAAGCGATGGAACGGGGCCACGCCGAATTTTTGGCCCCCATGGTGCAACGTATTTTGGCCAAAGCCAGCATCACCGCAAACCAGATTGATCGGATCGCCGTCACCACAGGGCCTGGAACATTCACAGGCCTTCGCATCGGGTTGAGTTTTGCCAGGGCTTTTGGAAGGGCTTTGAATATTCCGGTGATTGGAATCGACACCTTAAAAGCCGTTCAGTTGGCAATTCCAGCTGAATGCCAACCACTGATTATCGCGCATAAAGCCGGTCAGAGTGGCTATTATTACATTCTGAAATCAAACTTTTCAGCAAATATAGAATTGTTGAAACTTGAAGACTTAAGCGAATGTTTTGAATCAAAATCGCAATGGGTTTTCGGCACGGGTGCGCCCGATATTGAGTCTCATTACAAGCATTTAGAATTGCGGCGTCATCCTGAACATGATCTGCCGAATTTGGTTCAACTGGCTCAATTTGCATCTCAACAGAAGGCAGAAACAGTGCTGCCAGACCCTGTTTACATCAGAGAGCCAGATGCAAAGCCGCAAGCAGCAGCAAAGCCTGTATTGAGGAAGGCTGAGTTCAAAGATTTTGAAAGCCTGTCAAAAATTCACCACGTGAGTTTTGATCATGGCTGGTCCCCAAAAGATTTAAGCCAAATGCAATCTACGCCCGGCACCACAACCTTGCTTATGGAACATGCAGGGCAACCCGCAGCATTTATTATCTTGCGGCAAATGTTTGACGAGGCTGAAATTCTCACCATCGCAACGTTGCCATCCCATAGGCGTCACGGACACGCGTTGGCCTTGGTCAAAGCCGCACAAGCGCAAAATTTGGCCAAGCTTTATCTAGAAGTGGCGGCATCGAACCACACGGCACAAGCGCTATACCACAAGCTGGGGTTTGAAAAATCGGGCTTTCGCAAAGCCTATTATGCCAAAGCTTCTGGCACCGCCGAAGATGCTGTGCTGATGGTCTGGCAGAAAAAATAATGCAAATATTGCGCGCAGTGGTGGTGGCATTTTTTTGTATCATGCTCACGCTGTGTCTTATCCCTGCGGAATGGCTTGTGCGAATTCTGGGCCTTCCTTTCTCTGTGGGAAGATTTTATTTATGGTCGGCGTGTAAAATTCTCGGTGTTAAAGTTATCGTGGAGGGAGATATTCCTTCGACCCCCAGCTTGATTATTGCCAATCATGTGTCTTGGCTTGATATTCCGGTGATTGGTTCCATCTGGCCGGTTTATTTCGTGGCAAAAAAAGAAGTGAGCACCTGGCCGGGTTTCAGCACTTTGGCCAAGTTGCAAAATACCATTTTTGTAGACCGCAATAAGCGCCAATCTGTTTTGGTGTCGCGCAACGAAATCCGTGGACGTATTATAGCGGGCGATACGGTCGTGTTGTTTCCCGAAGGCACATCTAACAACGGCCGCGAAGTGTTTGACTTTAAATCCACCTTCTTCAGCGTGGTTGAAAATACCCCTTTGCAGGCAATCCCCATCACACTGGTTTATCAAACCCAGCAGGGCCTGCCGATGATGCGCAGGCAACGCCCGTCTGTGGCGTGGGTGGGCGATACTGACATGCTGCCGCATTTGTGGAATTTTATGAAATCGGGGCCGATAACTGTTCGTATTATTGTGCATCAAGCTTGCGTGCCAGATAACCGCAAGGCCATGTCCAAATCTGCCCAAGCGTTGATCACATCCACCTTGGTTGAAGCCTTACGTGGAATGCGCTAGCACCTAGCCCATGTCAAAAACCAAGTCTAAAACCGTGCATATTAAAACCTATGGCTGCCAGATGAATGTCTATGATTCAACGCGCATGCGCGATGTGTTGGCGCCCCTGGGCTATAGCGAAACCGATGACGCCGAAACCGCAGATCTGGTTATTCTCAACACCTGTCACATCCGTGAAAAGGCTGCAGAAAAAGTCTATTCTGAATTGGGCCGCTTGCGAGACGTTAAATCAGCGCGTGCATTGAATGGCAAAGATATGATGATTGCGGTGGCGGGCTGTGTTGGCCAAGCCGAAGGCACAGAAATTACCCGCCGTATGAAATCGGTGGATCTGGTCTTCGGGCCACAAACTTACCATCGCTTGCCTGAACTTTTAAAACTGCGCCAAGAAACCGGACAATCGGTTGTGGAAACTGAGTTCAGCGTTGAACGCAAATTTGATGATCTGCAATCAACGCCACAAGCCGCAACGTCTGTGGCGGCGTTCCTCACCATCCAGGAAGGCTGTGATAAGTTCTGTACGTTTTGCGTGGTGCCCTATACGCGCGGCGCTGAGTTCTCAAGGCCCGTTGCGCAGATTTTGGGCGAAGCTGAAAAACTGGCTTTGAAAGGCGTTCGCGAAATCACACTTCTGGGCCAAAATGTGAATGCCTATCGTGGTGCGGGTGACGATGGCCAAAGCAACTTGGCTAAGCTTGTCAATCAACTGTCACACATCAAAGGCATTGAACGCGTCAGATACATGACAAGCCATCCGCGCGATATGTCTGATGATTTAATTGCAGCTCACGCCGCAAATGAAAAGTTGATGCCATTTTTGCATCTGCCCGTGCAGTCAGGTTCAGACCGTATTTTAAAAGCCATGAACCGCGGCCACACAGCGACACATTATCTGAAAATCATTGAGCGTATGCGCAACGCCAGATCAGACATGGCCATTTCTGGTGATTTTATTGTGGGCTTTCCGGGTGAAACGGATGAAGATTTTGAAGCCACGTTAGATTTGGTGCGTGAGGTACAATATGCCTCGGCCTATAGTTTCAAATATTCAACCAGACCCGGAACGCCGGCTGCGGAACGTCAAGACCAAGTGGATGAAGCCGTCAAATCTGAACGTCTTGTCAGATTGCAAAAACTTATTGCGGAACAAATGGCCCGCTTCAACGTTTCCTGTGTGGGAAGAACCTTTGGTGTTTTGTTGGAAAAGCCCGGTCGTCAAACAGGCCAGTTGATAGGCCGTTCACCCTATCTTCAATCCATCCATATCGAGGGTGAAAACCTTAAAATTGGTCAACTCGTGAACATCACAATAAAATCAGTTGGCCCCAACAGTCTTTCGGGGCAATATACACCCAACCAATAGAGGAGATTGATCCGCTTGAATCGAAATGCTGGTGCCCTGAAATCCTTAGATCCTGATGAAAGCGCCTTGTCGCTTGCCTTTGAAGATAACCGCATTATGGCCCTGTTATTGGGCGAGCATGATGCTCACCTGGCCCAAATTGAACATCGGTTGGGTGTGGCCATAACGCCGCGCGGCAACCGCATTTCCATTAAGGGTGACAGCAATTCAAGCGAATTGGCCAGAGCTGTGTTGCTGCATCTTTATTCCAAGGCAGCCCGCGGCAATGAAATTAATCGCGGTGAAATTGATGGTGCAATCCGCATGGTAAAATTGTCTGAAGGCAAAGACCAACAGGTTGATGGCGGCGTTAAAACGCGCCGCAAAACCGTGTCGGCAAGAACCCCAAACCAAGGCAATTATATTGAGGCCATTCGCAAGAATGAGCTGGTCTTTGGTGTAGGCCCCGCAGGTACAGGTAAAACCTATCTGGCCGTGGCTTGCGCTGCCGAAGCTTTGATGAACGGCGAAGTTGATCGTATAATTCTGTCACGCCCTGCTGTTGAAGCAGGCGAACGCTTGGGCTTTTTGCCTGGCGACATGAAAGAAAAAATCGATCCCTATTTGCGCCCGCTTTATGATGCGCTTTATGACATGATGCCGCAAAGTTTGGTGGCCAAAGGTTTGGCTGAAAACCAGATCGAAATTGCGCCCTTAGCCTTTATGCGCGGCCGCACTTTATCATCTGCCTTTATTATTTTGGACGAAGCGCAAAACACCACCCCACAACAAATGAAAATGTTTTTAACCCGCTTGGGCGAAGGCAGCCGCATGGTGGTGACAGGCGATCCAAGCCAGATCGATTTACCCTCCAACATTCAATCGGGCCTTGATGAAGCCTTGGTTATTTTGGATGGTGTTAAAGGCATTGGCATGACGAAATTTGAAGCTGCAGACATTGTGCGCCACCCACTGGTTGGCCGCATCGTGCAAGCTTATGATAAAAAGCAAATGCCACCGCGCCGTGGACGCGTATAAATGCCCATAGCGATTGACGTTATGGACGCGCGGTGGAAACGCATGCGCGATCTTCAACAGAAAATTGAATTGGCCCATGCGGCGAGCTTGTCGAAACCTGATGCAAAAAAGCAGACAACGCTTTTGTTGGCGGATGACCAGACAATGAAGACTCTAAACAAACACTGGCGCGGCAAAAATAAGCCCACCAATGTTTTGTCATTTCCAGCGCCCGAAGATGTGCCTGTGCCACGCGGTGAAATGAAGCCCTTGGGCGATATTGCGCTCAGCTATGACACATTGGCAAAAGAAGCTAAGGCGGCCAAGATTACCATTGCCGATCACATGGTGCATCTGGTCGTTCATGGTCTGCTGCATCTGGTGGGTTTTGGTCATATGGATGATGCTGAGGCAGATCAGATGGAAAGCAAAGAAATCCGCATTTTGGCAAAACTGGGCATTGCCAATCCTTATGTGCTACAGTGAGCGATGAGCTTAAAAAGGCCTTGAATTTAAAAATGTCTGAACCAAAAAAACCAACATTGTTGTCAAAGCTCAAGCGCAAGCTTGGCACCAAAAATGTTGACCTGCAAAAAAGCCTCGAAGGTGTGATCGAAAGCCACACCGAACAAACGGGCGCCTTAACATTGGATGGTGATGCCCGCTCAATGATGCGCAATGTGATTGGCTTTGCTGACACGCGGGTGAATGACCTGATGGTGCCGCGCGCCAATATTATTGCTGTTGAGGACACATCAACAATGCGAGAACTTCTGGCCCAGTTTATTGAGGCCAATCATTCGCGCCTTCCGGTCTATCGTGAAAGTCTGGATGATGTGGCAGGCATGATCCATGTGAAAGATTATCTGCGCTGGATGACATCAAAAGGCTCTAAGAAAAAAACCAAGCTGGTGCCTGAGGCTGGCGTGGCCTTGGCTGCAAAAGACCTGGCTTCCACAATTAAACAACACCCCAGCTTGCTGCGCGATGTGCTGTTTGTGCCACCTTCCATGCCAGCGCCAGATTTGCTGTTGAAAATGAAGGCATCGCATATTCATCTGGCCATTGTTGTGGATGAATATGGTGGAACCGATGGCATTGTATCTTTGGAAGATTTGGTGGAAGTGATCATTGGTGATATTTCAGATGAACATGATACCGATGATGAGCATGACATGTTGCACATGGTTGACGAAAAAACCTATGTGGCCAATGCCCAAGTTGAAATTTCCAAGCTCGATGAGCGCTTAAAGGTTGATCTCTTACCAGATGATCAAGAAGATGAAGCTGACACTTTGGCAGGCCTTGTGTTTGAAATGGCGGGAAGAGTGCCAGCACGCGGTGAAATTATCAAACATCCATCAGGTCTTGAATTTGAAATTATGGACTCAGATGCAAGGCGCATCAAGCGCGTGCGCATTCATATTAAAGCAGCGCCAGAGAATTTTAGCGCTGAAGCTCCGAAGGCTTGATGGATGGGATTGATCACGCCGAAATCTCCACTGTTTGATAAGCACGGCTTGGCCGGACTTGACCAACGTTCACGAGAGATTTTTCGCAACATTGTGGAAACTTATATTTCCACAGGCGAACCCGTTGGATCACGCACAATTTCAAAAAGTCTGGAAGGCCAGCTTTCGCCAGCGTCGATCCGCAATGTTATGATGGATTTGGAAGAAACTGGTTTGGTTTATTCGCCCCACACTTCGGCTGGTCGCATGCCCACTGAGGCGGGCTTACGCTTTTTTGTCGATGCCTTGCTTGAGATCAACGCAATCGACGATGGTGAACGCGCCCGAATTGATGCCGAGGTAAAGGCATCCAACCGTTATCGCCGCGCCGAAGATGTGTTGGGTGAGGCTTCAACCATGCTTTCGGGCCTTTCACAATGCGCCAGCTTGGTGATGAGCCCGAAGTTCAACTCGAAGCTTAAACATATTGAATTTGTCAGCCTGTCGCCCGGCCGGGCTTTAGTTATTTTGGTCAACGAAGAAGGCTCGGTTGAAAACCGCTTAATTGATGTGCCGCCCGGTTTAACGCCGTCTATTTTTATGCGCGCCACAAATTATCTGACAGCCATGGCCCAAGGGCGCAGCATTGAGGAAGTGCAGCGCCATGTTGTCGATGAAATGCAGGGCTTGAGGCGCGAACTGGATGAAGTGTCAGCAAAGCTGGTTGAAAGTGGGTTGGCGGTTTGGTCGGGCCATAATGACAGTGAATCTAAAAACCTCATCGTGCGGGGCCAAGCTAATTTGCTGGAAAGCCAAACAGCCTCTGCTGATTTAGAGCGCATCCGCAAATTGTTCGATGATATTGAAAACAAAAAAGATCTGGTTGAAATTTTGGGTCTTGCTGAAAAAGCCGAAGGTGTTCGCATTTTTATCGGCTCTGAAAATCGGCTGTTTTCAATGTCGGGCTCTTCACTTGTGGTGGCACCCTTCAAAAACCGAGACGAAAAGATCATTGGCGTTCTGGGCATCATCGGCCCCACGCGGTTGAATTATGCCCGCATCATTCCCATGGTGGATTATACCGCCAAAATGGTGGGCCATCTCCTCTCTTGATTTTTGAGATGCTTTTGCCGATATGCAAGCCAACCAAGGATGTGATT
>JAYWFC010000053.1:0-2194 GCA_043778995.1 Aestuariivirga sp.
CGACATGCCAATTCGTTAATTCACGTTAACACATTGAATCTCAGCGTGTTTCAAGCAAGTGACTTAATATTAGGCAAACCGAATGTGATGCAATGTTAAGCGGGAACGCAAATTATTGATCAATTATTGTGCGGCGCGAATGGCGCGAACATGCCTGTATATTTTTTCGGCAACGGCTGTGCATAGCCGCCAACTTTTGAAGTGATCAGCTTGCTGCGCGCCAACATTTCAATCAAGCCGATTGCAACGGAAACACCATCAATCACGGGCAGGCCATGTTCGGCACTCAGGCTTTGAGCTAAGTCTGCCATGCCTGCACAGCCCAATACGATTGCCTCACACCGGTCTTGCAGTTTTGCGTTTTTAATCTCTTGTGAGATTAATGCCCGAGCAGGCGAATTTGCATCTTCTAAAGCGAGGACAGGCACTTCGGCTGCCCGCACTTTAGCGCAGCGCGAGGCCAAACCATAACGGACCAGATTTTGCTCTATCACAGGGATGGATCGGCTGAGTGTTGTGACAACGCTGAACTTATAAGAAATCAGGCTGGCTGCATGAAAAGCAGCTTCGCCAATTCCGACCACGGGTGCAGTGGCCGCCATGCGCGCAGCATCTAAACCTGTGTCGTCAAAGCAGGCAATGACGTGGCCAGAAACATTTTTATTTTCGGCTTCAACAATGCGGTTCAACATGCCTGGCATGGCGAACACTTCATCATAATAGCCTTCTATTGAAACAGGCCCCATCTCAGATTGGCTGGCAATGATTTCGGTGCCGGTGCTGGCTGCCGTTTTGGCTGCAATCTCAATCTTGTCGGTGAATGATTGTGTGGTGTTCGGGTTCACAATGTGAATGAGCATTTCAAACGCCCTTGCCCGCATCACTCCCAAATTTCGCTTGGCGTCGTTGCAGCAACAAAATGATGCAAAGGCAAAGGCCAATCACCACAAAGGAAACACCTGTTGTTAATGTGCCCAATGCGTAGATGTCTGGGTTTGTGACAGTGGTGGTCAGGCCCTGCAATTCAAGCGGCAATGTGTTGACAGAGCCAATGGCTTGGCTTGACCTTGCCAGTTCATCCCATGAAAGCGTGAACCCAAACAAACCAATGCCGATAACGGAAGGCAGGATGATGGGTAACACAACAAAGCGAAAGCTTTGCCAAGGTGTTGCCCCCAAATCACGTGCGGCTTCTTCCAATCTGCTATCGAAGCGATTGAAGATGGCAAACATGATGAGCAACCCAAACGGCAGTGTCCACGTCAAATGTGCGCCAAGGCCAGATGTAAAAAGCCCCATGCCCGTTTGCCAATCGCTGAATATGTAGCGTTTGAAAAGATCATCGATAATGCGAAATTCAAGTGCAATGCCAAGCGATGTTACAATCGATGGCACAATCAAACTGGCAATCGCCGCATAAAATAAAATTGAAGAGCCTTTAAATTTTTTTCGAAAGGCCATGCCCGCCGATACTGACAGCGTTACGGTAATCAACATCACCACCAGCCCGAGTGCCATAGACCTGCGAAAAGCGGCACCAATGTCAACGATGCCATTGCCTGCAAACAGCTTTGCAAACCAATGAAACGAAAATCCATTCATCGGAAATGTTAAGCCGCCTTGTGGCCCTTGAAATGAAAGTACGAAAATGGCGAACATCGGGCCATAGAGAAATAAAACATAAGCGGCAAAAAATAGAGCCAGCAAATAAAAACTTCTGGGGCGACCTTCGCGCATCACAATTCTTTCCGGATATCAACCAAGCGGTTGAGCATAACAATGATGAGGAAGGTTATGCCGAGCAGCATAACGGCGTTGGCAGCGGCCGCAGGAAACTGCAAAGCATTCAATCGCGTTTCAATAATCTTGCCAGCCGCAGCAACTTGTTGGCCACCCATCACGCCGATGGTTATAAAATCGCCCATCACAATTGTGATCACGAAAATTGAACCAATCACAACGCCGGGTTTGCAAAGTGGGATGATAATATTCCAAAGAGTTTGCCAATCGCTGGCGCCCGCATCATAAGCCGCTTCCAAAAGCCGCCTGTCAATCCGCATCATCGAGTTGAATATCGGCACGATCATGAAAAATGTGAACAGATGCACCAGCGCCAAACAGATTGAAAATTCAGAATAAAGTAGCCATTCCACAGGTTGTTGGGTTATCCCCAAATCAATCAAACCATTGTTCA
>JAYWFC010000054.1:0-2176 GCA_043778995.1 Aestuariivirga sp.
GTGAAGTGATGATCTGTTCGCGGAGTTACGCCGTAACCCTGCCATGACAAAATTCATAATCATCGGAACATCGGGCATTGGCGGAGCTTTGGCGCGCCAATTGCACGCGCAAGGACAACAGCTTCACCTTATTTCACGCAAGCAAACGCCGCTTGCAGATGAACTGGGCGTATCGTTTGCAATCGCAGATGTGCAAGACAAGGCGGCGTTGGATGCGGCCATTGTGGCGGCGGGGGCCGCCGTGGATGGATTGGCCTATTGTGCGGGCACTATAAATTTAAAGCCTGTGCATCGGTTGACGGATGCAGATGCCATTCGCGATTTTGAAGTTAATGCCTTGGGAGCTTTTCGCGCGGTGCAAGCCGCCTTGCCATTGTTGAAGGCATCGGCGGAAAAAACGGCTTCCATTGTTCTGTTCTCAACCGTGGCGGTGCAACAGGGGTTTGCGGCGCATGCTTCGGTGGCCATGGCCAAGGGTGCTGTTGAGGGTTTAACGCGGTCACTTGCGGCGGAACTGGCACCTAAAATTCGGGTTAATGCGATCGCACCTTCTCTCACACGAACACCGTTGGCCCAAGGGTTTACGCAGAACGAGGCCACAGCCACAGCACTTGCAGGCATGCACCCGTTGCAACGTTTGGGCGAGGCCGATGACGTGGCAAGCTTGGCGGCGTTTTTGCTTGGGCAGGATGCTGGCTGGATTACAGGGCAGGTGATTGGCGTGGACGGTGGCCGTTCAAGCCTTCGCACCAAAGGTTGATATGCGCGGCGTTGAAAAATCCAACCTTCCCACCAAGGCTTGCGCCACATGCGGCAAGCCATTCACGTGGCGCAAAAAGTGGGAAAAGGTGTGGGACGATGTTAAATATTGCTCTGACAAATGCCGCGGCTTGAAAAGTAACAAACTAAGTTCCAAATAGATGCAAAGGATGCATCATGGAAATTGGACTTTATACATTCGCTGACGTGGCGGCCGGCCACCCCGAACTTGCGGGCCAGCGTTTGCGCAATTTGGTTGAAGAAATGGAATTGGCAGATCAGGCGGGGCTTGACGTGTTTGCGGTGGGTGAACACCACCGGGCAGATTATGCGGTTTCATCACCAGCGGTTGCCTTGGCCGCGGGTGCAGCGCGCACGAAGAAGATCAAGCTTTCTAGTGCAGTGACGGTTTTATCGTCTGATGATCCTGTGCGGGTTTTTCAACAATTCGCGACAGTTGATGGCATTTCAAACGGACGGGCCGAGATTATGGCTGGCCGTGGTTCGTTTATCGAAAGCTATCCGTTGTTTGGTTGTGATCTTGATGATTATGATGCGCTGTTTTCTGAAAAGCTTGATCTGTTGATGAAGCTGCGGGAGGCGGAGCGGATTACTTGGAAAGGAACCCTCCGGCCTTCGCTCAACAATGCTGGAATTTATCCACGCCCCGAACAAAAGAAAATGCCAATTTGGATTGCGGTTGGTGGAACGCCAGATTCTGCTGTGCGGGCGGCAACGTTGGATATTCCCATGGCGCTTGCCATTATTGGGGGCGACCCCAAACGGTTTGCACCCTTCTTTGAACTTTATCGGCAAAGCCATGCCAAGGCAGGGCATGACCAGAAGAACATTCAGCTGAGCTTGAATATGCACGGCTTTGTTTCATCCTCCACGGATCATGCCAAGGCAATTTATAGTGCCGCACATCTTGAGGTTATGAACCGCATTGGCCGCGAACGCGGCTGGGGGCCGCAAGGCATGGCGCATTTTGAACAGGCCGCCTCTGCCAATGGCAACCTTATCATCGGCGATGCTGCACGCGTGACAGACAGGATTTTGGAATTGCAAGAGGTTTTTGGCAACACGCGTATTTTGATACAAATGGCTATTGGCACTGTGCCGCATGCTGAACAATTAAAAGCCATTGAAATTATGGGCAGCAAAGTGGCACCGGCCGTGAGAAAGGCATTAGCATGACACTTCCCCATATTCCTGATCCAATAATTGGCGACAAAGCTAGCGTGGACGCGATTGAACACATCATTGTGCCGCGCATGCGCGACATTGGTGCGTTTGAAGTTCACAGGGCTTTGCCTGCAGCTGAACGCCAAATGATTGGGCCGTTTATTTTCTTTGACAGGTTTGGCCCGGTGATGATGAAGGCGGGGCAGGGCATGGATGTTCGGCCCCACCCGCA
>JAYWFC010000055.1:0-36075 GCA_043778995.1 Aestuariivirga sp.
CTTGCCGCATTGCTTGGCAAGGTCACCTTCCAGTTTCAGCGCATTGGCAATGCGGCGCCCCACATAGGGTTGATAACCGGCGGCATGAGCATTGAAGATGTGGCGCATAACAGCCCTGAAAAAATCATCACCATTCATGTAGACCCTGCCGCCGGTTATCAACCCTATGTGGGGCGCCGCATTGCCAATGCGCTGAAACTGGAAGGTGACCTTGCCAAGCAATGCGGCAAGATGATGGGCCAACTTTATAAGGCATTCGTTGACAGTGATATGAGCTTGCTCGAGATCAATCCTTTGGTGGTGAGCAAGGACAATCAATTAATTTGCTTGGATGCCAAAGTGAACTTCGACTCCAATTCGTTGATGCGCCATCCTGATATTGTGGCGCTGCGGGATTTGACCGAAGAAGACCCCAAGGAAATTGAAGCATCGAAATATGATCTTTCTTATGTGGCATTGGACGGTTCCATCGGCTGCATGGTGAATGGCGCAGGCCTTGCGATGGCCACAATGGACATCATCAAGCTTTATGGCGCCGAACCCGCCAACTTCCTTGATGTGGGTGGAGGCGCTACCAAAGAAAAGGTAACAGCTGCGTTCAAGATCATCACTGCTGATCCGCGCGTGAAGGGCATTCTCGTCAACATCTTTGGCGGCATTATGAAATGCGATGTGATTGCCGAAGGCGTGGTCGCTGCTGTGCGCGATGTGGGCCTTAAAGTTCCACTGGTGGTGCGCTTAGAGGGCACCAATGTTGAATTGGGCAAAAAGATTATCACAGACTCAGGCCTTAATGTTCTGCCCGCCGATGATTTGAACGATGCTGCGCAAAAAATTGTTAAAGCTGTAAAGGACGCTGCTTGATGGATTTTTCATTCCAAAGCATCTTGATCAATGCGGTACCGCCTTTGATAATTGGCGCAGCATTCGTCTATGTACTTCGGTTTATAGGAAACAAACAAAAAGAATTTAGTCAAAAAAGCAACGTTAGGAATGACAAGATTGTCAGTCAAAACGATGAGATTCTTGAAGCCCTTCGGGAAATTAAGAAATTACTCGAGAACAGGAAGTCCTAATGTCCATCCTCATCAACAAACACACCAAAGTCATTTGCCAAGGCTTCACGGGCGAAGCGGGCACGTTTCATTCCGAACAGGCCATTAAATATGGCACCAAAATGGTCGGTGGCGTTACACCCGGCAAAGGTGGCACAACGCATTTGGGTGTTCCGGTTTTCAACACCGTGATGGAAGCGCGCCAAACCACAGGCGCTGATGCCTCCGTGATCTATGTGCCACCTCCCTTTGCAGCTGATGCCATTCTCGAAGCCATTGATGCGGAAATTCCGTTGATTGTGTGCATCACCGAAGGCATTCCGGTTCTGGATATGGTGAAGGTGAAACGCGCATTGTCTGGTTCCAAGTCTCGCCTCATCGGGCCAAACTGCCCCGGTGTTTTGACGCCTGATGAATGCAAGATTGGCATTATGCCCGGCAATATTTTCAAAAAGGGCAATGTTGGCATCGTCTCTCGCTCTGGCACGCTGACCTATGAAGCTGTTTTCCAAACCACGCGCGCTGGCCTTGGCCAAACCACGGCGGTGGGCATTGGGGGCGACCCTGTAAAAGGAACAGAATTTATCGACATGCTGGAAATGTTCTTGGCTGATCCCGAAACCCAATCCATCATCATGATTGGTGAAATTGGCGGTTCTGCCGAAGAAGATGCGGCTGAATTTATTCGCACCAACAAGGTGAAGAAGCCGATGGCCGGATTTATCGCTGGGCGCACGGCCCCCCCGGGTCGCCGCATGGGCCATGCGGGTGCTATTATCTCTGGTGGTAAGGGTGACGCAGGCTCTAAGGTGGAAGCCATGAAGCGCGCCGGCATTCATGTTTCAGATTCGCCGGCTCTTTTGGGTGAAACACTGTTGCAGGCATTGAAATCGTAACAATTCAGGCATAATTAAAGCATAATCTAAGACAAGAGTTTACACGGGCGATTGTGCCAAAGACCAGCGTTGAACGGCGGGTGAAAAGATGGATAAATCTGACGACACGACAGCGTTTGAGCAGTCGTATTATCTTTTTGGAGATGAGCAACCAAATCAAGGCCCTTCATGGCAACGCGCCGATTGGCCGGTAAAGCCCGCAGATGAGTTTACCGCCGCGTTAGACGGAAACTGGGCGGCCTACGAAAAAACCATCGCTCCCAAAATTGAAGCACGCGCCAAAGCCGAAGTGGCAAAAGCTCCAGTGGCTTCACCTATCGCACAACCCGCTCCCGACACAGTAAAAAAAGCCACACTCGATTCTGTGCGCGCGTTGATGATGATCAGAGCGTACCGTATGCGAGGCCATCTGGCGGCTGATCTCGATCCGTTGAAATTGAAAGAGCCTGCCAGTCACCCTGAGCTTAATCCAGCAAGCTATGGCTTTACCGAAGCTGACATGGACAGGCCCGTATTTCTCGACAATGTTTTGGGACTAGAACAAGCCACCATACGTCAGGTCATTGATATTCTTCGCCGCACTTATTGTGGCACGTTGGGTGTGGAGTTTATGCACATCACAGACCCTGCCCAAAAAGCATGGCTGCAACAGCGCATCGAAGGGCCTGACAAAGAAATCACCTTCACGGTGCAAGGCAAGAAAGCCATCCTCAACAAATTGATTGAGTCTGAGGGCTTTGAACAATTTCTGAATGTTAAATATACTGGCACCAAGCGCTTTGGGCTCGATGGTGGCGAAGGTATGATCCCCGCTTTAGAGCAAATTATCAAACGCGGCGGCCAGCTTGGTGTTCAAGAAATTGTTTTGGGCATGGCGCACCGTGGCCGTTTGAATGTTTTGGCCAATGTTATGGCAAAACCATTTTCAGCCATTTTCCATGAATTTCAAGGCGGCTCTTCCACGCCAGATGAAGTGGAAGGCTCAGGCGATGTGAAATATCATTTGGGCTCATCGTCAGACCGTGTGTTTGATGGCAATACAGTGCATCTTTCACTCACTGCCAATCCTTCTCATTTGGAAATTGTTGATCCTGTTGTTCTGGGCAAGGCGCGCGCTAAGCAAGATCAACGCGGCGATAAGGAACGCACATCGGTGCTTCCTTTGCTTATCCATGGCGATGCAGCTTTTGCAGGCCAAGGGGTTATTGCTGAATGTTTTGGCCTTTCAGGGTTGAAGGGCCATCGTTCAGGCGGGTCCATTCATTTCATCATCAACAATCAGATTGGGTTTACCACGTCTCCCCTGTGGTCACGGTCTTCGCCCTATCCATCAGACATCGCCAAAATGATTGAAGCGCCAATCTTTCATGTGAATGGTGATGATCCTGAAGCGGTGGTTTTTGCGGCCAAAGTTGCGGTTGAGTTTCGTCAGCAGTTTAAAAAGCCTGTCGTCATTGATATGTTCTGTTACAGGCGTTATGGCCACAATGAAACCGACGAACCGAGTTTCACCCAACCGTTGATGTATCAACGCATTGCGGGCCATGTTGATGTGGTTGAACTTTATGGCAAGCGTCTGGTTGATAACGCCACAATCACGCAAGCTGAATTTGACACGATGAAGGCTGATTATCGCCAAAAGCTGGATGATGCTTTGGGCGTGGCCTCGGCTTATAAAGCCAATAAGGCAGATTGGCTTGATGGCCGTTGGGCTGGCCTCAAAGTGGCCGCAGACCAAGACGACGCGCGGCGCGGACTAACTGGCTATCCAGTCGAAAAACTCAAAGAAATGGGTTTGAAACTGACTAAGCTTCCCAAATCATTCACCCCTCATAAAACCTTGCAGCGCGTGATTGATGCCCGCCACAAAATGATTGAAGAAGGCACAGGAATTGACTGGGCCACGGCGGAAAGCTTGGCCTATGGCTCTTTGCTGAAAGATGGTTTCAAAATCAGGCTTTCAGGGCAAGACGTGCAACGCGGCACATTCTCTCAACGCCATGCTGTGTTGATCGATCAGGTGAATGAGAAACGCTACACGCCACTTAATCACATGGTCAAAGATCAAAAGACCAAGATTGAAGTGATTAACTCGATGCTGTCGGAAGAAGCTGTGTTGGGATTTGAATATGGTTATTCATTGGCCGAACCCAATACGCTGACATTGTGGGAAGCCCAGTTTGGTGATTTTGCCAATGGTGCCCAAGTTATCTTTGATCAATTTATTTCGTCGGCTGAACGTAAATGGCTTCGCATGTCGGGCCTCGTATGTCTGCTGCCGCATGGCTATGAAGGCCAAGGGCCCGAACATTCATCAGCACGCCTTGAACGCTTTTTGCAAATGTGTGCTGAAGACAATATGCAGGTGGCCAATTGTTCAACACCTGCAAATTATTTCCATATTCTGCGCCGCCAATTGAAGCGCGATATTCGCAAACCTCTTATTCTGATGACGCCAAAATCTTTGCTGCGCCATAAGCGTTGTGTGTCAACGCTTGAAGAAATGGGAGATCAATCATCCTTCCACCGCATCTTGTGGGATGATGCTGAATTTCTCAAAAGCGAAAAAATCAAACTGGTGAAAGATGATAAAATCCGCCGGGTTATTTTGTGCGCCGGCAAAGTTTATTATGATCTTTATGATGAGCGCGAAAAGCGCGGCCTTAACGATGTATACTTAATGCGCGTTGAGCAGCTTTACCCTTGGCCTCATAAAGTGTTGGCGCAAGAATTGGCGCGCTTCAGCAAAGCAGAATTTGTCTGGTGCCAAGAAGAACCCTTGAACATGGGTGCATGGAGTTTTGCTCAGGCCAATTTAGAGCGCGTGCTGGATTTTATCAGCGCCAAGAATCCGCGGCCCCGTTATGTGGGAAGGCCCGCTTCTGCCTCAACGGCCACCGGGTTGATGAGCCGCCATCTTAAAGAACTTAAAACATTCCTCGAAGACGCATTCGCTTAAGGACAATCAAAAAATGACCAAAGATATCCGCGTGCCAACCCTTGGCGAATCCGTTACGGAAGCAACAATTGCCAAGTGGTTCAAAAAAGAAGGCGATGCAGTCAAAGCTGATGAACCGCTTGTTGAACTTGAAACTGATAAGGTGACGGTGGAAGTTCCTGCACCAGCCTCTGGCAAACTTGAAAAAATTAATGCGGCCTCGGGTACAACTGTCACCATTGGCGCATTGTTGGGTTCAATTGCTGAAGGTGTTGCGGGGGCTGTTGTTTCACCAGTTCCGGCTGCCAAGCCAGCCGCGATACCACCTGCACCTGTTGCTGCAAAAGCAGCTGAAACATCGTTGTCTCCAGCTGTGCGCAAAGCTGTTGTTGAAAATAATTTGAACCCTGCAGATATCTCAGGCACCGGCAAAGATGGTCGCATCACCAAAGGCGATGTTCTAGCCACGTTGGAAAAACCCGCTCCTGTAACAATCGCCGCAGCAACGCCTGCGCCTACGACTGCAGCGGGTGCAGAAGAACGTGTGAAGATGTCGCGTTTACGGCTGACGATTGCACGGCGATTGAAAGATGCACAAAACACCGCCGCCATGCTCACCACATTCAACGAAGTGGATATGAGCCATGTGATGGCGCTTCGTAACCAATACAAAGATGTGTTTGAAAAAAAGCATGGCGTGAAGCTGGGCTTTATGAGCTTTTTTGTGAAGGCCTGTATTCAAGCTTTGAAAGATGTTCCGGCTGTCAATGCCGAAATTGATGGCGAAGAGATTGTCTATAAAAATTATTACCACGTGGGCGTGGCCGTGGGCACCGATAAAGGCTTGGTGGTTCCCGTTCTTTGCAATGCCGATATGCTTTCTTTTGCAGGCATTGAAAAGACCATCGCTGCCTATGGCAAGAAGGCGCGTGATGGCCAACTGCAAATGGCCGATATGCAAGGCGGCACGTTTACAATCTCCAACGGCGGCATTTATGGTTCGCTCATGTCCACACCAATTCTGAATGCGCCGCAATCTGGCATTTTAGGAATGCATAAAATTCAAGACAGGCCAATTGCAGTTGCTGGCCAAGTGGTGATCCGCCCGATGATGTATTTGGCCTTGAGCTATGATCACCGCATTGTGGATGGCAAAGAAGCCGTAACATTCCTTGTGCGGATCAAAGAAGGTTTGGAAGACCCGCAACGCGCCTTGTTGGATTTATAACATGGCACATGATCTTATTGTTATCGGCACAGGCCCCGGCGGCTATGTGTGCGCCATTCGTGCTGCCCAACTTGGGTTAAAAGTTGCTGTCGTTGAAAAGCGTGCCACCCATGGTGGCACGTGTTTAAACGTGGGCTGTATTCCTTCCAAAGCCTTGCTGCATGCGTCAGAATTGTATGCCGAAAGCCAACATAGCTTTGCCAAGATGGGCATTATTGCTGAAACAAAAATTGATTTTTCGAAACTGATGAATTTTAAGCAAGAGGCCATTGACGGCAACACCAAGGGCATTGATTTTCTGCTGAAGAAAAATAAGGTGGAAGTAATTCGCGGAACGGCGAAAATTCTGGGTGCCGGAAAAATTGAAGTTGGCGACAAGATTTATGAAGCCACTTCCATTGTGATTGCCACAGGCTCTGATGTGGCGCGGCTCAAAGGCATTGAAATCGATGAAACCCGCATTGTCTCTTCAACCGGTGCGCTTGAGTTGAAAGAAATTCCAAAATCATTGACCATCATTGGCGCAGGCGTGATCGGGTTAGAACTTGGCTCGGTTTATGCGCGGCTGGGTTCAAAAGTCACGGTGATTGAATATCTTGATCGCATCTTGCCCGGCATGGATTCAGAAGTGGCCAAAAGCTTTCAGCGCCTGCTGGAAAAGCAAGGCTTTGCTTTTAAACTTTCGAGCAAGGTGGTGAGTGCCAAAGCATCAGCCACGTCTGTCGCGTTCAGTGTTGAACCTGCTGCGGGCGGCGAAGCTGAAAAGCTTGAGGCCGATGTCTTGTTGGTTGCCGTAGGCAGAACGCCTTACACTGAGGGTTTAGGCTGTGAAGCGGCAGGAATTGCCCGCGATGCGCGTGGCCGCATTGAAGTTGATCATCGCTATGCCACCAATGTTAAAGGCATCTATGCCATTGGCGATGTGATCAAAGGGCCAATGCTGGCCCACAAGGCCGAAGACGAAGGGATTGCCGTTGCCGAATTGCTTGCAGGCCAAGCAGGCCACGTAAATTATGGCGTTATCCCAGGTGTGGTTTACACCTCTCCCGAAGTTGCATCAGTTGGCAAAACAGAAGACGAGTTGATGCAGGAAGGCATTAACTATAAGGCCGGAAAGTTTTTATTTTTGGCCAACGGTCGCGCCAAAGCCAACCAAACAACCGATGGTTTTGTAAAAATTTTGGCTGATGCCAAGACAGACAAGGTTTTGGGCTGCCATATTATTGGGGCTCAAGCTGGTGAATTAATCCATGAGGTTGCAGTTTTGATGGAGTTTGGTGGCTCATCCGAAGATTTAGCAAGAACATGCCATGCCCACCCTACGTTGTCAGAAACAGTCAAAGAAGCGGCAATGGCAGTTTTGGGCCGCGCCATTCATTCATAAAATTTGATAGATCGCTTTAAGCGAAATAAAAACTGTTCCTGTCATTGTGGCTTGTAAGGGAATGGGTGCGATGACAAAAAAAGATATTGATATTTTAATTCTGGATGATGACGTTGATCTTCTTACCAGTGTTGCAGAACTTCTGGCCGACTTTGGCTATAAGGTCAAAGGCTTTGCTGATCCAGAAAGTGCGGTTGAATTTGCCGTTGATCAAACATTTGCTGTTGGGCTTTTCGATTTCCGTTTGGGCAGCGTCAAGAATGGATTGGATGTTGTTGAAACCCTTCAGGTGATGGGTGCAAAATCTAATTTTGTCATGGTCACTGCCGATGTTGAACGCTCAACACAATTGCGCGCCGCAAACCTCAAAGTATTCGGTTTCATGCGCAAACCGGTGCAGCCACAAGAGTTGTTGGACACTGTAACCCGCGCTATGGCCAGCGCAGAGAAAGCCGCTGCCTAAAAACCTGTCATCGGTTTTGGGTTTGACCCGTCACTGAATCTTTCAAACCGAAACGGACTTGCATCAACGCACAAGGGTTCGCCTACAATAATTTGCGCCATCAATTTGCCTGCACCAGGCCCAATGCCAAAACCATGGCCGGAATAGCCTGACGACAAATAAAGCCCAGGTTGTTGAGCAATTGCTGAAATCACCGGAACAGCGTCGGGGGTTGCATCAATCATTCCACCCCATCGTTCGGCAACTTGCACGGGCGCGAAAGCTGGAAAAATTGCTTTTAAATCTGCCAATGCCTCATCCAAAATCCAATCATGGGGTTTGGGGTCAAGAATTCGGATTTTTTCAAATGGCGAAATTTCATCCAAAGCCCATTTCCGCTTAAGACCTGCTTCAGCAAAAAAATGCGAACCAAGTCGTGGTTTTATATTGCGCCAATCCATTTTCAGAACGGCCAAGAAATCTGTGAAATATCTAAAACTATCGGGCACAATTTGCGCAACGGTATAAATATTATGCGTCACCGTAAATCCGCCGTCAGCACGTTTGCGCACACAGAATTTACTTCCAGAGAATGACGCTTGAAAACCATTTTCAAGCGGAGTCGTGCGTTGAACCGAACCTAAAACGCCAAGCTGAGGAAATGAAATTCCAATATTGGCCAAAAAATGCCGCGACCAATATCCGCCAGCCAACAGGGCTGCCTTGCATTTGATTGTGCCGCGTTCGGTGACCACCGCCGAAATACGTCCTGCCTCAGTTTCAATGCCCCTTGCGGCACAGTTTGTAAAAATTTTCCCACCCTTGGCTTGAACGGCGCGGGCAATTGCTGGCACCGCGATGAAAGGTTCTGCACGGCCATCGCTCAGTGTGTAAAGTGCGGCTTTAAAATGTGGTGATGATCCCGGCAGAACATCGTCTAACGCTTTGCCAGAAACAATCGCACTGTCGATGCCGGCGGGTTTTGCATAATTCTCCAACCAAAATGTGTTCCGCGCCGTTTCAGAATCGTCTTTACAGAGATATGCAATGCCAGAGGTTTTAAAACCGGTTTCGCCATGGATACGGCTATCCATATTTCTCCACAGTTTGAGTGATTCCAAAATCAACGGAATTTCGCGGGGATCACGCCCCATCTGTCGGCACCAACCCCAATTGCGACTGGATTGTTCGGCCGCCACTTCGCCCTTTTCGACAACGACAACCTTTAGGCCGCGCTCAACCAATTCCAATGCCGCAGTGATGCCGGCTATACCACCACCAATCACAACAACATCAACTGACGTGGGCAGGGTTTCATCTGGGGTTACAGGTGCAACTTTGATCATATGATCAATCTAGCAGTCTTCACGCGGTTGGAAAGGCCTTCTGATATTGTTCCAACAAATGTTTGCGGTTCACTTCAGTATAGATTTGGGTGGACGATAAAGAGGCATGTCCTAATAAATCCTGGATCACACGAAGATCAGCGCCATTGCCCAGCAAATGGGATGCAAAGGAATGGCGCAGCGCGTGCGGTGTAGCGCTGTCGGGCAGATTCAAAGCCCCACGCAAACGTTCAATCAACAGTTGAATAATACGCGGTGAAAGCGGGCCACCCTTTGTGCCGCGAAACAAGGCTGTTTTAGGCAAAAGAGGAAAGGGGCAAAGTTCGCAATAGGCGGCAATCGCGTCACTTGCTGCATTAACAACCGGCACCAAACGCGTCTTGCCGCCCTTTCCCAAAATAACCAATGGATTTTCTTCGGCTTGTTTGACGTTTAAACTCAACGCTTCAGAAATGCGAAGCCCGCAGCCATAAAGCAACATCAACACGGCTAGATCGCGCGCATTAACCCAAGCTTGGCTGTTTTCTAAAATCACTTCTGTGGTGATGCGCTGGGCTTGTTCTTCGCTGAGTGGCCTTGGAACCGAATGAGCAATTTTGGGCGAGCGCACGGCGCTGAGCGCTGCGCATTTAAAGTGGCCGTTGCGCTCAGCATAACGAAAGAAAGAACGGATAGATGAAAGCTGCCTCGAAAGGGTGCGGCTTTCAATTGCTGCTGCGCGCCGCTTGGCCATAAAGCTGCGAAAATCAGAAACTTCTAGTGCAGACAAGCTGGGGATTGTTGCGGCCTCTCCCAAATGATCACTGAGAAAGGCCGCAAACTGTCCAAGATCGCGCGTATAGGCTTCCAACGTTTTGGCCGACACGCGTCGTTCCGATTTAAGCTTGCCCAACCACTGCGTTGCAATGGGTGCCACATCAGGCGCAAAACCAAATTGTTGAAGGTGTTCAACCATGGCAATTTTTAGCGCTATAATCCTTTAGAAACCTTAAGCGATGGATTGGCCAGTTTTTTTCCAATCTGCCAAGAACGTTTCAATGCCCTTATCTGTCAATGGATGTTTGACTAGAGATTTAAGAACTGCCGGAGGTGCGGTGGCATAATCTGCGCCGATCAAAGCTGCTTCCTTAATGTGATTGGCAGTGCGGATCGATGCTGCCAGAATATTGGTATCATAATCATAGTTGTCATAGATCTGCCTGATCTCTGCAATCAAGTCCATGCCGTCGATATGAATGTCATCAAGCCTGCCGATAAAGGGTGAGATAAAAGTGGCACCCGCTTTTGCCGCAAGCAGCGCTTGGTTGGCTGAAAAACATAAAGTTACATTGACCATTGTGCCGTCGCTGGTCAACGCTTTGCAAGCTTTCAAACCATCTAAAGTCAAAGGCACTTTCACGGCTACATTTTTTGCAATTTTGCGCAAAACATCAGCCTCTTTCATCATGCCCGCATAATCCAATGCAGCAACTTCGGCAGAAACAGGCCCTTCCACGAAGGAGCAGATCTCTTTGATCGTTTCTAAAAATGGCTTTCCAGTTTTGGCAATAAGCGATGGGTTGGTGGTCACACCATCGAGAAGCCCTAAGGCCTGAATATCGCGAATTTCAGCAATATCGCCCGTATCAGCAAAAAATTTCATGGTGCATCTCCTTTTAAATGTTGTTCATAATAGCTTTGAATGAAGCCAATGTAGCGTGTTCCGCATGCCTTGCCATCAAGAGATGACACTGGTGTTGCAAGACGCAATGAGTTGGTGACGAAAACACAATCAGCTGCGTGAAGCTCTTTTGCTTCCACGGCGCGCTCTTCCACAACGAGCCCTAATTGAGCCGCGCCACGAATAAGTTTCTGTCGGGCAATGCCCGGCAATATGGCTTGATCAGCTGAAGGCGTGCTCAGCACATTTGCCTTCAGCAAAAAAATGTTGCCAATCGTTGTGGAAGCCACATGGCCTTTCCAGTTCAACATCAAAGCATCATCAGCACGCGATGAAACTTCACGCGCTGCTGCAATGGCATCAATGTAAGACAGCGTTTTCAAACGGCAGGAGGGTGCAGTTTCATTGCGCCTTATCGCCGATGTAGCAAGCCTGACGGAATTTTGCAGCACGCTGCGATCAAACGGATTGAGCGTGATGATGAGACTGGGCGTAGTGCCTTCTGCCGTAAGGCCACGCAGCGTTGGCCCTCGCGTTAAAGTGATACGCAGAACCTCAGCTTCCGCTTGGCTGTGTTTTAAGACCGCCTTGACGGTGTCAAAGATATTTTCAGATGAAAACCCAATGCCCAATTCAGCCGCAGCATCGCCCATGCGTTGGATATGTTCGTGAAGCCAAATGGCATTTCCTGCCCGCACTGCAATGGTTTCAAATATCCCATCCCCCAACATCAAACCACGTTCATTTGATTTCAAATGGAGTTCGTCAACAACCTCGCCATTGCACCAGACAACACTCATGCAATCACCTTGAGAAAATTGCGCAGTAGGTCATAGCCATGTTGGGTGAGAACTGACTCGGGATGAAATTGAACACCGTAAGTTTGATGTGTCTTGTGTTGCAAGGCCATTACTTCGCCATTTTCTGCCCGTGCGGTTACGTGCAATTCTGTATCTTGGTTATTCTCCACAATCAAAGAATGATAACGCCCGGCGGCAAAGCCTTGGGGAATACCTGCAAATAACCCTTTTCCATCGTGTTCGATGGCCGATGCTTCCCCATGCAACGGCTGCTTGGCGCGTGTAACTTCTGCACCAAACACTTGGCCTATCACTTGGTGGCCAAGGCAAATCCCCAAAATGGGGATTTTTCCTGAAAGATTTTTTACAATCTGCATCGATGCTCCCGCTTCAAGGGGTGTGCAGGGGCCTGGTGAAATGACAATGGCCTTGGCCTTCAAATCTTGCGGCTTTACAGCATCATTGCGCACCACTTTAATGTTTTGGCCCAGTTCCTCAAAATAGCGCGCCACGTTGAAAACGAAACTGTCATAATTATCCACAATCAAAATCATGGCGCAAAGGCTTTCATCACGCGGCTGATTTTGGTGAGGCTTTCATCATATTCCTCATGGGGGTTGGAACGCGCCGTTATGCCACCACCGCCTTGGACTAGGGCTTTGCCCTTTGCAAAAAGTGCCGTGCGGATGGCAATGTTAAAATCACATGCGCCGTTAAAACCCAGATAGCCGATGGAGCCGCAATAGATTCCCCGAGCCTGTTGCTCCAATTCAGCGATAATTTCCATGGCCCGAATTTTGGGTGCTCCGGTGATGGAGCCACCCGGGAAAATGGCGTTCAAAACATCTATGCTGGTGCAATCGTCTCGCGCTTCCGCTTCAACAACCGACACCAGATGATGCACATTGGCATACGTTTCAAGACCACAGAGTACGGGCACCTTCACTGTGCCGGGCTTGGCAATGCGCGACAGATCATTGCGCAAAAGATCAACGATCATCACATTTTCAGCGCGGTCTTTACGGCTAGACGTTAAGTCAGCAATCAATGCAGCGTCTTCCTCGGGGTTTATGTCACGAGGCCGCGTGCCTTTGATGGGGCGGGCTTGAAGTTTGCGGCCATCAGATTGAATCAAACGTTCGGGCGAACTTGATGCAATGTGAATATCACCAAAATTCAAATAGCTGGCGAATGTTGCCGGGTTGTGTTGGCGCAGGTTTTGATAAAAGGCAAAGCTATCAAAACCATCTGGAATATCGCTCGAAAGACATTGCGTAATATTGGCCTGAAAAATGTCGCCGGCCAAAATATAGTCTATGGTTTTTTGAACAGCTGCTTCATAAGCCTCGCGCGTGAAATTGGATTTCCAGTTTTTAATTTCGAAAGATCCCGATGCCATGGGCTTGCGTTTGAGCAGGCGTTCAAAAGTTGTTGCATCTAGCCCCACGATGAAGGCGCGTTCTTGCATATGATCAAAACTGACAACGGTGTCATAGCGATTGAAAATCAAATCCGGGCAAAGGTTTTTGAACAGGGCCTGGTGTTTTGATTTCTGCAGTTGCCAGCCATAGTCATAAGACACAAAACCAGCATAACCGCCTTGGAATGGCGGAAGCCCTGGCAAAGTTTCCTGTTGGTTTTGCGCAAGCCGTTCGCGCAACATTTGCAAAGCAGAATCATCTTGGGCCTTATTCACACGAAGCGTGTCAGATGGATTGCAGGCCAAAAATGACCAGCGGCCCAAATGTTCGTGGCGCATCACACTTTCCATCACCATCAGATCTTTTTGGTCGCGCAACCGCGCTGCATAAAGCGCAGGCTCTAAATAGGCGATCTCGGTTATCTGAGGTTTCAGACGATGCAACATCTCTAAGATATAGGGCTGGAACACCCGTCGTTCAAAGTCTATTCCAGACCAAATGAACGTTGCTTCCGCCAGAATCGCTGATGTGCTTTTGCCTCTGGCTTTGGGGCAGGCTTATTCTTACGCCGTTCCCGAAGGCATGGACCTGGAGGTTGGAAGCTTCGTTGAAGTTCCGTTGGGCACGCGCCAGATATTTGGTTGCGTGTGGGCGATGCGCGACGCCAACCAAACCAACATGAAATTAAAATCCATCACGCGAAAATGTGATGCGGATGCTTTGGGCGACACGCACCGTAAATTTATTGAATGGCTTTCCGCTTATTATCTCGAACCCATGGGCAATGTGTTGCGCATGGTGATGCGCGTTCCGGCAGCGCTGGATGATCCACGTTTGCAGAAGGCGTGGATTTTGGGAGACGTTCGGCCCGAAAAGCTCACTGCACAACGCGCCCGTGTGTTGGAGATTTCCCAACAGGGCTTTGCCATGAAAACATCAGAGCTTGCAGAAGCTTCGGGCGTGGGGCCGAGCGTGGTGAAGGCTTTGGGCGCATTAGGCGCTTTGAAAGAAGTAGGCTTGCCGCCGCATGCGAAATTTGTACAGCCTGATTTGAACGCCGGTGGCCTTTCTTTGAATGGCGACCAACAGAAGGCCGCATTGGCGATGCGCCAGATGGTTGCAGGTCGCTCCCATAAAGTGGTCTTGCTTGATGGCGTAACCGGTTCAGGCAAAACAGAAGTTTATTTCGAGGCCATGGCCGCAAGCTTGGCAGCGGGCCACCAAGTTTTATTGTTGCTGCCCGAAATTGCTTTAACGGCACAGTTCATCGCACGGGTTGAACGGCGCTTTAATGCTGAGCCGGCGCAATGGCATTCTGACTTAAAGCCCAGAGAACGTGAACGCGTGTGGCGCGGTGTAGCTTCAGGCGAAGCGCGCATTGTGGTGGGAGCGCGATCAGCCTTGTTTTTGCCCTGGGTGAGGCTTGGATTAATCGTCGTCGATGAAGAGCATGAGAGTGCTTACAAACAAGATGAAGGTGTTCCTTATCATGCGCGCGATATGGCTGTGCTTTATGGAACGCTGGGCAAGTTTCCAGTGGTTTTATCATCGGCCACGCCATCGCTTGAAAGCTTGGTGAATGTTGATCGCCAGCGCTATGACATTGTAAAATTGAAAGATCGCCACGGGCGGCGCGAACTGCCTGAAACCACGTTGATTGATATGACGCAAGAAAAGCTTGAGGCGGGCCAATGGCTTTCTCAGGCGCTCATCAACGACACCGCGTCCACGTTGCAGGCGGGCGACCAAGCATTGCTATTTCTTAACCGTCGGGGCTTTGCGCCGCTTACTTTATGCAGAACTTGTGGGCATCGTTTGCACTGCCCGCAATGTGCCGCGGCCATGGTGGAACATCGGTTTCGAAAGCAGTTGCAATGCCATCATTGCGGGCATGTGGAGCCTGTGCCCAAAGCCTGTCCTTCATGCCACAGAGAGGGGCAGCTGGTGCCGGTTGGCCCTGGCATTGAACGATTGGCAGAAGAGGTGACACGGCTTTTTCCAGATGCGCGGGTGGCAATTTTATCCAGCGATTTGGCGCGCGGCCAAAGCTTGCGCGATACTTTGAAGGGCGTTGAGGAAGGTGCATTTAACTTGGTGCTTGGCACGCAATTGGTGGCCAAGGGACATCATTTTCCGCATCTGACATTGGTGGGTGTGGTTGATGCTGATCTGGCGTTGGAATCATCAGACCCTCGTGCGGGGGAACGCACCTGGGCCTTGTTGGCGCAAGTTGCGGGCAGATCAGGGCGGGGCATAAAGCCGGGCCGGGCCTTGGTGCAAACCTATCTGGCCCAGCACCCTTTGATGAAAGCCTTGGTGAAGGGCGACCGCGACGCTTATCTTGAGGGTGAAAAACGCATTCGCGAAATGGCTGGCTTGCCTCCGCATGGCAGGCTTGCTGGCGTAGTGATTTCAGGCAAGGACGCCAATGAAACCCAACGCTTTGCGCGTGATATAGCGCTGAAGGCGCCAGCGGCTGAGGGCGTGCAGGTGTTAGGCCCAGCACCTGCGCCCATCGCTATGGTGCGCGGTCGTTTTCGGTTTCGTCTGCTGGTGAAGGCCAGCCGCGATGTGAATTTACAGGCGTTTTTGGCTGCGTGGTTGGGCGACGTAAAACCCAAAGGATCATTGAATTTGCAGCTGGATGTTGATCCCTATAATTTCTTGTGAGCAGACAAGTTTGTTCGCTTGTTGGTTTCGTGGCGTTCGAAACGGGAAGGAAGAAGGGACGCGCGTGGGAATATCCATCGCGGTTTGCCACTATTATTTGTTTTCCTTCACTCACTCCTACCCCAGCCGTCACCCTGGCGAAGGCCGGGGCCTCGCTTTCTTCCGCAACCACATGTGGCTAGCGGGATCCCGGCCTGCGCCGGGATGACGGTTTAGAGGTCGGGCAGAAAGGAAAAGCCGGTTAGCAGCTCAAGCTAACTTATGCGTCAGCTTCCTTGCTGCGGCTGTGGCGTTTGCGTTCGTTTGCATCAAGATAGATCTTGCGCAGGCGAATGGATTTTGGGGTGATTTCGACAAGTTCATCTTCGCCCACATAGGCCAAGGCCTTTTCCAGCGACATCTTGATCGGCGGCGTCAACACCACCGCTTCATCTTTACCTGAAGCGCGCACGTTGGTGAGCTTTTTGCCTTTGATCACGTTGAGTTCAAGATCGTTGCCGCGCGTATGTTCGCCAATAATCATGCCAGCATAAACCTTGGTGCCGTGTTCAATGAACATGGGGCCACGATCTTGCAGGTTGAAAATGGCATAGGCCACAGCATCACCATCAGAGTTTGAAAGCAAAGCGCCTGTGTGACGGCTTGGAATTTCACCCACATGTGGCGCATAGGCGTGGAACAAGCGGTTCATGATGGCTGTGCCGCGGGTGTCACTCATCAGTTCGCCTTGATAGCCGATCAGCCCGCGCGTTGGCGCATGAAACACAATGCGTTGGCGGCCATGGCCTGATGGGCGCATGTCGCGCATTTCGGCACGGCGTTCAGACAATTTTTGCACCACAATGCCGGTGTGTTCTTCATCCACGTCGACCACAACTTCTTCGATGGGTTCTAGTTTTTCGCCTGTTGCCTCATCGGTTTTGAACACAACGCGGGGGCGGCCAACGGTTAATTCAAAGCCTTCGCGGCGCATGGTTTCAATCAAAATGCCCAATTGCAATTCGCCACGGCCAGCAACTTCAAAAGCATCAGTTTCAGATTCAGAGGCAGACACTTTAAGGGCCACATTGCCTTCAGCTTCGCGCAGCAAACGATCACGAATGACGCGCGATTGAACTTTATCGCCTTCTTTGCCAGCCAAGGGGCCGTCATTGATGCGGAATGTCATCGTCAGTGTTGGTGGATCAATCGGCTGAGCTTGAATGGGTTCAGAAATGCTTGGATCACAAATCGTGTCCGCCACTGTTGTGGTGACAAGGCCTGAAATCGCCACGATGTCGCCGGCAAAGGCTTCATCAACTGGAATACGCTCCAACCCACGGAAGGACAGAACTTTTGACACGCGGCCTGTTTCAACAATTGTGCCATCACGCGCCAAAGACTTAACCGCCATGTTGGTTTTAACCGAGCCTGAGCGAATGCGGCCTGTGAGAACGCGGCCCAAAAATGGGTTGGCTTCAATTGTGGTCACCAGCAAGCGAAATGCGCCTGGTTCAATAACAGGTGGCTTAAAATGGCTAACAATTGCATCAAACAAGGCCGACATATCATCAGCTTGCTTTTCTGGCGTGACGCTCATCCAGCCTTGCTTGGCTGAACCATAAATGATCGGGAAATCAAGCTGTTCATCAGTGGCTTCAAGTGCTGCGAACAAGTCAAACACTTCATTCACAACTTCAACATGGCGGCCGTCTGGGCGGTCAATCTTGTTGATCAATACGATTGGCTTCAAGCCGAGTTTCAAAGCCTTTTGCAAAACGAACTTGGTTTGTGGCATCGGGCCTTCGGCGGCATCCACCAATAAAACGGCACCATCCACCATGTTCAAAATACGCTCTACTTCGCCACCAAAATCGGCGTGGCCTGGGGTATCAACGATGTTGATGCGCGTGTCTTTCCACTGCAGCGAAGTGACCTTGGCTAAAATTGTAATGCCACGCTCTTTTTCCAAATCATTGGAATCCATGGCGCGTTCAGCCACCTTTTGGTTCTCGCGAAACGAGCCTGATTGGGCCAACAAACGATCGATCAACGTGGTTTTGCCGTGGTCAACGTGGGCGATAATAGCAATATTGCGCAGATTCATATGAGCGCCAACTTTCTTTGAAATGAGCGGATTTGGGCGGGCCTTAGCATGTGCAACATGGATAAGCAAACACACACTCACTTGGACAAATTTCGCCCTATAGCATTGGCGCCTGCCAGTTTGATCCACATCAAAGCATGGCCATCGCTGAAAGGGTAATTCGTAAGGATGCTTGGAGGATTATTATGGCCTATAAAACCATTCTGCTCTGCCTGAATGAATTAGATCGTCTTCCGCAATTGATTTCAGCTGCATGTAAGCTTGGCATAAAATTCAATGCTCATATCTCGGGCCTATATGTCATTCCGGGCGTGCGCATTTATGCATCAGCAGGTTATGGCGCAGAGTCATATGTGTTTGATGGCACTCAAATCCATTTTCAGACGCAGTTGCCCAAAGTTAAAGAAATGTTTGAAACTGCGATGAAAGAAAATAGCATTACCTTCGACCTGCGCGTTGTGAATGCTTCCCTGCCGAGCATTGCCAATAGCGTTGTTGAGCATTGTCGCAATGTGGATCTGGCGGTGATTGCAGCACCGGGCACTGGTGATGCGAACGCAGTAGAATCAGATTTTGCTGCGCAAATTGTATTAGAGGCTGGGCGCCCCGTCATCGTGCTACCTTACAAAGGCAAAACAGAAATTGAATTTGATGATGTCATGCTGGGCTGGAACGACAGCAGGGAATCTTCCCGCGCTGCTTTTGACGCCTTGCCATTCATGCAACGCGCCAAGCGGACAAAAATTGTAATCGTGGATGCTGCTCCGAGTGGCACCATGGTGGGTGCTGATATTGCTGAAACTTTGGACCGTGACGGAGTTAAGTGCGAAGTGGTGAATGTGGCTTCCGCTGGCATGCGCACGGGCGAAACGCTGCTTCGTGCCGCGAATGATCATGGAGCGGGGCTGCTGGTGATGGGTGCCTATGGCCACACCCGCTTTACCGAATGGGTGATGGGCGGTGCCACGCGCTATGTGCTGCGCAATCTCGATAGGCCGATTTTGTTGTCGCACTAACGCATTTTGAGAGCAGACAAAACCGCTCAGCTGTTTCGCTTGCGCGCTGCCAAGGTTCGGAGCCTTAAGGCGTTCAAACGGATGAAGCCCGCAGCATCTTTCTGGTCATAAGCGCCGCGATCATCTTCAAATGTCACAAGCTCATTATTATAGAGCGACTTTGGCGATTTGCGGCCCACAACAATCACATTACCCTTATACAATTTCAGGCGAACAGTGCCTTCAACATGTTCTTGGGATTTATCAACCATGACCTGTAGCATCTCGCGTTCGGGTGCGAACCAGAAGCCATAGTAAATCAGTTCAGCATAGCGCGGCATAAACGAGTCTTTGAGATGTGCGGCTTCACGATCCAACGTTAAGCTTTCCATCGCGCGATGGGCCACTGACAAGATTGTGCCGCCAGGTGTTTCATATACACCGCGCGATTTCATGCCCACAAAACGGTTTTCAACCAAGTCCAATCGGCCAATGCCATTATCATGGCCAAACTTATTCAATGCTGTGAACAGAGTGGCCGGAGACATTTCCTTGCCATCAATGGCAACCGGATCGCCGTTTTTGAATTCAACTTCGATATAGGTGGCTTTGTCTGGCGCATCTTCGGGTGCTATGGTGCGTTGATACACATAGGGTGGGGCTTCGACCCAAGGGTCTTCCAGCACTTTGCCTTCCGACGATGAATGCAGCAAGTTGGCATCCACTGAAAACGGCGCATCGCCACGCTTATCCATGGCTACGGGAATTTGGTGTTGTTCGGCAAAGGTGATCAAATCTGTGCGGCTTTTGAAGGCCCATTCGCGCCATGGGGCGATGACTTTGATATCTGGGTTTAAGGCATAGGCGGTGAGTTCAAAACGCACCTGGTCATTGCCCTTGCCAGTTGCACCATGGGCAATGGCATCAGCACCAGTTTCTTCGGCAATTTCGATGAGGCGTTTGGCGATCAAAGGCCGCGCGATGGATGTTCCCAGCAGATAAACGCCTTCATATAAGGCATTAGCCCGGAACATGGGGAAGACAAAATCGCGGATAAATTCTTCACGCACGTCTTCAACGTAAATCTGCTTGATGCCCAGAAGTTCGGCTTTTTTGCGCGCTGGTTCCAATTCGCCGCCTTGGCCCAGATCGGCGGTGAAGGTGACAACCTCGGCCTGATATTCGGTTTGCAGCCATTTCAGAATGATCGAGGTATCAAGACCACCCGAATAAGCGAGGACGACTTTTTTGATTTTTTTGGACATGTGTTCTGATCTCTATTTTGAATCATCATCCCGATGTAAATCGGGACCCAGACTTTCCATGATCTCGCTTAATGAAAGTCTGGGTCCCGACTTTCGTCGGGATGACGGAAGTGGGGGATTCGGAATTCGACCTATCATGTCAGAGCCATGGCCCGCAATAGATGTTAAATTGAAATCGGCCGTTCAAACGTTTCTGCAAATAAATCACGCCATTGGGGATTCGACTTCTCAATCAATTCCAGCTTCCATTTGCGCTGCCATTCTTTCAAACGTTTTTCTTCTGCGATAGCCAATTCCATGGTTTCGAAATATTTGAACCATACCAGTATTTTTACATTGTACTATTGGGTGAATCCTTGAACCTCGCCCTGCTTGTGCGACGAGATACGGCTATAGAGATTGCTGGTTACGCCGATGTAAAGCGTTCCATTGCGCTTGCTGGCAAGAATATACACTGCGGGTTGAAGCTCTTCGCGCATGTTCGAAACCTACACCAACCTTCATCCCGACGAAAGTCGGGACCCAGACTGTTCACGCGCGCAAAACTTAAAATTTAATGTCCTGTTTCCTTCCGCTCACTCGCCCGAACCTTCATGCTTTCGGACTTAAGCTGCCCACAGGCGGCCATGATATCGCGGCCCCTTGGTGTTCGCACTGGGCTGGCATAACCGGCGTTGTTCAAAATTTCAGCGAACACTTCAATCGTGTCCCAAGTTGAACATTCATAAGCTGTGCCGGGCCATGGGTTGAAGGGGATTAAATTTACTTTGGCTGGAATGCCTTTGAGGAGTTGCACCAAGCGTTTTGCATCGGCCACTGTGTCGTTCACATCTTTCAACATCACATATTCAAACGTAATGCGCCGCGCGTTGGAACTGCCAGGATAATTGCGGCAGGCTTCCAGCAATTCAGCGATGGGGTATTTCTTGTTCAAGGGCACAAGTTTGTTGCGGATTTCATCGGTTGTGCCGTGAAGTGAAATTGCCAACATGGAGCCGATTTCATCACCTGCGCGGATGATTTCAGGAACCACGCCGGATGTTGACAAGGTAATGCGGCGTTTGGAAAGGGACAGGCCTTCGCCATCGGATGCAATATCAATAGCGTCTTTCACATTGTCGAAATTATACAAAGGTTCGCCCATGCCCATCAACACAACGTTGGTAACATAGCGGCCAGACGCGGGGGGCTTGGGGTTGGCGGTAATATCATCTGGCCAATCTTTAATTTTGTCGCGCGCCAGCATGATCTGCCCGGCAATTTCGCCCGCCGTTAAATTGCGCACCAGTTTTTGCGTTCCCGTGTGGCAGAAGGTGCAGGTTAAGGTGCAACCCACTTGTGATGAGATGCACAAGGTGCCGCGATCTTCTTCGGGGATATAAACTGTTTCAATTTCATGGCGCGCGCCCTTATCATCGGGGGCCAAACGCAACAGCCATTTCCGCGTGCCATCAGATGAGATTTGCTCGGTTACAACTTCGGGCCTTGCGATGACGAAGGTTTCATCCAGCTTTTTCTGCAGGTCTTTGGCAATATCGGTCATGCCCGAAAATTCAGTGCGGCCGCGTTGATAGATCCAATGCCACAATTGGCGCATGCGCATGCGGCGTTGCTTTTCGGGAACGCCAACTTCGGACAGAATTTCAGCGAGCGCCACTCTCGACAAGCCCACAAGATTGCGCCTTACATCATTGGGAATATAGGATGCGGCGCGAGGTTCAGCGGTTTTTAAAAGCGTTGTCATATTTGTCATGGCCGCCCTTTACTGCATTTGGGTGACTGTCACCAGTGGGCCTAATCTGGCCAGAAAATCATTGCGGGAAAGCTCGCGTGAATAAAGACTGGAGACGGAGCCATCGAGGAACAGTGCATTGTTGCAATGCAACTCTTCCAAAAACAGCGAAGCAAAATCATAGAATGTTACGAAACTATCAGAAATGACAAATTCAACGGTGTGATCATCTACCATGCCCACACCATTGCGGATCTTGGTGGACGTGCCTTCTGGCGAAAGCTTGGGGTGAACTGCGCCATCAATCACCAACATGGGGCCAGATTGCGTGGCAAAATCTGGCTTGATATTGGCTTTGGAATAAGCGTCTGACTCCATCACACCAGCGGTGTTGCCTTTCACAAAGAAAACGCCATTGGGTTTTAAATGGAAATTGCCGGCACCATTTCTGCGGTTCAGTTTTTTCAAAACCTTGCCGTTTTCGATATAAAGTCCAATGGGTTTTAAGTTGGTGTCAAACATGCCTGCGTTCATGGCAAAACTTAAAACTTTGCCTTTGGCGGCCAAGGATTGTTGCAAGTTTGTAAAGCCGCCATAGGGCTGGCCATTGGCATCAAGGTTGGCCAGTTCAATCTTGTCTTTTTGGGTGTCAAATTCACAGACGGTGTAACCATCATCGTGAAAGGTTACGCTTCGGCAGGCAGCAAAACTTGAGGTGCTGAATAAAAATGCTGCGATGATGCAAAAGGCAATGCGCATCAACAGCCTATTTGCACGCAGTGTCGATTTTGTCCAATGCCTTGGCAACACCGGCAAGCGAATAGGTGTCGGTGGTTACGGTGCCCTTCCACGATGTGCCGTTGATGGTGAGCGATTTTCCGGTTTTCAAGGCTTTAACAATTTGTGCCTCGGTTTCAACGGCGGCGGCCCAAGCCGTGTCTCCATTGGTGTAAAGTTCAAAGGTTTTATCATCAATCTTCAAAGATACGGTTGAGGATTCTTTGAATGGATAGCCAATAATGGTGGACACTTGGCCCTTGATTTTGCGACCAACAAAATTGGTGACCAAAAATGAAACTGGATCACGCTTGTTGATTTTCTTATCAGATTCGGTTTTTTTCGGAACCGAATAAACATAGCACACCGGAGCGCCGTTGGATTTATAGCTATAAGCTTCCCAATCATCAAATGTGCCCATGGATGTGGGATCATCCGCGCGGGCTGCACCCGCCATCAGAACATTTGCCAAAACTGCGGCGCTGAAAAGAAATGCTTTGAAATTCATGTGCTAAATTTATCGCCTGAAGTGTTAATAACTTGCCAAAACTTTGATGCTGTCTAGAGCGTATAATTCTGGCACATTTACGGCAGGAAAACATGAAACAAATGATCGCGGATCAAAAAACCATTCTTATCACCGGCTGTTCTTCTGGCATTGGGCATGCCTGTGCCACAATCCTGAAGGCCAGAGGCTACCGCGTTTTTGCAACCGTGCGCAACGCTGAAGACAAAGCCCGCCTTGAGGGCGAGGGGCTTGAGGTTTTGATGATCGATTACCGCGACAGCGCATCGCTCAAGGCTTGCGTGGCCGAAGTTTCCAAACGCACGGGCGGCAAGCTTTATGCGCTGTTTAACAATGGAGCACACGGCCAACCGGGTGCTGTCGAAGATTTATCACGCGAGGTTCTGGAGCAACAGTTTTCAACGGGCTTTTTTGGCTGGCATGAATTGACAGTGCTGTGCATGCCTTTAATTCGGGCCAATGGGGGCGGGCGCATTGTCAATTGCTCATCAGTGTTGGGGCTCGTGGCGATGAAGTGGCGCGGCGCTTATAATGCCATGAAATTTGCGCTTGAAGGCTTGACGGATACCATGCGCCTTGAGTTGCGCGGCAGTGGCATTCATGTTTCAACCATTGAGCCTGGCCCCATTGCCACGCGCTTTGTTGAACATGCCTTGACCATGTTTAACCGCAACATCAATGTGGAAGCCTCGCATTATAAGAAAGCTTATGACAGACAGCGCGCAAAGCTTGGCAAGGGCGGGAATGACAGGTTTAAATTGCCCCCCGAAGCTGTGGCAACAAGGCTGATCCACGCGCTTGAAAGCCCGCGGCCACAGGCGCATTATTATGTGACTGTTCCCACCCATCTGGTGGGCGTGGCGCGGAGGCTTTTGCCTGCACGGCTTATGGATTTATTTGTGGATCGGATATCTGACCAATGAACTGGATGATTGCTTTGGCCATGGGGGCCGTGTTTGTGGTGTTGTTGCTTGGGCTTTTCAACATGATGAAAGGCGGCAGCGCCAACCGCAGCCAATATTTGATGCGCTGGCGCGTTGGCTTGCAATTTGCGGCAATTATTCTGGTGGTATTACTTGTGTGGTTAAGGCGCTAGGTTTTGCGCCGCGCATAACAACCAACACTGCTGCGCCACACAAAGCCATGCCTAAAATTTGCACTAGGCTTAGGCTTTCACCGAACAGAACATAGGTCATTAATGATGCCACAGCGGGCACCAGATAATTCACACTGGAAACGCGCGATACTTCGCCTTCGCGGATCAATACCATCAGTAACAAAATGGCCACGATAGACAAAACGATAACGGCCCAGGCCAGGGCACTCCACGCCTGCCACGTATGGTCGAATGTAAAATCGCCCAATATCAATGATGCAATCAACACCACGATGCTGGCGCCGAAATATTGCCAAACGCCGCCTGTGATGAGCGGCACGCCTGTTGCATATTTTTTTTGATAAACCGTGCCCAACGAAATGGAGATGGCAGCCAATACTGCCATGCTGGATGTTAACGGCGTTATGCCGCCCAATAGCCCAAAGTTCAGTTTAGGGGCCAACACCAAGCCTATGCCTACAATGCCGATGGCCAGCCCCAGCCAATGGCGGCTGTTGGTTTTCTCATCCAAAAGTGCTGCGGCAATAAAGCTGATCAGCACAGGCTGAATGCCCACAATCAAAGCGCTGACACCAGCGGGCAGGCCGTTGGCCACGGCCCAATAAATGGGAGCCAGATAGGCGCCATGAAGCAGTGCACCGGCAATGGTGGCATGAAAGGCGTGGCGCGCATCTGGCCATTTCGGTTTGTTGATCAAGGCCAAGGCCAGCATGAACAAGCCCGCCAAGGGAAAGCGAATGGCCAAAAACCACACGGGTGCCACATGGCCCGCAGAAAGTTTTGCCACCACAAAGCCTGTGGCCCACAAAATTACAAATACAGTGGGGATAACCGCCAGAAACGGAGTTTTCGTTTTTGTGGCGGTTAGCGTGTCGCTGGCCATGGGCAATTTTACCTTTATGTGATTGACTGGGGCTATGACATTAACCGCTACATCGTTTTTGGCACTGATTGGCGAAACGCTCAAGCGGCTGTTTGCGGATGAGGCCATTCCGCTGGCGGGCAACATTGCTTTCCGATTGATTTTTTCGATATTTCCATTTTTGATTTTTCTCACGGCGCTGGCTGGTTTTTTTGGCAGTTCAGAATTGGCCCAAGCGGTGATCAATTATCTTTTGAGCGTGGCACCAGAGCAATTGATCAGGCCATTGGCGCCCGAAATTTCCAATATTCTTACGGTGCCGCGTTCGGGCCTTTTGAGCATTTCGGCCTTGCTGACAATTTGGAGCGCCATGGGCGGCGTTGATTCAATTCGCGTGGCTTTGAATCGTGCTTATGACCTGAAAGACACCAGACCCTTTTGGTATGTCTATTTGCAAAACGTTCTGTTTGTGGTGGGCACTGCCGCTTTGCTTTTGGTGGTGGCGATGCTGTTGGTGGTTTATCCGCTTTTGGTTCAAGCGCTTCAAGCTTATGCTCCACAAGCTTTGGCGCGGTTTGCATCGCTCAACGCCATGCGTTACCCTTTAGCCATGGTGTTGCTGTTGATTGGTGTTCAAGTGGCGCATCGGGTTTTGCCCGCCAAGGCACTTTCAGCCAGATCGGTCTTTCCGGGGGTTTTGCTTACAGTTGTCGTGTGGACATTGCTGACCGTGGCATTTTCGTTTTATCTGTCACACTTCAATTCTTTTGCTTCAACCTATGCATCGCTTTCGGGGCTTTTTGCCGCCATGCTGTTTATTTATCAGGCCGCGTTGGTGTTGATTTTTGGCGGCGAGTTTAATCGTGTTTTGAGTATTGTGAAGACTAGGCCACCGCCGTTATGACATGAGCCTGAATTTTGGCAGCAACAGCGCCTGCGCCATGTTTTTTTGCAATTGCTGCTTCGGCAACGTCGGTTGCTTCTTCCAGCTTGTTTAAGTCTCTTGCCTCGATTTCTTTACGAAGCGGAGTTCCTTGGCAATAAGCCACGGCAACAGCGCGGGCAGAAGAGGCACGGCTTATTTCCGCCCGTGTTTCTATGGCGACATGAGAAAAGCCCGCACGTTCCAAATCGCCTTGAATCACGGACTTGTCGTGATAGCCGTGAGGCGTTCGAGCCAGAAAGCGGGGCGGGTCATTCGGGAAAATTTTGACGAGGGAATTGGTTACATCGTCTGCAAAAATATTTTCTTCAATACGATCCCACACATTAAACAAAAAATGCTCGCCGGGGTGCAGAACGCGCTTGGCTTCACGATAGGCCGTTGTGCGATCTGGAAAAAACATGGCACCGAACTGACAGCAGATAAGATCGAAAGTTCCATCTTCAAATGGCAGAGCCATAGCATCGGCCTGACGCCATTGAATGCGATTATCGGCGGGTTGTTGTGAAGCGGCATAATCCAGCATCGGTTGGTTCAGGTCGGTTACAATAAAACTGGCGCTGGCTGCCAGTTTTGGTGCCAAAGCCCGGGTGACAACGCCTGTGCCTGCAGCAATTTCCAAAACAGAGTGTGGTGACAAGTCTGCCGCACGCTGGGCAAGATTTGCTGCATAGGGGGCAAAAATCAAGGGAACCATGTGGCGATCGTAATTTTCGGGAATGGAGCCAGCGAACACTTTGTCGGTTTCCAACATTGCTTTATCCTCTATGAGATTATTTGTGAGATTATTTCGTGAGGTTGTTCACATGCAGGGTTAGGCCCAAAAACAGCATGTTTCAATCGGCGCAAACGCTTCTCAGGCTTGACTTTTAGAGGCCCTTGACCTTATGGAGGCACAGCTTTGCAAGCTTCATCGGCTTGGCAAAGCGTTATGCGCTGCTCGAGGCAACCCACAAGGTTCGTCTGAACTAAAAAAAGTCCTTTTCCTTCAAGGGTTTGGAAGAGGCGCCACAGGGCGCGGAGAAAGAATGGAAGATTATGTACGCAGTTATTAAAACTGGCGGCAAGCAATATCGTGTTGCCGCAAATGACAAGATTTTGATCGAAAAGCTCGAAGGCGAAGCTGGCGATCATATCTCATTCACCAATGTTCTGATGGTTACGGCCGAAGGCCAAGTGCATGTGGGCGCGCCTTTCCTTGAAGGTGCAACCGTTGTTGGCGAAATTGAAAAGCAGGCCCGCGGGCCCCATTTGATCATTTTCAAGAAGCGTCGTCGTAAGCATTACCGTCGGCGCAATGGTCATCGTCAGGATTTGACGTCGATCATCATCACTGAAATTTTGACCGGTGGTGCAAAGCCAACGGGCAAACGCGCTGAAGTGAAGGCGAAAGCCGAAGCAGCGCCTGTGGTTGAAGCCGCAGCGACACCAGAAGCAGCGCCAGTTGCAGCCCCTAAGGTTAGCAAGCCGCGCGCCAAGGCAGCCAAGCCCGCTGCTGACAAAGAATAAGGAGAAAACACATGGCACATAAAAAAGCAGGTGGTTCATCCCGCAACGGCCGCGACAGCGCAGGCCGCCGCTTGGGTGTTAAGGCATTCGGCGGCGAAGCCGTGATTGCTGGCAATATTATTGTTCGTCAACGGGGCACGCAAATGCATCCGGGCACTGGCGTTGGTATTGGCCGTGATCACACGATTTTTGCGAAAATCGCTGGCACAGTCAATTTCCGTAGCACCAAGGGAGACAAGCAACTTGTCTCGGTGTTGCCAATGAAGGCAGCAGAATAAGGGCAGACACATTTCTGCCACCCCGTCTCGGGTTTGGCAGTTCAAAGTTTGAACGGAGAGATGGGTTCCATCTCTCCGTTTTTATTTTTGGAATTGTGATCATGGATATCGAGACGAAAAGATTGCTCTTACGGCCACTGACCCAGCATGATGCGCCAGCCCTGGCTTATGGATTGAACAATTATGCCGTTTCCAAAAACCTGGCGCGGGTGAAGTTTCCCTATTCGTTGAATGATGCGCATGAGTTTATTGAGCGCCAGCGCGGGTTTGATGCCCGTTCAAACGTGCGCGCCATTGCATTTCGAGCAGCGCCGGAAGAATTGATCGGGATTATTTCTTATGAATTTAACCAAAGCGATGTGGCTGAATTTGGCTATTGGTTGCGCGAATGTTGTTGGCACATGGGGCTGATGAGTGAAGCCGCTGCCGCATTGTTGAATCACGGGTTTGAACATGGGCAATTGGGTGATGTGCAGTCTTGCTATCATCTCGACAACCCGAATTCGGGCCGGATTTTACGCAAGCTGGGATTTGTTGAAACGCATGGAGAGAATAATTTGTGCGTGGCGCAGGCTAGGTCTGTTGCCGTAATGCGGCTTCACTTAAATAGAGCCGACTGGAACAACGCACAAAAAAGCCGCGCCAAAGTTTGACGCGGCTTGTATTTGAAAAAAAGGAGGGAGTTTAGAACACCCTATTAAAATACCATGGCCACATAAGACCGCACGATATGATTGCAGCCCAAACCACCATTGTGTTTGGACGCGGCCAAACGCAGATTGCCGTGGGAAGAACGCACAGCCATCGACAAATATTTCAAGCCAAAGCGAACGTTGGTGGCAGGGTTATAAAGGCCAGAACAAGAACCTGAATAGCCAATGCCACGCGCAGTGGCGCATTTGAGTTGGAATACGCCAATTTCACCAGCACCACCGGTGACAAGTGGATTAAAGCCCGATTCAACCTTGGCAATTTTCATGGCAAACCATGTTGGAACACCAGCGTGTGGGGCTTGTGATTTGATCAGCGCTTTAACATTGTTGCGCGTGGCTTCGGAAACTTTTGGGAAATGGGCTTTTCCACCGTGATGGGAGCCGTGATGAGATTTGTGATGAGTATGATGATGCCGACGACCAGAGGCCAGCGATGGCGTTGAAAGCAATCCAACCGAAACAACAGCTGCGGTGATGGACAAAAGCAATTTACGACGCATATTTATATTCCTTTACGTTACTCGAAATAGTCTTGAGCACATTCAACACATGTTGAACGCTGAAACCACAAGACCACCGATGTCTGAGGGGAGAAAGGGCGTTTAATGGGCCAAATGTGGCGATACTAAGGTTGTATTGTGATAGTCGAGCCTTGTAATTTTCAATTTAAAACTGTGTTGATTGAGCAACAGTGGTCAATTGACGCAGAAAAGACTCCTGTTAACAGCGTTTAACACCTATGCGACGGAGTCTAATCCGAATCCGACCCTGGCCAATAAATTCAGTACAAAGACGCAAAGAAAGCCACTAGATACAGAATTATGAAATTTCTTGATGAAGCAAAAATCTATGTTCGCAGCGGCGACGGCGGGGCCGGCGCGGTTTCTTTTCGCCGTGAAAAATTTATTGAATTTGGTGGCCCTGATGGCGGCGACGGTGGCACAGGCGGCGATGTTTGGGTGGAAGCCGCGGCTGATCTCAACACGCTGATCGACTATCGCTATCAACAGCATTTTAAAGTGCGCACCGCGGGCCATGGCATGGGCCGTTTGCGCGCGGGTGCTAGAACCGAAGACATTGTTTTGAAAGTGCCCGTGGGCACGGAAGTTTTAGAAGAAGACCATGAAACCCTGATTGCTGATTTGGCCAAGATTGGCGACCGCGTGCGCATTGCGCGTGGCGGCAATGGTGGCTTTGGCAACCACTATTTCAAATCTGCCACCAATCGCAGCCCTTACCATGCAAACCCCGGCGAAGTGGGCGAAGAGCGTTGGATTTGGCTGCGCATGAAGTTGATTGCAGACGCTGGCATTGTAGGCCTGCCCAATGCGGGCAAATCCACATTGCTTTCAGTTGTATCGGCAGCGCGGCCTAAAATTGCAGATTATCCTTTTACAACATTGCATCCGCAATTGGGTGTGGTGAAGGCTGGCAATAATTCATTTGTGCTGGCCGATATTCCCGGCCTGATTGAAGGCGCATCGGAAGGCGCTGGTTTGGGCACGCGCTTTTTGGGCCATGTGGAGCGTTGCGCTGTGCTGATTCATATGATTGATGCGACTTGCGATGATGCTGTGGATGCTTACAAGATTATTCGGGCTGAGCTTAAAGCCTATTCAAAAATCTTGGCGGCAAAGCCTGAGATTATTGCGTTTAATAAAATTGATGCGGTTGAACCAAAGGTGCTTGAAAAAGCCGTGGCTAACTTCAAATCTAAAATTAAGAAGACGCCTTTGTTGATGTCTGCTGCCACACAGAAAAATATCGATGAGGCGATCTTCGCGCTTTATGAGGTTGTGCGCACCACGCGGCGCAAAGAGCGCATGCCTGATCCAGAAGGGGTTGTAACCGAAGGCTGGCAACCGTGAGATCTCGCCTCGCTCATGCTAAGCGGGTGATCGTCAAGGTTGGTTCGGCTCTTCTGGTTGATCAGAAAAGCGGAACGATTAAGGCTGAATGGCTTTCAACATTGGTGGATGATCTGGTGGCTTTGAAGGCTTCCGGGGCTGATGTGATTTTGGTTTCATCAGGTGCTATTGCTTTGGGCAGAAGGTCGTTGGGCTTTGCTTCCGGCAAGTTAAAGCTTGAACAAAGCCAAGCGGCAGCGGCCGTTGGGCAAATTGCACTGGCCCAAGCATGGGCGCAAGCGCTTCGCCAGCGCGATATTGTTGCCGCACAAATTTTAGTGACATTGCAAGACACCGAAGAACGCCAGCGCTATTTAAACGCGAGGGCAACGCTTTCAACCTTGTTGGCGCAGGGCGCTGTTCCGGTGATTAATGAAAACGACACGGTGGCCACGTCAGAAATTCGCTATGGCGATAATGATCGGTTGGCGGCGCGTGTTGCCTCGATGATGGCGGGTGATTGTTTGGTTTTGCTGTCTGATATCGACGGGCTTTATTCGGCCCCGCCTGATCGGCCCGGCGCTGAATTTATTGCTGAAGTCAAAGAGATTACGCCTGAGATTGAGGCTATGGCGGGCAAGCCCGTTTCGGGCGTTGGTTCTGGCGGCATGATAACAAAAATTGAAGCGGGCAAGATTGCTTTGTCTTCAGGCTGCAACATGGTGATCGCTTCGGGCCATAATTTGCATCCGTTGAAACGCATTTTGGATGGTGAACGTTGCACGTGGTTTTTGGCGCAAAGCAACGCCATGCAATCGCGTAAACGTTGGATTGCGGGCACCTTGGCACCTGTTGGCAAGTTAATGGTGGATGATGGCGCCAAGACTGCTTTGGGCAAGGGCAAAAGCCTGCTTTCGGCGGGGGTTAAAGCTGTTGAGGGGTCATTTTCACGCGGAGACACGGTGAGCATTATGGCCGGTGGCGCTGAATTTGCGCGCGGGCTGGTGGCCTTTGATGCTGATGATGCGCGCAAAATTGTTGGGCTGAAATCGGCCGATGTGCAAAAGCTTTTGGGCGCTGATTGTGCCGATGAATTGATCCACCGCGATGATTTGGTGATGCTATGACGTTAGACATAAATCAGCTTGGCAAACAGGCGCGCATTGCCGCAAAAGCTTTGGCGGTGGCTTCCACCACCCAAAAAAACGCGGCACTGAAAGCCATGGCAAAGCATATTCGCCAATCTGCTTCTGCAATAATCGCGGCCAATGAAAAAGATTTGGCTGCAGCCAAAGCCAAAAATATGAAGACTGCGTTTGTTGACAGGCTTTTGCTGAATGATGCGCGCATTGAAGCCATGGCGCGTGGGCTTGAAGACGTGGCCGCGTTGAACGATCCTGTGGGGCATCTTTTGGCAAAATGGACCAGGCCCAACGGCATGGAAATTTCACGCGTAACTGTGCCCATTGGGGTGATTGGTATTATCTACGAAAGCCGGCCCAATGTGACGGCCGATGCCGGTGCACTGTGTTTGAAATCTGGCAATGCTGCAATTTTGCGCGGCGGATCTGATAGTTTTGAAACTTCACAAGTGATTGTGAAAGCCTTGCAAGCGGGCCTTGCCGATGCTGGGCTTGATCAACACGCAATTCAAATGGTGGCCAGCACCAACCGCGAAATTGTGGGTGAAATGCTGGCGGGCCTTGGTGGCACGATTGATCTGATTGTGCCACGCGGTGGCAAAACCTTGGTGGCGCGTGTTCAAAATGAAGCGCGTGTTCCCGTGTTCAGCCACCTTGAAGGCATTTGCCATGTTTATGTGGATGGTGCGGCAGATTTGGACATGGCCAAAACTGTTGTGCTTAACGCCAAGATGCGGCGCACGGGTGTTTGCGGTGCTGCTGAAACCATTTTGATTGATGAATCCGCCATGCAAAATTTGGCACCTATCGTTCGGATGTTGCTGGATGCCGGATGTGAAGTGCGCGGGGACACGCAAACCCAAGCAGTTGATGCCGCCGTGAAAGTTGCAACCGAACAAGACTGGGCTACTGAATATGAGGATGCCATCGTTTCCATTCGCGTGGTCAAAGGTGTTGATGCAGCCATTGCGCATATTGCTCAATATGGCTCTCAACACACAGATTCAATTATTACGCGGGACAACAAAACCGCTGAGAAATTTTTGAATGAAGTGGACTCAGCCATTGTGCTGCATAATGCTTCAACGCAATTTGCCGATGGTGGCGAATTTGGTTTTGGCGCTGAAATTGGCATTGCCACGGGCAAGCTTCATGCGCGTGGGCCCGTGGGCTTGGAACAGCTGACAACATTCAAATATCAAATTCGCGGCAACGGGCAAATCCGCCCGTGAAAAAGCTGCCGCCGCATGGCGATTATCAACGCATTGGCCTGTTTGGCGGCTCGTTTAATCCGGCGCACCCGGGGCACAGGCAAGTGGCACTTTATGCTTTGAAGCATTTGCGCTTAGATTTTGTATGGTGGCTGGTTTCGCCGCAAAACCCGCTAAAAGACCCAAGCCAAACCAGCGATTATGCGACGCGGTTTGCTGCTACAAAAATTTTGGCCAAGCACCCGAAATTTGTGGTTTCAGATTTTGAAAAGCAAATTGGCAGCCGCAACACGGCACAAACTTTGCGGGCCATAAAGCAGCGTTCGCGCCATGCCAAATTTGTGTGGATTATGGGGGCTGATAGTTTGGCCCATTTGCATCACTGGCATCATTGGACAGAAATTTGCGAGACCATTGGCTTGGCGGTTTTGGCGCGGCCCGGCTATTCCATTCGCGCTCTGGGCTCAAAAGCAGCCTTGCGTTACCACGACAAACGCAAACCTGTTGGTGTTCTGGCCAATAAGCCGCCGCCGGCCTGGACATTCATTTCCATGCCTTTGCGCAATGAAAGTTCGACTGCCATTCGCAATCATCGTATGGCTGTTCCATAATTCAATTATTTTTGATAAACAGGTACAAATTTTTTAAAGGAATAGTCCGCTGAGCAAGAAACCCGTGAAGGCCAAAAAGAAGGCCGCCGCCAAAACCGCCACTGCTAAAAAAGCAGTTGTGAAGAAAGTTGCCAAAAAAGTTGTGAAGGCAGCAGCAAAGCCCATTGCCAAGAAAGTTGCCAAAAAATCAGCAGCAAAGAAAGCTGTGGCGAAAAAGGCGGTTGTTAAAAAGGCACCTGCTAAGAAGGCTCCTGCTAAAAAAGCTGTGAAAAAAATTGCGGCAAAGGCCGTTGTTAAAAAAGCAGCGCCTAAAAAAGTTGCTGCCAAAAAGAAGCCTGTTGTAAAAGCGGTTTCGAAAAAAGTAGTGGCCAAGAAAGCTGTTGCTAAAAAGGTTGTGGCCAAGAAAATTGTAAAGAAGGCCGCACCAAAAAAAGTCGCCGCTAAAAAAGTTGTGGCCAAAACTGCGGTTAAGAAAATAGCTGCGCCTAAAAAGGTCGCGCCAAAAAAGGCCGCTAAAAAAGTTGCTGAAGCAGCGCCTGCACCGTTGGTTCAGATTGTGCCCAAAGGCCCGCGTTACGAAGGGCCTGTATGGCCTTTGATGGATGTGATTTTAAATGCCTTGGATGATGCAAAGGCAGAAGAAACCATTGCCTTTAACATTCAAGGTCGATCATCGATGGCTGATGGTATGGTTGTGGCTTCGGGCCGGGTTAACCGCCACGTTGCGGCGATTTCTGATCAGGTTGTGCAAAAGCTGAAAGGCATCGGTCAAAAAGATATTCGTGTTGAAGGTTTGGAAACCGCCGATTGGGTTTTGGTGGATGCGGGCGATATTATTGTTCACATCATGCGGCCTGAAGTTAGGGCCTTTTATAATCTCGAAAAACTCTGGTCGAAAGATGCGCCCCAAGAGCAGCGCGAGTGAAGTTTCACGTTGTTGCAATCGGCAAGTTAAAATCTGGGCCAGAAAAACTATTGGCCCAAGACTATGCGGGCCGCATTGAAGCAACGGGAAAAATGGCTGGTGTGAAGGCTTTGAAGATCAGCGACTTTGCTGAATCTCAACGCGCCGATTTGGCTTTGCGCATGGCCGAAGAAGAGGGCCAGCTGTGGTCGGGTGTGCCGCCATCAGCCTATGTGATTGTGCTTGATGAACGGGGCAAATCTCACACCTCTGAAGCTTTTGCCACAAATTTGCGCAAAGTGTTGGACAGAGGCATTTCGGACGTGGTTTTTATGATCGGTGGGCCCGACGGCCATTCTGTCGCAACACGCCAAAAAGCCAATGAATTGTTGGCTTTAGGGCCGATGACATGGCCTCATCGTTTGTTGCGCATCATGCTTTTGGAACAAATTTACCGTTCAGTCACCATTATGCTTAATCATCCTTACCACCGGGGCTGAAACCAGCCCTGATTTGGCCGTTTTGCTTTGCTTTGTTTTATGGATGATTGTGGTGTTCAGAAAAGTTTCGATCATCTGTTTGGCTTTGGCCATAGGCTCCAGCATTGGGCTGGCGGCAACGCCTGAAGAAACCCAAGCGCAATTGCTAAGCGTGGAACAGGGGCTTGAAGCCTCGCAAAGCCACATTAGCCAAATTTCCGTGTCGCTTTCTGAAAGCCTGAAGGCGCAGAGTGATATTTCAGATAAATTGATTGCCCTTGCAAAATCGATGGCCGAACAAGAACATGCGTTCAGCTTAGGCGCTGAAAAACTTTCTGCAGTTGAAGCCGAGGGCGTAACTTTGGCATCAGACCTAGCGCAGCGGCAAGACCAGCTTTCTGAACTTTTGGCGGGGCTGCAACGGTTGCAACAAAATCCGCCGCCTGCCTTGGTGGTTCAGCCTGATCATGTTTTAGACGCCATGCGCGGGGCCATATTGTTTGGTGCTGTGGTGCCTGATGTTGCGGCCCAAGCCACAGAATTAAAAGACAAGCTTGATGAACTGCAAGCCATTCGCGATGAAACCAAAGACTTGCGCGAAAAACAACAGCTGGCCTTGAGCACGCTGGAAAAATCGCAATCTGACCTAAAAAATCTTCTGCAAGAAAAGAAATCCGCAGCGACGACGGCCGCGCTAAATTTGGAAACTGAAAAAGCCAATGCAGCAGCCTTGGCTGCCAAGGCCAAATCATTGCAGCAATTGGTGGTTGAGTTGCAAAAAGCCAAGCTTGAGGCCGAATTGAAACAAACTGCTGAAGCCAAGTCTGCCGCTGAAAATGCCGCCAAGATTGAAGCACAGCGCCAAGCTGCGCTGGAAAAGCCCACTGTGCCCCTGTCTAAAAGTTTAGGCGCGTTGGCCATGCCGGTTGATGGCGATGTTTTGAAACATTTTGGTGATGATAATGGTTTGGGCTCGCATCTGGATGGTTTGGCCATTGCCACACACGTAAATGTGAATGTAATTTCGCCTGTGGCTGGTAAGGTGGAGTTTGCTGGTGCTTTCAGATCTTATGGACAGCTCTTGATCTTGAACGCCGGAGAAGGTTATTTGGTGCTTCTGGCAGGGATGAACAAAATTTCAGCAGATATAGGCCAATCCATTAAAGCAGGTGAACCCGTAGGTGTTATGGGCAATGGCCCATCAACCTTGGCTTTTTTGGGTGAAGAAAAAGACCGCA
>JAYWFC010000056.1:0-5842 GCA_043778995.1 Aestuariivirga sp.
CTTCAACACCGAAACCATGGCCTATCAAAAATCACAGCTTCCGCCAGATGCAATCTGGGCCGCGTTTTCCATTGGCCGCCAGCAATTCCATGCCGTGGCCCAAGCCGTTCTTTTGGGTGGCCATGTGCGTGTGGGGCTTGAGGATAATCTTTATCTCGATAAAGGTGTTTTTGCATCAAACGGTTCGCTGGTTGAAAAAGCGGTGAAGCTGATTGAAATGCTGGGAACAAAGGTGGCTACAGCCGCTGAAGGCCGCGACATTCTGGGATTGAAAAAATGAAAATTAAAACTGTTGGCATTGCTGGCACAGGCCTGATCGGCGCGGGCTGGGCGGCCCGCCTTCTGATACACGGGTTTAATGTGATCGCTTATGATGTCTCACCCACAGCCGAAGCCAAGCTGAAAGCACAGATTAAAACCGCTTGGCCTTCCATGGAAAAACTTTTGGGCAAACCAAAAAAGAAGGGCAAATTAAGCTTCACCACAGATCTGAAGGAAATGGCCGGAAAGGCTGATTTCATTCACGAAGCAGCGCCAGAACGTGAAGATCTAAAAATCAAGCTGTTCAAAGATATTGATGCAATCGCTGAACCCCACGTGATTATCTCTTCATCATCATCAGGTTTTCTGCCAACCAAGTTGCAATCAGAATGCAAACACCCCGAGCGTGTGATCATCGGCCATCCGTTCAATCCGGTTTATTTGTTGCCACTGGTTGAAACTGTGCCGGGCGCAAAAACCTCTCCAGAAATGATGGATAAAGCTGGGCGATACTTTGAATCCATCGGCATGCAAGTGCTGCGTTTAAAAAAGGAAATCGATGGCTATATCTGCGACCGCCTGCAAGAGGCCTTGTGGCGCGAAGCCCTTCACATTCTCGACAAAGATGTGGGCTCCACTGCAGATATTGATGACAGCATTGTTTATTCCGCGGGCATGCGCTGGGCTTTCATGGGTTCATTTCAAACATATCATCTGGCAGGTGGCCCCGGCGGAATGCGCGATTTTATGAAGCAGTTTGACCCCACATTAGAATTGCCATGGACAGATTTGAAATTTCCTAAATGGAATGACGCGCTTGAAACTCGTTTGATCGAAGGCTGCGAAGCGCAAAGCAACGGCAAAACCGTTGCCCAACTGGAAGCCAAGCGCAACGCGATTCTGGTGGATATGATGAAGCTGTTCAAAAAGCACAAAATTGGCGCTGGCCTCGTTTTAGCGAAAGAACAAAAGGCCAAAAAGAAAGCAGCAAAATAACATGCAACAGCGCGTGATGATAACCGCAGCAGCAAGTGGAATTGGCCGCGCAATCGCCAAAGCCTTCCATGACGGCGGTGCCAAGGTGCATATTTGTGATGTGAACGAACAAGCCCTTGCGACCTTTCGGAAAGACTTTCCCGACATTGCAGCAACCCATGTGAATGTTCGTTCAGAAGGCGAGATTGACGCTTGGTTTGATGACGCGTTGGATGATCTGGGCGGCCTTGATGTGATGGTGAACAACGCTGGCATCAAAGGCCCCACAGCTCCTGTGGATGATATTGAACTGGCAGAGTGGAAAGAAACCATCGAAGTTTGCCTTGATGCGCAATTTCTGTGCGCAAGGCGTGCCGCCCCCGTGATGAAGGCGCAAGGTTCTGGCCTGATCATCAACATGTCTTCCAACGCCGGCCAATATGGGTTTGGCAACAGAACACCTTATGCTGCCGCCAAATGGGGCGTGATTGGCCTGACCAAATCTTTGGCCATTGAACTCGGCCCCCATGGCGTGCGATGCAACGCCATCTGCCCCGGCGCCGTTAAAGGTGAGCGCATTATGAAAGTGGCCGCAGGCGAAGCGACTTTAAGGGGCGTTTCGGCGGAAGAAGTGGCCAAGGAATTGGTCTTTGAACAATCGCTTTCGCGCTTCACTGAACCAGAGGAAGTGGCCAATCTGTGCCTGTTTCTCGCCAGCCCCGCCGCCTATATGATCAACGGCCAAGACATTGCCATTGATGGCCATATCGAAACTTTTCACATCAGGTCCAAATGAATTTCGCCCTCACCGAAGAACAAGAAATGATTGTTAAAACCACGCGAGATTTTGTCGAGCGTGAACTCTATCCCCATGAAGCCGAAGTAGAGGCAACGGGCGTGCTGCGCCCCGAATTGCGCGATGAGCTCAAAGCCAAGGCGATGATTGCCGGGCTTTATGCCGCCAACATGCCAGCCGAAGTAGGCGGTGCTGGGCTTGATACGCTAACGTGGTGCCTATACGAGCGCGAACTCGGCAAAGCATCCTATGCGCTGCATTGGAATTGCGTATTCCGGCCTTCCAACATTCTGCTGGCCTGCAATGATGAACAGCGTGAAAAATATCTGTTCCCCGCCATTAAGGGCCAGGCGTCAGATTGTTTAGCGCTAACAGAACCCGGCATCGGCTCAGATTTGCGCGGCATGAAAACTTTCGCCAAACAATATGGCGATGATTTTATCATCAACGGCACCAAGCATTTTATCAGCCACGCCGATGAAGCCACATTTGTTATTTTGTTCGCAGCCACTGGCGAAGAAGAAACTTCGCGTGGGCCAAAAAAGCTGATCACAGCGTTCTTGATCGACAAGGGCACCAAAGGTTTCACGGTACGCGATGGTTATAAAAATGTGTCCCATCGCGGTTATCAAAACTGCATTCTTGAATTTAATGATTGCCGTGTTCACAAAAGCCAAATCCTGGGCCAGGTTCATAAAGGATTTGAAGTGGCCAATGAATGGCTGGGTGCCACGCGCCTGCAAGTGGCCAGCACATGCTTGGGCCGCGCCGACCGTGCTTTGAAACTGGCCACGCAATATGCCGTTGATCGCCAACAATTCGGTCAACAGATCGGCAAATTCCAAGGTGTAAGTTTCAAACTGGCCGACATGGCCGTGGAGTTGCGCGCCGCTGAACTTTTAACATTTGAAGCTGCATGGAAGTTTGACCAAAAAACCGTAACCGAAATGGATATGGCCATGGCCAAGCTCAAAGCGACAGAAGCCTTGGCAATGATTGCCGATGAAGCCATACAAATCCACGGCGGCATGGGCTTGATGAGTGACTTGCCCCTTGAGCGCATTTGGCGCGATGCCCGCGTTGAACGCATCTGGGAAGGCACCAGCGAAATTCAGCGCCACATCATTTCACGCGCCATGTTAAGGCCGCTTGGTGGGTGATTTGAAGCGCCTTCTCAACCCCAGCTCCATCGCGTTCATCGGCGGCAATGAATGTGCCATTGCGATTACGCGCACACGTGAGCTGGGCTTCACTGGAAAGATCTGGGCTGTTCACCCCAAGCGCGATGAACTGGGCGGCATTCCAACTGTTAAATCAGTCGATGATATCGTCGGCCCCATCGACGCCGCCTTTGTTGCCGTTAAACGTGAACCCACTGTTGAAATCGTCCGCCAGCTTCGCGCCAAAAATTGTGGCGGGGCTGTTATCTATGCCGCAGGCTTTGCAGAAGCAGGCGCAGCTGATCTTCAATCTGAACTACTGGCAGCGGCTGATGGCATGCCCCTGCTCGGCCCCAATTGTTATGGCTTTGTCAACACGCTTTCACGCTGCGCTTTATGGCCAGATGAACATGGCTTGGAAATTCGGGAACGTGGCGTGGCCATCATCACCCAATCTGGCAACATTGCCTGCAATTTTGGCATGAGCCGCCGCGCGCTTCCTTTGGCCAGCCTGTTCGCGATTGGTAACCAAGCCGATGTTGATATGGCCCGCATGTTGGAAGCTCTGTGCACGGATGATCGCATCACCGCCATCGGCTTACACATCGAAGGCTTGAAAGATATTGCGTCTTTCGCCAAGGCAGCCGAACTGGCGCGACACCACAAAAAGCCCGTCATCGCGCTCAAAACCGGTCGTTCTGAACAAGGTGCCAAAGTGACGATGAGCCACACATCGTCACTCTCTGGTTCCGATAATCTTTATGACGCTTTGTTTGAACGCTATGGCATAGCGCGCATGAAATCTGTGACCGCATTTGCTGAAACGCTGAAGTTCCTGCATCATGGCGGCCCCATCAATGGGTCACGCTTGGTGTCGATGAGTTGCTCCGGTGGAGAGGCTGCTTTGGTTGCCGATATGGCGCTTGAAAAAGATGTGAGCTTTCCGCCTTTCAATGCTGAAACTAAGCCAAAAGTTGCTGCAACGCTTAACGAGTTCGTGAGCATCGACAATCCATTGGATTATCACACGTTCATTTGGGGCGATGAGGCAAAGCTTGAAGCCACCTTCACGGCAACGCTTTCTGGCGGCTTTGATGTGGGCATGTTGATCTTAGATGTGCCCACCCACCCGCATATGAACCCCGCCGCGTGGTATAAAACCTCTCGCGCCTTCACAGCGGCTGCAAAGGCCAACACAGCCCGCGCGGTGATTGTGGCGTCATTGCCGGAATCGATGCCTTTGGAAATGGCAGCACAACTGAGTGCAGAAAATATCACGCCGATGATGGGGCTGGATGATGCGTTGACAGCTTTTGAAGCGGCGGCGTTTATTGGTACCTCATGGAGCCGTCATCCCAGCGAAGGCGGGGCCCCCGCTTTGCGAGGCCCAAACAGCGGGATCCCGGCCTTCACCGGGATGACGGACTATGCTGTGATGACTGAGTTCCAAGGTAAGCAACTTCTCAAAACTTTTGGACTCCCAGTTCCTGAAGGTAGAATTTGTTCCCCATCTGCAGCAGTCACAACCGCCAACGCGCTGGGCTATCCCGTTGCGGTAAAAATTTCATCCGCCACAATTCTGCATAAAACCGAAGTGGACGGCGTTGCGCTCAATCTTAAATCCGCAGCCGAGGTTGAAGTTGCGGCCCACCGCATGTCTAAACTTGGCAATGAACTGTTGATTGAAAAAATGGTTGACGGCGCTGTGGCGGAACTGATTATTGGCATCACCCACGATCCTCAATTTGGGTTGGCGCTTGTGATTGGCGCTGGTGGCATTTTCACCGAATTGTTGAAAGACTCTGTCACGTTGCTTATGCCTTGCTCGGAAAGTGAAATCATCCGTGCACTGAATAAATTGAAAGTGTGGAAACTGGTTGAAGGGTTCAGAGGAAAATCGGGTGATCATCACGCCGTGATAGAAGCCATAAAATCTGTGGGCAAATTTGCTGCCGCCTATGCTGACCATATTGAAGAACTTGATATCAACCCGCTTTTCGTACTGCCGAAAGGCGCTGTTGCCGCTGATGCACTGATAAAGATGAGAAAACTATGACATCACCCATAGAAACAACACGCAACGGCTCTGTTCTTGAAGTCACACTAAATCGCCCCAAGGCCAACGCCATAGATGCCGCCACAAGCCGCATTATGGGAGACGTGTTTGCGTCCTTCCGTGACGACCCCACATTGCGCGTGGCAATTCTAACGGGTGCTGGCGAAAAATTCTTCTGCCCCGGATGGGATTTGAAAGCAGCAGCAGCGGGCGAAGCGCCAGACTCAGATTATGGTGTGGGCGGCTTTGGCGGCTTGCAACAATTGCCGGGCCTGAATAAGCCCGTCATTTGCGCAGTGAACGGTTTGGCTTTTGGCGGTGGCTTTGAAATTATGATCTCTTGCGACATCATCATCGCGGCAGAGCACGCAACCTTTGCCCTGCCGGAAATTCGTTCAGGCACAGTGGCCGATGCTGCCACAATCAAACTGCCCCGACGCATTCCCTATCATGTGGCGATGGAGCTGTTATTCACTGGCCGCACGATCGACACAAAAGAAGCCAAGCAGTGGGGCCTGATCAATGAGGTTGTGCCGGCCGCTGATCTGATGGCCCGCGCCCGCGCCGTTGCCGCGCAATTGGCTGATGGGCCGC
>JAYWFC010000057.1:0-2152 GCA_043778995.1 Aestuariivirga sp.
AAAATTCAACATGGCCGGAACTTTGCCATAGGCCATCAAGCCAAAAAAGCTGAGTGCGCTGGCATTGGCATTGGGCAGTAGCAAACCTACGTTTTTTTCTTTGCCCGTCAGCGCTGCTAACTTGCGCCCCAACACCATGCAGCCCATCACCAAGCGGCCATAGGCCATCGGCTGGCGTTGAATATCTTCGATGATCACTTTATTTTTGCCGTGAGTCTCAACAGCATCAAGCAGCGTAAACCAAAGCGTGCGGTCGATATTTGACGTTTTGAAAATCATATCCGCCATCACGTCATAAAGCTGCTCAGCTTGATGTTCTCGAAGTGCCGAACCCACCAGTCCCTGCGGATTTTCAAACTTCACGGCAGGCAAAAACGTCAAGGTGATTTTAGGAAACCAACGCAAGCGCAATTTGCCGCGCATCCGGCTGAAAGGCGAATAGATCGCGCCATCAATGCGCAAAGGCAAAACTTTGGCCCCCGCCAGATTGGCAATGGCCGCGGGGCCTTCATAAATTTTCATCAGCCCCCCTGTCACCGTCAGGCGACCCTCTGGAAACATCACCACCTTTTGGTGACGCTTGAGCCGGTTGACCAACGAACGAAGCGACAGCGGGTTAAGCGGATCAATTGACACCATGTCATAGAGATAAAACGCTGGCTTCACCCACCATGCTTTGCTCATCTGGGTGCTGATCGCAAAGGCCGCGCGTTGCGGCAGAAAGCAAGACAACAGCGGCCCATCTAAAAAAGATGTGTGGTTGGGAACAATCAAGGCCTTGTGTCCGGCAGCCTCATAATGCTCCATGCCCTTCACTTCCACGCGGTAAAGAAACCGCATGATGCCGCGCGCAAAGGCTGCAAATAATGTCTGCGGCAATTTAAGAAACAGATAGATCACCACGCCGATATTGGTCACCCCCAGCAACAAATAAAGCTCACGCGAAGTCCAGCCGCGCGTCAAAAGCCACGCACTCATGATTGCGCCAAACACCATGAAAATGGCATTCATGATATTTGTGGCCCCCACCACGCGGGCGCGGCGATAATAGGGCGTGCGCGTCAGCATCAGTGCAAAAAGTGGCACCACAAAAAGCCCAGAGCAGAAGGCCAATAGGAAAAGGCTGATCAGAACCAACACACCCGAAGCGCTGGTGATCATGGTGAGGGGCGTTGACAGTGCTGCGTCATTGCCGATCATGCCGAATGAAGCAGCACTCATGCACAGCGTGAAAATAAACACGCTCATCAGTGCGGCAGCAAAAGGCACATATTTCAGCGAGATTTTTCCAGCCAGTAATTTGTTACAGAACACCGATCCCGCCGCCGTGGCCACGCTGAACACCACCAGAATGAGGGTGGCGCAATTCTCGTTGGCGTTCAGGTCATGGCGCGTGAAGGGAATGATTTGCGTGACGAACACTGAGCCTAATAACCAGAACCAGGATATGCCGAGAATGGCCAGAAACACATCAGACTTCTGTGCGGCTTGCTTCAACACAATCCAAGTTTCGGAAACCAGATTATAATTCAGCTTCATCTCAGGCTGCGCTGATGGTGCGGGCGGCATCGACCATGAAACCACATAACCAATGACTGAAAGCCCGATCATCAGAATTGAAACCACCTGCGGCCCAAAGCTCGCCGTGGCAATCACCGTGCCCGCAATTCCGCCGCCTAACACAGCCAGGAACGTTCCCATCTCAATCAGCCCATTGCCTGCCAGCAATTCACTCTTGGAAAGATATTGCGGCAACACGCCATATTTGACCGGGCCAAACATTGTTGACTGTAAACCTTGCAGAAAAACGCAAGTGAGTTGCAAAGCCACATTGTTGCTGAATAAAGAATAAGAGGCCAGCGCCACCAGTCCAATCTCCATTAACTTCACGCGGCGCACAACCAAGGCCTTGTCAAACTTGTCCGCTAATTGTCCTGCAAAGGCTGAAAAAAGCAAGAACGGCAAAATGAAAAGGCCCCCCATCAACGCAACGATGGAATCCGGATTGCCAACCAATTCTTTGGACAGCACATAAACATAAAGCATGGTCAATGCGGTGCGAAACAGGTTGTCGTTAAACGCCCCAATCGCTTGCACCACAAAAAGCGGCAGGAAGCGCCGTGTTCCAAGCAAGGCAAATTGGCTGTGTTCC
>JAYWFC010000058.1:0-15215 GCA_043778995.1 Aestuariivirga sp.
CAATATTCATCCGTGCACTGATTATAAGGAATTGGTGGAGGCGTTTGACCTTGGAAAACTATCGCGTGCCCCTGCCCGCTTTGATGAAGCGGAATTGCGCGCACTGAACGCAAAGCTTCTTCATATGACACCATGGGACGCCGTGAAAGATCGTGTGCAGGGCGGCTCAGAAGCGTTCTGGTTGGCCATTCGTGGCAACATTGAAAAGCTTGCTGATTCAAAGCTTTGGCTTGATCTTATCAACAATGACCATAAGTACAGTGTTGCCGCTGAAGACGCTGAGTTTATCGCCATGGCGCGTGATCATTTGCCGGCAGAACCATGGGACAACACAACATGGAAAATGTGGACTGAGGCTTTGAAAATCGCATCTGCCCGCAAAGGCAAGACACTGTTCATGCCGCTGCGCCAAGCGTTGACAGGCATGGACCACGGCCCAGAGCTTGCAGCATTGTTGCCCTTGATTGGCCGTGAAAACACGTTGAAGCGGCTGGCTTAACCAGCGTAGGGCAAGTGCAATTCGGCTTTTAGGCCGGGATTGTTGTCACTAAGAATAAGCCTGCCGCCCAGAAGCGTTGCGATGCTGGATACAAGACTTAATCCCAATCCATTGCCGGGCTTGGTGCGACTTTCATCAAGTCTGACAAAGCGATCAAGAACGCGGGTTCGGTCTTTTTCTGGAATGCCGCTACCTTGATCAGACACTGAGATGACAGTGTTGGATTGTTCGATTCTGCCACTCACAATAATATGCGTGCCACCATCTTTTGATGCGCCATATTTCAGCGCGTTATCCAGCAAGTTTGTGAGGGCCTGGGCCATCAGTTCGCGCTTGGCTTTGATGATAAGCCCCGGCTGGGCGCGCAGATGAATGGTGCCGTGGTTTTCTTCTGCCAAGGGTTCATAGAGTTCCACAACATCGGCCAAGGTTGCATAGGCATCAAGTTTTTCCAAGCTTGTGCGTTGTTGGCCAGCTTCCAATTGGGTGATGGATAAAAGCGCGTTAAACGTGGCTAGAAGATTATCACAATCATGCACATTTTGTTCAAGCGCGTGCCTTTGTGCAACTTTATCTTCGCCACGAAGCGCATCTTCAAGGCGCGCGCGCATGCGGGTGAGTGGCGTTTTCAAATCATGGGCAACATTGCCCGAAACTTCGCGCATGCCTTGCATCAGAAGTTCAATTTTGTTCAGCATGTCGTTGAGTGAATGGGCCAACCTGTCAAGCTCATCGCCGCTGCCTGAAATGGGCATGCGGTCTGATAGATTGCCATTCATGATTTTCTGGCTGGTATTGGTGATTGAATCCACACGCCGCAAAAAGCTGCGGCTGAAAGCTGTGCCAACGCCCAAACCAATCACCACAGCAAAACCCAAGCCCCAATAAAGCGAATATAAAATGCGGTCGCGAAAAATACGAATATCTTCCACATCCCGCGCCACAACAAGTTGATAGCCATCAGGCAGTTGCACATTATAGCCATGCGCTGTGTGATCTGCCGTGGCGTTCTTGTCAGCGGATTTGATTTTGAAATCAAACCAGCTGTCATCGGGTATGGAGTTGATGGGCAAAGACACAAGATTGCCTGCAATGTGGCTTCCTGAAGGATCAGCCAACATATACAGCATTTCACCCTTCTGGGCGTTGCGGCGTTCAATGGTTTCCAAGATGCCCGCAACACCGCCGACGCGATATTGGTCTGTCAGGCCCAACACATCGGCTCTGATGGTTTCTTGATCTTGCTGTTCTAAAAGGCTGATCGTGTCGTAATAAACATAGCTTAAAATGACCACGATTGAGGCCATGAAAAAAAACAGATAAAGCGCCGACAAGCGGAACGTTGACGTTCGAAAAAGTTTAAACCTACCTGGCACGGATCATGTAACCAGCGCCGCGCACTGTTTGCAAAAGCGGTTCCGCAAAACCTTTATCAAGTTTGCCACGCAACCGCGAAACATGAACATCAATCACATTGGTTTGCGGGTCAAAATGATAATCCCACACATTTTCCAAAAGCATTGTGCGCGTTACAATGTGGCCAGCGTTGCGAACCAGATATTCCAACAATTTAAATTCGCGCGGTTGCAACACAATTGGCTTGCCGTCGCGGGTTACAGTGCGGGTTAAAAGATCAAGTTCAAGATCAGCGGCTTTTAATTTTGCGTCTTTAGGGTCTAATAATTTACGTGCGCCCAAGCCTTCAACGCGGGCCAAAAGTTCTGAAAATGAATAGGGCTTTGCCAGATAATCATCGCCGCCTGCGCGCAGGCCTTTAACACGTTCATCAACATCGCTTAACGCGCTGAGAATAAGGATTGGTGTTTTGTGGCCATTGGAACGCAACTGGCTGATGATGGAGAGACCATCTACTTTTGGCAACATGCGATCGACAATTAAAACATCATGGCGGCCTTCGTTGGCCACGGCAAAACCCAATTCGCCATCGCTTGCCAGATCAACAATGTGGCCGCTTTCTTTCAGGCCTTTCATCAGCCAGGAAGCGGCGTCTTTGTCATCTTCAATGATTAGGATGCGCATGTAATTGCCTGTGCCAGCCCAAACATCACCTGTCAAATCAGCAATTGTTTCATTTTTCTGCGGTTGCATAGAATTAGCCCCTTTTCGAAGTTTGAAGGATGCACCCCGATCACATGTTTGATCGAGGTGCATAGGATTGTTAGCCCTTGGCTTTTCCAAGCGTTACAAAGCTTTGGCCCTGTGCTGTTTTAACCAGCAATAAAACTTTCTTGTCGCCTGCCTTCTTCAAGGCCTCATCCACGCTGGCTTGGTCTGTCACTTCAGAACCGGCAACTTTTAAAATCGTGTCGCCTTCCTTCAGGATAGATTGTGCTGCATCAGACTTGGGGTCGATCTTGGTGATCTTAACGCCCTTGCCATTTGCGGCAGGCTCTACTTCCAAACCAAATGCGGCCAGTGGTGCAGCGGGCGCTGCATCGCCCTGATCGGCGTTGGCCATTTTAGGGGCTTCGTTTGGCATTGTGCCCAAGGTGACAGTAATTGTCTGGGCCTTGCCATCACGAATAATCGCAAGTTTCACATCTGTGCCTGGCGAAACTTTGCCAATCACTTTTGCAAGATCACGATCATCCACAATCTGAATGTCGTTCACCTTCACAATGGTATCACCGGCTTTCAGCCCTGCCTTCAAAGCAGGTGAACGCTCAGTCAAATCCGAAACCAATGCGCCTTTGGTGCCATCCAAATGCAGCGTGTCAGCAATGTCGGCTGTGACAGGTTGAATTTGCACACCAAGCCAACCGCGCGTTACTTTGTGGTTGGTTTTCAAGCTTTCAATCACGTTCAACGCTGTGGCTGCTGGAATGGCAAAACCAATGCCAACCGAGCCGCCTGATGGAGAATAAATGGCAGTGTTAATGCCAATCACATCACCATCCAGATTGAATGTTGGGCCACCAGAATTGCCTTTGTTGATGGATGCATCAATCTGCAAGAAATCATCATAGGGGCCATTGCCAATATCGCGGCCACGGGCTGAAATAATACCGCGTGTGACCGTGCCGCCCAAACCAAATGGATTGCCAACGGCCATCACATAATCACCCACTTTTGCTTCAGTTGTGGAGAAATTCACAAAGGGGAAGGACTTGCTGCCTTTGATTTTGAGAAGGGCCAAATCGGTTTTTGGATCGGTTCCAATAACAGTTGCATCAAAGCTGTCACCGTTCTGGAATTTCACTTTCACGGAATCTGCATCGGCTACAACGTGGTTGTTGGTCACAACATATCCATCAGCAGAAAGCACGAAGCCTGAACCCAGTGCCATGCCACCACCTTGAGGATTATGCGGCATGCGATTTTTAAACTGTGGGAATTGGTTGAAGAAATCTTTCAGGCCGGGGGGCAATTGATCGCCACCGCCATCACCATTATCTGCTGTGTCGGTTGCTTTATCGCCAAGCTTTACTTCGACGCTGACGACAGCTGGCATAACTTTTTCAACAAGAGGGCTTAAAGATTTGGAAGCGTCCAAGCCAGCAATGGCTTCGGCTTGGGCCATATGTGCGGGAGGCAAAGCCACAATGGCAGATGTAAAGACGCTGGCCGACAAAAGTGCGGCTGTGAGCAGGCCATAAGCTGTTTTGCGCGGGGACTTCAAATTATTCAACATGGAACATTCTCCTTCGTTCGATGCGTTGAATATGATCTTCCCCGCGTTACTTGAACATTACCATTTTATGAAGAGACTGTAATGTTTGCGGCAACCGTGTGAAATCTTTGCCCCATTGCGGCGGAATAGTGAAATTGCTTGAGTTTAGCCCTTCCATTGGCCTTGGGCTTTGAGCTTGTCGACAATTTCCTTGGGCATGTATTTCTCATCATGCTTGGCCAAAACGGAATCAGCTTTGAACGTGCCATCTGCTGCCATTGCCCCTTCGGCCACAACGCCTTGGCCTTCCTTAAACAAATCTGGCAGCAGGCCTTTGTAATTAACCTTCATCGTGCTGGTCATATCTGTCACCACGAATGCCACAAGGCCATCATTGCTTTTTACAAGCGTGCCTTTTTCAACCAACCCACCAAGCCTTATGCGTTGGCCCAATGTGATGTGTTTTTGGGCAATTTCGCTGGGCGTATAAAAGAATACGATTGAATCATTCAGCGCAAACAAAACTAAACCTGCGGCCACACCGAGCAGGCCAAGGCCCGCCAAAATAATGCTTAGGCGTTTTTGTTTGCGTGTCATTTAAGCCTCTTATCAGATTGGTCAATTTGTCGTCCACGGCCCATTGTCGCAGTGGTGCAGCCCAACGTCGGAAAGCATTGGAGCATGGCTTTAGCATCTGATAGAAACAAAATTATGTTGAAACCCCGCTATTCGATATTTTCTCTCGCCCGCAATGCGATGAATTACCATAAGGATTGGGAGCGCGCTTGGCGTTCGCCCCAACCCAAAGCAGAATATGATGCTGTGATTGTAGGGGCTGGCGGACATGGCTTGGCCACCGCCTATTATTTGGCCAAAAATCACAAGATGACGAATATCGCTGTGGTGGAAAAAGGCTGGCTGGGCGGCGGCAACACCGGCCGCAACACCACCATCATTCGTTCCAATTATCTGCAAGACCCTTCTATTGCGATTTATGAATTGGCGCGCTCGCTTTATGAAGGTCTAACGCAAGAGCTGAATTACAACGTAATGTTTTCTCCGCGCGGCGTGCTGATGTTGTGCCAAACCCAACATGAATTGCGCGCCTTTCAACGCACAGCCCATGCCAACCGTTTGGCGGGCTTGGATTGCCGCATGGTAACACCGGCGGAAGTGAAACAAATTTGCCCCATCATCAATGATGATCCGAATTGTCGCTATCCTATTCTGGGCGCTTATTATCAACCACGCGGCGGCACGGGCCGCCATGATGCGGTTGCTTGGGGTTATGCGCGTGGCGCTGATGCGATGGGCGTTGATATTATCCAGAACTGCGAAGTGACAGGCATTACGCGCGAAGGCGGCAAGGTAACTGGCCTTTCAACAACACGCGGCGAAATTAAAACCAAGAAAATTGGTGTGGTAACTGCGGGCCACGTTTCCACCATTATGGATATGGCAGGGGTTCGTATGCCGATTGAATCACTGTGTTTGCAGGCGCTGGTGTCAGAACCCATCAAGCCGGTGATTGATTGTGTGGTCATGGCCAACACTGTGCATGGTTATATGAGCCAGTCAGACAAAGGCGAACTTGTGGTGGGCGGCGGCACTGATCCTTATAATAATTATTCGCAGCGCGGATCATTCCCTGCCCTTGAACACACGGTTACGGCTTTGGTTGAAACCTTCCCCATCATTTCGCGGCTTCGCATGTTGCGCCAATGGGGCGGCATTGTTGATATGACGGGAGATCGTTCACCCATTTTGTCGAAGACTGATATTGAAGGGCTTTATGTCAATTGCGGCTGGGGCACGGGCGGCTTTAAAGCCATTCCGGGTTCTGGCTATGTGTTTGCAGACACCATGGCCAACGATAGGCCCCACCCCATTGCGGAGCCATTTTCGCTGAAGCGATTTGAAGAAGGGCGGTTGATTGACGAAAGTGTTGCCGCCGCTGTGGCGCATTGATGATAAAGATCGAACATAATTTAAATTCGTCATCCCGACGAAAGTCGGGACCCAGGCTTTCAACGAGCACGGAGTTTGACAGTCTGGGTCCCGACTTTCGTCGGGATGACGATCAAATAAATCTGGGGGTTATCACATGCTTCTTGTAACCTGCCCCGTTTGCAACGCCACGGGCGATGAGACTGATTTTCATTTTGGTGGCCAAGCCCATGTGGCACGGCCCGCAACGACTGATCCGACAAACATCACCGATCAACAACAGCGCGATTATTTGTTCATTCGGCACAATCCAAAAGGTTTGCATTTTGAGCGCCTGCGGTGTGACCGCGGCTGTGGGAAATGGTTTCATGCGGCGCGTGATACTGTAACGCTGGAATTCAAGGCCTTTTATGGCATCACCGAATTGCCGTCCGCTGATGTGATTGCAGGGGCCAAAGGCCCATGGGCTGATTATTTTAAATTGCGTTTGAAAAAGAGCACTTGATGGCAAAACCGTTTCGACTATCTGAAGGCGGCAGCCGCATTGATCGCAACACGCGGGTGACATTCTCGTTTGATGGCCGCGATGTGCAGGGCTTTGCCGGTGATACTTTGGCCTCTGCAGTTTTGGCTTCGGGCCAGAAAATATTTGGACGCAGTTTTAAGTATCATCGCCCGCGCGGCATCGTGGGCTTAGGCTCTGAAGAAATGAATGCACTGATTGGCGTTGGCGAAGACCAGCGGCATGAACCCAATTTGCGCGCCACACAGATTGAAATTTTCCCAGGGTTGGTGGCTGAAAGTCAAAACCGTTGGCCATCGCTTAACTATGACATTGGGGCGTTGAACAGCACTGTTGCGCGGTTCTTGCCAGCTGGCTTTTATTATAAGACCTTCAAATGGCCGCAAGCCTTTTGGAAGCATGTGTATGAACCCATCATTCGCCGTGCTGCTGGCTTGGGCAAAGCTGCAACGGGCCGCGACCCTGACACGTATGAGCATATGCATGTGCATTGTGATGTGTTGGTTGTGGGTGCGGGCCTCGCTGGCTTGGTTGCCGCAGAAGCAGCGGCTGTGGCTGGTGCGCGAGTTGTGCTGGCCGATGAGAACCCCGAGCTTGGCGGCATTGCAGATTTAACCGCAGGCATGATTGATGGTGCCTGTGTTGATGATTGGCTAAAGCCGTTGATTGAGCGTTTGGCCGCCATGCCCAATGTTCATATTTTAAAACGCACCACCGTTGTTGGCCACTTCGCCCATAATTATTTGATGATGGCCGAACGTGTAGCTGACCATGATCCGAATCTTCTGCTGGAAGGTGCACCCCGCCACCGCATGTGGAAAGTGCGTTCAGGCCACGTCATTTTGGCCACCGGCGCATTGGAACGCCCCATCGCCTTTGCCAACAACGACAGGCCGAATATTATTCTTGCTTCCGCTGTTCGCGGCTTGGTTTCACGCTATGGTGTTTCACCTGGCAAAAACGGCGTGGTGTTCACCAATAATGATGACGCTTATCTGACAGCCTTCGCATTGAAAAATGCGGGGGTTGCTGTGCGTGTGGTTGACTCTCGTGCGCAGGCTGATGGAGATCTAGTCAAGCGTGCGCAAGCCGATGGTATTGAAGTTTCTTTAAGTTCAGTTGTCTCGGCGGTGATTGGCACCAAGGGTGTTGAGGCTGTAAAGATTGCGGCTTATCGCAAAGGCCAAGGCCGTGTGATTACGGAACGCAAACTGGATTGTGATTTCATCGCCATGTCTGGCGGGTTTAACCCCGTGTTGCATCTTTGGGCGCATAATGGCGGCAAGATTAAATTTGATGATGGCTTGCAAAGCTTCAGGCCTGACACTCACCGCGATGCCATTATGGCCGTTGGTGCCGCCAATGGCACCATGACTGTGGCTGATACAATTGTTGAAGCACGCGCGGCGGGCGAACTTGCTGCAAAATCAGTTCTCAAAAAAGCCAAGGCCGTGAAACCGGCAAAGCTTGATGTCCAAGAACCCAAGCGCAGCCCGCTGCAATCGCTGTGGTTTGCGCCTGCCACTGGAAATTACAATGAAGGCAATAAGCATTTCATTGATTTTCAAAATGATGTGACAGCGGCAGATTTGGAATTGGCCCAACGCGAAGGTTATGAAAGCGTTGAACACACCAAGCGTTATACCACATTTGGCATGGCCACTGATCAAGGTAAAACCTCTAACCTCAATGGTTTGGGCGTGTTGTCTGAAGCCACAGGTAAATCCATTCCAGAGATTGGCACAACAACATTCCGCCCGCCTTATACGCCTTATTCTTTTGGGGCGATTGCTGGCTCTCTGACAGGCAATTTGTTTTTGCCAGTGCGGCGCACTGCGATATTCAACTGGCACACCAATCACGGCGCAACGTTTGAGCCGGTGGGCCAATGGCGCCGCGCTTATACCTATACAGGTGCAGGCGAAGATAAACACCAAAGCATTACGCGTGAAATCCTCAGTGTACGGAACAATGTGGGATTGCTGGATGCATCGACCCTTGGCAAAATTGAAATCAAAGGGCCAGACGCGGCAGAATTTTTAGACCGCATGTACACCAACACTTATTCAACCTTAAAAATCGGCCGTTGCCGTTATGGCTTGATGATGAATGAGTTAGGCTTTGTCACCGATGATGGTGTGACAGTGCGGCTGAGTGAAGATCATTTCTTGATGCACACAACATCGGGTGGTGCTGACCGCATTGCGGCTTGGCTGGAAGAATGGCTGCAAACAGAATGGACGCATTATAAAGTGTTCGTAACCCCCGTTACTGAGCAATGGTCGCAGTTTGCCTTGGCAGGACCTCGTGCCCGTGATGTATTGCAAAAACTTGGCGCTGATTTTGATGTGTCCAATGAAGCCTTCCCGCACATGAGTTTCAAGATTGGGCATTTGGGAACATTTCCTGTTCGCATCTATCGTATTTCGTTTTCGGGAGAGCTCTCATACGAGATCGCAACGCCGTCTGGTTTTGGGCTTTCATTGTGGAAGGCCATTCTTGAAGCTGGCGAAGAATTTCAAATCATGCCCTATGGAACCGAAGCCCTGCATGTGTTGCGCGCCGAAAAAGGCTACATCGTTGTTGGCGATGAAACCGATGGCACAACAACGCCTGATGATGTGGGCCTTTCCGGAATGGTTTCAAAAAAGAAGGCCGACTTTTTGGGTAAGCGTTCGCTTGAACAATCCTACTTAAAATCTGCGGGCCGCAAACAATTGGTGGGGCTTTACACCGAAGAACCGCAAGAGGTTTTGCCAGATGGCGCTTATGCGGTTGATAGCGTGAAGGACAAGCCACCCATGAAAATGATTGGGCAGGTAACTTCCACCTATATGTCGCCAACATTGGGTCGATCGATTGCCATGGCACTGATTGAAAATGGTCGCGCGCGCATGGGTGAGACAATTTCATTTCCGCTGGAAGGCGGCAAAGTTGTGAAGGCCAAAATTGTTGATCATGTTTTCTATGATAAAGACGGAGGCCGCATCAATGCTTGAAGCGCAATTTCAATCCCCTCTCGGCCACCGCGCAGAACCCAGCAGCACATCCATTGCCATGCACGAAATTTCATCGCGTGGCATGATCGATCTGCGCGGGCTTTCAACCGATAAAAAATTTATGGCCGCTGCAAAATCTGTTCTTGGTTTTGATTTGCCAAAAACTCCGCGCACTTCAAACGCTTGGGGCGATGTGAAGGCTTTGTGGCTTTCACCAGACCAATGGTTGGTTTTATGCCCGCGCGACAAAACCGCTGCGCTGCTCGAAAGCCTGAACGCCGCACTGCTTAAAATTTATTCACTGTGTGTTGATGTGTCTGACATGCGCGCTATCATCCGCCTGACTGGTGAAGGCGTTCACGAAATCTTGATGAAGGGCTGTTCATTGGATTTGCTCAGTGATGAATACGCTCCGGGCACAGTTCGGCGCGTGCGCTTTGCAGAGATTGCAGCGCTGATCAACATTGTGGAAGACCATACAATCGAACTTTATGTGTTTGTATCTTATGCAGAATATGCGTGGGAATTTTTATTAAAGGCAGCCCGCAAAGGCGCTGAAGTGAAGCTGTTTCGGGCTTAGGTACTCACCTCGAAAATTCAAGACCTCAGGGCTCAAAGTCCGTTAAAATATTTGTAACAAAATAAGTTTCAATTACCCCTTACAATCTTCGAAAGCCTTCTTATCTCCTCGTTATGGGAACGCGATGGTCGCGTTTCACAACGAAGTAGAAGGAAAATATTATGAAAAGTTTAGTTGTAAGTGCAATGGCATTGGCCATGTTTTCAGGCGTAGCTTTTGCTGATATCGCTGCAGGTTCGTATGATAATGCCTCGCATGTTGAATTTCTTTATCCAACCCAAGACAATGTTGCAGCACCAGTGAAGCACGTTGTTTTGAAGAAGCATGTTGCCGTTGTTAATTCTGGCAGCTCTACATCTTTTGGTGACAAGGGCATTCAAGAAGACGGCAGCTATAATTCCAAGAACTAAAGGCGTGCGTCGCTAGGCGACAGCGATTAACACGGACAGGTCGGGCAGTTTGCCCGACCTCAAAATATTTTCAGAAGTGATTCGATCAAAGCTTCTGCGCCTGCATCCATGCAAATAATTTATCAAACCCACCAAATGGATAAAGATGCGGTGCGGCTATGCCAAGCTCAGGCTTATCAAAATGCAGCGTGGCCAATTGGTCGACAAATTCAGTGGGTTCAGAAACAGTCAGAAGCTTGGTAATATTCAACGCCTGTTTGCGGATCATGCGGGCAGAATTGCCAACGCCACACAAGGCCGCATAACGCACCAAGGTTTTAAGCGATGCGGGGCCCGGAACGCCAACATGCAATGGCAGATCAATGCCCTCTTTGCGCAAGTTGCCCGCCCATAAAGCCAAGGGGCCCGCTTCAAACAAAAATTGCGTGGCTATAAAACCTTGCATGTTGTGAGATTTTATCCAGGCTTGTTTCGCCTTTAGCGCTTTAAGCAAAGATGCATCGCCATGAATTTTGGTAATATCGTTGTTGCCTTCAGGGTGGCCCGCAATGCCAATGCGTTCTATGCCATTGTCTTCAAACACGCCGGTGTTCATCAGTTGAATGGCTGAATCAAATTTGCCGATGGGCTGGGGCGCTCCACCACCCAAGGCTAAAATGGTTTTGACTTTTGCTTGGCCTGTGAAAGCCGCAATGCGGATTTTTAGATCTTCAGCATCGCGCACAAAACGTGCTGGCACATGGGGAATGGGCTCAAAGCCAGAGTGGCGCACAGCAACAGCAGCCGCAATTTGGTGTTCAACATCGCCTGCATCAAGAAGTGCAATGAAAACTTTCGTGCCCGGTGCCAAGTGCTGGTGCAAAATTGGCACTTTATCAATTTGCTTCGGCGTGATTTCAACCGAAGCCAAATTCAAAAAATCACCCATATGTTTTTTATGAGTTGCAGCATCTGTGGTGAAGTGAGCGTTCATGGGTGTTAAAATGGCATAGCGCGAAATTAAACGCCCTATCTGTTTGCGACAAAGGCTTCCCAACAACGACCTTTGCGCCCATCATTCGTCGCTTTTAGCCACCATAATGGCGCTGTTCGGCATAGACCGATAGACAAGGTGTCGATTTTGGCGCATATGTCGCAAATGGAGGTTCTTCATGTTCGGCGATAAACCCAAATCTCTTCCGCAAACTGTGGCCCTTGTTTTACTTCCAGAGTTTACGATGATGCCTGTCACGTCGGTCATCGAGCCATTGCGCATTGCCAATCGCTTGTCAGAACAAAACCTTTATCGCTGGACGATACATTCGGTTGATGCCCAGCCTGTGGCCGCTTCAAGCCAGATGATTACGATGGTGAACGGTGATCTTGAAACCATTGCGCCAGAGGCCGCAGTGATTGTGTGCGCCGGATTGAACGTGCAACACCACACAGATAAACGCGTGCTCAGTTGGCTTCGAAAAACCGCGCGGCGTGGCACGCAGTTGGGTGCTGTGTGCACAGGTGCCCATGTATTGGCAGAGGCTGGATTGCTGGATGGTTATCGCTGCACCATCCATTGGGAAAACCTGCCCGGGTTTTCAGAAGCCTTTCCCGAAATCAAAGCCACGGGCGGCTTGTTTGAAATTGACGGAGATCGTTTCACCAGTGCGGGCGGCACAACGGCGATTGACATGATGTTGACGATGATTGCCAACCAGCATGGGGCAGAGCTTGCTTCATCAGTGGCAGAGGCAATTTTACATTCGCCCATTCGCCATCATAGCGAAAACCAGCGCATGTCATTGCCAGCGCGCATTGGGGCAAGGCACCCAAAGCTTGTTTCCATTATTGAAAAAATGGAAGATAATTTAGAAGATCCGCTTTCACCCAGTTTGCTGGCAAAACAAGCGGGGCTTTCAACGCGCCAGCTTGAACGCCTGTTCCGCCGTTATCTGGATCGATCACCCAAACGCTATTATCTAGAGTTGCGTTTGAAAAAATCTCGTTCGCTTTTGTTGCAAACCGATATGTCTGTCATCAACGTGGCCTTGGCATGCGGATTTTCATCACCGTCGCATTTCTCGAAATGCTACCGTGGGTTTTATGGCCGAACCCCCTATCGGGAACGCGGCGTGCCTGTTTCTGAACACGCGTGACTGGAACAAACGTCCATCTGAAACGTATCAATAATGGTCGGGGAGCGAATAACAAAATTCGCTCCCCCGGCTACTCGCCCGCGACTGGGGGCAGTAAACGAGTGAGTGCCGTTTTCGTTAATGCAATCTGAAATTGCATTAAATTCGTTGGCAGAATGCACCCACCGCGATTGCGGGTCAAGACCAAACCACGGTGATCAGCCACCAAAATGGAATAGACCTATGTTTTTTTCAGGCAACTCCGCTTTGCCGGAAGTAAAAAATCAACCTTATCGTTAATAAAAATGGATTGTCGCGCTGAGATTGTGCAGTGCAAACAAGTGTTAAGCCACCATTGGCAACTTAAGGTTGGCCTGCAATCCGCCTTGGCCAGATTGGTCAAGCGACAGCAATCCCGAATACATGCTTGCGGTTTCTGCAATGATCGACATGCCCAAGCCAGAACCAGGTTTGCTTTCATCCAAGCGCTCGCCTCGCTTCAGGGCCGAGGCGCGTTTTTCAGGCGGAATGCCTGGCCCGTCATCTTCTACTGTGATCAACAACCATGAGCGGCCTTCATCAGACGTGGTGGGCATGGCCTTGACCAAGATTGAAGACTTTGCCCATTTGCAACCATTGTCCATCAGATTGCCCACCATCTCTTCAAGGTCTTGGCGCTCGCCACGAAATCTCAAATTCGGTGGGGCCTCAACCTTGATCGAAAGGTTTCTCTGGCTGTTGATGCGTTGAAGTGTTCTGGCCAATGATTGCAACACAGGCTCCACTTCCGTTGAAGCGCCAATGGCTTGGGCGCGGGCTGCGCGTCTGGCGCGATCAAGATAAAGGTTGATCTGATCGCGCATCACACCAAGCTGTTCTTGCACTTTTCCGGCCAATGGATTTTTGCTGCCACTGGCTTCATTGGTTAAAACGCTGATCGGGGTTTTTAACGCATGGGCTAAATTGCCAACCTGCATGCGGGCACGTTCGATAATTTCAAAATTCGATTCAACCAGAAGATTCAGTTCATCAGCGACCGGCTGAATTTCACGCGGAAAATTATCGGCCAGCAATTCGCCCTTGCCGCTGCGAATATCATTCAGCTGGTGTTGCATTTCAACCAAGGGCTTCAAAGCAAAACGCACCTGAAATAAAAGTGCGGCCAACAGCGCTAAACCCAGTGCGCCCAAAACCGCCATTAAAGTATTGTTGAATGAACTGATCTCGGCTTTCAATTCATCAAAATTGCCAGCCACCAAAAAAGCATATTCTTTTTGGCCGCCGAACAGCTTCACGTTTTGCTCAATCACCCGCAAATGCGTGCCTTGAATATCGGGCATGGCAAAGGCAGCAACGCCATCTTTATCGCGCGTGGCCAAGGCCGTCTCAGGGGGGGTGAGTTGTTCTTCAAGCAATGAAGGCGAGGCCGCCAGTTTATTATATGAATCTGCCGCACTGATTTGCCAATACCAACCCGAAAGTGGCAATGAAAAGCGCGTATCGGCCAAAGGCGTTTGCAGTTGTGGCTTGCCATCGGGGCCAAGCTCAATTGCCGCTAAAATACCATCCAATGATGCGCGCAAGCGTTGATCAAAATTGCGTTCCAAGGCTTGTTGAAAAATTGCATTCAACAAAAATGCGGCTGTGGCCAAAAGAATAATGGCCATGCCTGCCGAAGATGCGATCAGCCGAAACCAGAGAGAGTTAGCCCGCATGGCCCGTTTCGCTCATGCTATAGCCCATGCCGCGAATGGTTTGCAAAACATCTACACCCAGCTTTTTGCGCAAGCGACCCACAAACACTTCAACAGTGTTTGAGTCTCGATCAAAATCTTGATCATAAAGATGTTCAACCAGTTCGGTGCGCGACACAACTTTTCCATTGTGGTGCATCAAATAGGCCAACAAACGAAATTCAAGCGATGTGAGTTTAATCGCCTTGCCATTCACTGTCACCTTGGTGTTGGCAGTATCAAGCGCCACAGGCCCGCAGATCAATTCTGAAGAGGCGTGGCCCGCAGCGCGGCGCACAAGGGCACGAACACGGGCCAAAATTTCTTCCATGTGAAAAGGCTTGGTCACATAGTCATCAGCGCCGGCATCAAAGCCTGCCACCTTGTCGCTCCATCTGTCACGGGCGGTTAAAATCAACACCGGGGTTTTCTTGCCAGCCCTGCGCCATTTTTCCAAAACGCTCACGCCATCTAAAACCGGAAGGCCAAGATCAAGAATAATGGCATCATAGGGTTCTGTGTCGCCGAGGAAGTGCCCCTCTTCGCCATCATGGGCTTTGTCGACAACATAGCCGCCATCTTGCAAAGCTTGCACCAATTGGCGGTTCAGGTCTTTGTCATCTTCAACAACAAGAATGCGCATGCGCGGCCCCTTCGAAATTTCGGCAGCAGCAATAAAGGTTTAGCCCAATGCCCCACTTGTTGCATTGACCAAAACCCGTTGCACGCTGCCCCCAACTTTCAAAGTTACAGCATATTCGCCAGAGGGCAAGAGTTTGACA
>JAYWFC010000059.1:0-15059 GCA_043778995.1 Aestuariivirga sp.
GAAATCAGCCGTTGTTGCCAATGCACATCGCCAGAGCCTTCATAACCCGCGATGACCAGAATTTCTGTTTCACTTGATTTCATTCGATTGCCTTTTTAACGCCCCATAACAACAGCCCTGCCAACAGGCCCCAAAACGCTGCGCCAATGCTGAAAATTGAAAAGCCAGATGCTGTCACCAGAAATGTCACCAACCCCGCTTCAATGTCTTTGGGGGCGTGCATCATCGCTGTCATGCTGCCCATCAAAGGCCCAAACAGGGCAAGGCCCGCAATGGCGATAATTAAATCATGTGGCAATGCTCCAAGCACAACCACAAAAAATGAAGCGGCCAAGCCCACGGCAACATATAAAATAAAATAAGAAATGGAAACTTTCTACCGTTCTGCAGGGTCTGGGTGCACATCATGCCCCATGGCCATGGAAGCCGTAATCGCTGCCATGTTCACCTGTGGCCCACCAAAGGGCGACATGAGGGCCGAACAAAGCCCTGTGGTGATCAGCGCGGAAGATACTGGCGGCGCATAACCATGGCTTCGCATCACAGCAAAGCCCGGCAGGTTTTGTGATGCCATTGTGACCAAATAAAGCGGCAGGCCAAGGCTTAACAAAATTTGCCACTGAAATTGCGGCACATCAAATGTCAGACGTGTGAGGCCAAGTTCACAACACCCCGGCCCCATGCCGCCTTGAATGCCGGCAAGCAGCAAACCCAAAACCACAACGATGGGAACAGCATAAAACGGCTTCCACAAGCGCATGGCAAAAAATGCAAAAATCAGCGGCACAACCAGCCAAGGTGCAGCAACGGCCGATGCGGGCACTTTCAAAACATAGCCAACAAGCACCCCAGCCAACATGGCAGAAGCAATGGCTGAGGGAATGTTCTCGATCATCCGCGCCAGTGGTTTCACAAGCCCTGTGGCCACCATCAATGCGCCAGCAAATGCAAATGCGCCAAGTGCTGCTTCATAAGAAACGCCCTTAGATGTGGCCATCAATGCAGCACCGGGCGTTGACCACGCAATGATCATAGGCATTTTATGCCGCCATGATAAAAACAGCGTAATGGCCCCCATGGCAAAACACAAAATTGCCGCCCAAGATGCTTTTTGCGCAGGCGAAGCGCCAACCGCATCAGCCGCTTGCATCACCACCAAAATCGTTGATGCAAACCCAACCACAACAGCGGCCAAGGCAGCGCCTGTTAATGTAACCCAGTGATTTTCCTTTATCATGGTGTCGTTCATGGCAGAGGCACATCAGGTTCATTTTTGGCCACGTGCAAAATCAGCGAGGTTTTAACGCTTTCAACGTTAGGTGCTTTGGCCAGTGCCCCCATGATGAAACTTTGGATGGATTGCACATCACGCCCAGCACATTTCAACATATAATCTGCCACACCTGAAACCGCCAAACATTCGCGCACAATGGGCCAGCCCGCCACGCGCCGTTCAAAGTCGCGCATCTCATGTTCGGCCTGGCTTTTCAAACCCACCAAAGCCACTACTTGGGCGCCGTAACCAAGCTTCTCGCCAGCAAGCTGGGCGCGATATCCTGTAATCAGTCCAGCCGCTTCAAGCGCCTGCACGCGCCGCAATGTGGGCGGTGGTGAAAGGCCAACGCGAGATGCCAGCGCCACATTGGTGATGCGCCCGTCCCGCTGCAATTCTTTCAGAATTTTCCAGTCAATCGTATCAAGCTCATCTGCCGTCATGCACAAGCTTATAGCAATAATATTTCGTGATTCCACATGGCCAGATTGGACCAAAATAAAAACGACATTTGTGTGAAACTGTTGATCACATTCATTTGATCAAACCAAAATAATTTCGATGAACCAAGTGTTTAGGCACGGCGTAAGCCGATCGTTAATCAAACAAACTGGAGAATTCCCATGAAAACATTTCGTAACATGTTGGCCACAACAGCAATTGTCGGCGCAGCCTTCTTGGCAACAGCATAAAGCTATGCAGCCGATATCGTTGACACAGCAATTGCCGCTGGCAACTTCAAAACACTCGTTGCCGCCGTGCAAGCTGCAGGCTTGGTCGACACGTTAAAGGGTGCAGGCCCATTCACCGTTTTTGCTCCAACAGATGAAGCCTTTGCAAAACTTCCAGCAGGCACAGTAGAAGATTTGTTGAAGCCAGAAAACAAGGCAAAGCTTGTCGCCATCCTCACCTATCATGTGGTGCCAGGCAAGGTTATGGCAGCAGATATTGCTGGCAAGAAGACCATGGCAAAAACAGTGCAAGGCACCGAAGTAACTATCGACGCCATGAAGGGCGTGATGGTTGATAATGCCAACGTGACGAAGGCCGACATCGTGGCCGACAACGGCGTGATCCACGTCATCGACGCCGTGATTTTGCCAAAGATGTAAAACCAAAAATCTATTGATGTGAGAGGTGGGATCCTCCCAAAACAAAACCCACCTCTCACATTTTCCTCGAACTTCAACCCATTAATGGTGTATCGACTTTCAAACCAAAACTGAAAGTTGAATATGGAACATCGCGATAGCAACGGCACTAAATTAAAAGATGGCGATAACGTCACTTTGATCAAAGATCTGAAGGTCAAAGGTGCAAACACAACCCTGAAACGTGGCACCATGATTAAAGGCATTCGTTTGGCTGATGAGGGCGAGATTGATTGCCGTCACGAAAAAGTGAAAGGCTTGGTTCTCAAAACCGAGTTTGTTAAAAAAGCCTGATAAAGGCCGCTCACAACCCCTTGTATCCCTCTTGCTCCGGCCACCATATAAGCTATGCTAATCATTCATAGCTTATGGGATCCTTTTCATGTCAACTCGTCATGCTCGTGTCATTGTTCTGGGCTCAGGCCCTGCTGGCTATACCGCAGCAATTTACGCCGCCCGCGCCATGTTGCAGCCTTTGGTTATTCAAGGCATTCAACCCGGCGGCCAATTAACAATTACGGCAGACGTTGAGAATTATCCGGGCTTTGCAAAAACCATTCAGGGCCCCTTCCTGATGGAAGAAATGAAAGCCCAGGCCGAACACATGGGCGCTGAAATTGTGTCAGACACCATTGTGTCGGTGGATTTGAAATCAACCCCCGTGAAAATGGTGGGAGACAGCGGCATAACCTATACCTGCGATGCGTTGATCATCTGCACAGGCGCACAAGCAAAATGGCTGGGCCTGCCCAATGAAGCCCATTTTCAAGGCTTTGGAGTTTCAGCTTGCGCCACTTGCGATGGCTTTTTCTATCGCGGCAAAAAAGTTCTGGTGGTGGGGGGCGGCAACACCGCTGTGGAAGAAGCCTTGTTCCTCACCAACTTCGCCACTGAAGTAACAGTGGTCCACCGTCGCAATGAATTCAAAGCAGAAAAGATTCTACAAAACCGGTTGCACAACCACCCCAAAATTAAAGTAATTTGGGATTCTGAGTTGGCAGATGTGTTGGGAACGCATGAACCCAAAGGCGTTCACACTGCGCGCCTTCGTAATTTGAAAACCGGCGCCACACAAGATTTAGCGGTAGATGGAATATTCATAGCCATTGGCCACAAGCCTGCAACAGAATTGTTTGTGGGCCAGCTGCCGTTTAAAAATGGCAACTATCTGGTCACATCAACGTGGAGCACTGCAACATCCATCCCCGGCGTATTTGCGGCAGGCGATGTGACGGATGACATCTATCGCCAAGCTGTAACAGCCGCAGGCATGGGCTGCATGGCGGCCCTTGAAGTTGAAAAGTATTTGCACGCGCGAACAGAGATGAAACAAGCGGCGGAGTAACACATATGGATTGGGACAAGCTGCGAATTTTCCATGCGGTGGCCGAAGCCGGAAGCTTCACCCACGCGGGCCATGAATTGTTGTTGTCTCAATCAGCAGTAAGCCGACAGATTAGCGCCTTGGAAGAAGATTTGAATGTGTCTTTGTTTCATCGCCATGCACGCGGATTAATCCTCACCGAACAAGGCGAAGTTCTGAACAAAACCGCCCACGAAGTGTTCACCAAATTGGCCGCCGCCAAAACGCGGTTGATGGATTCAAAAGAAAAACCATCGGGCGCATTGCGCATCACGACAACGGTGGGCTTAGGGTCAGTATGGCTAACGCCGCGCATCACCGAATTTTTGGATCTATATCCAGACATTGAAGTGGCGTTAATGCTAGATGATACCGAGCTTGATCTTTCCATGCGTGAAGCCGATGTGGCAATTCGGTTGCGCAGGCCAACCCAGCCTGATCTCATCCAACGCAAACTATTCACCGTGCACCATCACGTTTATGCATCGCTGGATTATGTCAAACATAACGGCATTCCAAAATCTGTTGAAGATCTTGATAAGCACCGCATTGTAAGTTTTGGCGAAACCGAAGGCTATCTCACCAATTTAAATTGGCTGGAAACCGTAGGCCGCGATCCCCAATCCCCCCGCAAAGCCGCTTTGCGCGTGAACAACGCTTACGGGTTGCGTCGCGCAGTGCAAGCCGGTGCTGGCATTGGATCCGTTGCCGATTACATGGTGGCATCTGATATGAACTTGGTTGAAATTGATCTGCCCTTAGAGGCCCCGCAATTTGATACTTATTTCGTCTATCCCGAAGAATTAAAAGAAACCAAACGCGTGACAGCATTCCGAGATTTTATCGTGGGCAAAGCCAAGGAATGGAGCTTTTGATTATCTTCAATCAACGCCGTCAATGCCGCAGCATCGGCACCAATGATGCGGCAAGCGACAAGCCCAGCGCCACGTTGATGATGCGGAAATAACGCACATCATTCAGAATGTGTTTTAAACCCACACCAAACATGGCCCATGTTGTAGCACTGCCAATGCCCATCACGGCGGCAACCGCCACAACAAAACCAACGCCCACATAATAGCTGCTGGCCATCGTGTAAGCAGAAAGTGATGTCACCGCCATCACCCAGGCTTTTGGATTCACCCACTGCAAGGCACAGGCCTGAAAAAAACTGATGGGTTGGCCCACATCTTTAACGCCATCGCCAGCGGGTTTTTCTGTGGCAATTTTCCACGCCAGCCAAAGCATATAGCCCGCGCCCACATATTTCATAACGGTGTAAATAATCGGATAGATTTCGAAAATCTTGCCAAGGCCAAGCCCAATGCAACCGATCATAAATGGAAAGCCAATCATCACGCCAATGATTAATGGCATGGTGCGGCGAAAACCAAAGTTTATGCCGCTGGCCATCAACATGGTGTTGTTGGGCCCCGGCGTAAATGCAGCAATGGCTGCGAACACAACCAAGCCTATAAAAAGATCATAGGTCATGTTCGCAGGCACATCGTTTAGTTGCGTCCCAAAAAGTCGCCCTTGCCCAGCTCAATGCCCATGCTGCGCAAAATATTATAAGCAGTGGTGAGATGGAAAAAGAAATTGGGAAGGAATGCCGAGTTGAAATAAGTTTGGCCAGGCATGGTTACATCCTTGCCACCAATCTTCATCGTCACATCGCGTGTTGCCGCAGTGGCGAATGATTTTTCGTCAAGGCTTTTCAGAAAATCAATCGTCTTGGCCAAACGGGCTTGCAACTCTTCGAATGTTTTTTCTTCATCTGCAAAAGATGGAATGGCAACACCTGAAAGACGTGCACCCGCACCCTTGGCAAAATCTGTCACCAACATCACTTGGCGCACCAGCGGAAACATATCTGGAAAAAGCCGTGTGTTTAAAACCACAGCCTTATCAAACTTTTTTGCTTCAATAATGCCTTCAGCCTTTTTTAAAAACTTTGAAAGCGCATTCAAATTGTCGATGATCACCGGAATGGTGTTGGAATACATAAGGTAGCTCCTATTTGAGGTTGGCGCAGAAGCGTTGAATGCGAGCGCATGCATCTTCCAGCGTGGTTGTGGCCGTAGCATAGCTGATACGGAAAAAGGGTGACGTGCCAAACGCGGCACCATGAACTGCTGCAACACCCTCGGATGCCAGCAATTCAGAAACAAAATCTTCATCCGTCGCAATCACTTTGCCCGAAGGTGCAGTTTTACCGATGGTGCCAACACATGAAGGATAAACATAAAATGCGCCTTCTGGCCTTGCGCAATGCAAGCCCTTTGCTTGGTTCAACATAGAAACCACCAAATCGCGCCGCTCTTTAAAAACTGTGTTGTGGGCGGCAATAAAATCTTGCGGCCCGTTCAACGCTTCAACCGCCGCCCATTGTGCAATGGAAGAAGGATTGGAAGTGGACTGTGATTGCAACTTGGCCATGGCCTTGATCAACACTTCCGGCCCAGCCGCATAACCAATGCGCCAACCAGTCATACAATAGGCTTTGGAAACACCATTCATCGTTAAAGTGCGATCATAGAGCGAAGGCTCGATTTGTGCAGGCGTTACAAATTTAAAATCATCATAGACCAAGTGTTCATACATATCGTCGGTCAAAACCCACACATGAGGGTGCTTCACCAACACATCGGTCAAGGCCTTCATGTCGGCGTGCGAATAAGCAACACCAGTTGGGTTTGAAGGTGAATTCAAAATCAACCACTTGGTTTTTGGCGTAATGGCTTTTTCTAAATCTGCCGCTTGCAGTTTGAAATTCTTGTCGGGCGGACATTGCACAATGACAGGCTTGCCACCGGCCAACATCACAATATCAGGATAGCTTACCCAATAGGGGGCGGGCACGATCACTTCATCTCCCGCGTTCACAGTGGCCAGCAAAGCATTGAAAAGAACTTGCTTTCCACCTGTGCCAACAGACACTTGTGAAGGCTTATAATCTAAACCGTTCTCACGCTTAAATTTTGCCGCAATAGCTTTTTTCAATTCTGGAATGCCGTCCACCGCAGTATAGCGCGTCTTGCCATCGTTGATGGCTTTAATGGCCGCATCTTTAATATTGCGCGGGGTTTCAAAATCAGGTTCGCCTGCAGCAAGACCAATCACGTTCTTGCCCTCGGCCTGCATCACTTGGGCCTTAGTGTTAATGGCAATGGTTGCCGATGGTTGAATGCGATTTAAAGCGTCTGAAATAAAAGCCATAATCAAGTGTCCCTTTTGGCGGGTGATCTAAAGCTTTGTTGGGCCTCTCGCAAGCAACAATCCGCCACATGAAAACTTTGTGATTTTCTGGCATGATAGGGTATGAACCACAGCCCTATTTCAATACTCGGTGGCGGCATTGCGGGCCTTGCAACGGCCATTGCGGCCGCACGTTTGGGCAAAAGCGCCACCATTTATGAAAGAGCCGAAAGCTTTGAACCTGTGGGCGCTGGCTTGCAGCTTGGCCCTAACGCAGTGCGCGCACTAAAAGCCATTGGCGTATGGGACGCGGTTGAACCCTTCACGTCTTCGCCGCCCGCCATTTGCATGCGCGACGGCCAATCCGGAAAACTTCTGAAATATATTTCTTTGGGCAAAACATTTGAACGGAGATTCGGCCAACCTTACCGCGTGGCCCTGAGGGCTGATCTTCACAAGGCATTATTGTTGGTTGCCCATCAACATTCTGCAATTGAAATAAAACTGGGCCAAGATATTTCGGTAGAAGATTTGGTTCATTCCAAGCCCATCATTGCCGCAGATGGCGTGAATTCAAAAACCCGCACGCAATATTTTCAATCAAATGCGGCGATCACCACCAAAGACGTGGCTTACCGCGCGCTTTTTCCAAAGCCTGAAATCAATGGCGTTGATATGGATTGCGTAAACCTGTGGTTATGCGCGCAAAGCCACGTTGTGCATTACCCCGTGGGCCAAGATAAAAACCTGAATATTGTGGCAATTACCCAAAGTGCCTTCCCACAAACCCACCATGCTAGTTCCGCTGAAAGCTTACGCCAAATAATCAACGCCGCCCTCGATTGGAAAGAATGGCCCTTGGCTTATGTTGCCCCTTTGCCCGCGTGGACGAAAGGCAATGTAACGCTAGTGGGCGACTCTGCGCATGGCACCCTGCCCTATTTGGCCCAAGGTGCTGCCATGGCGCTGGAAGATGCGGCGGTTCTAACAGCAACTCATTTCGACACTGAAAAGTTTTTTGAACTGCGGTTGGCCCGCTGCACAAAGCTTCACAACGCAAGCCTTCGCGCCGGAAAAATCTATCACCTTGTCGGTGCGGCCGCACAGGCAAGAAACCTCGCTTTGGCTGTGATGCCAGAACGAAGTTTCTTAGCGGGCCTCAATTGGCTTTACGCAGGGCCGTGATCAGATTATCGTTTAATTAAACCACGAACTGGCGGAGTTTTCGGATTGCTCGATCCGCTGCCCATATCCGTCAAAACCACAATGCTGCAACGTGGCCTGTCAATAGAAACTGCTGCCAGCGATCGCAATTGCCGTGGGCCAGCTTTGCAGGCCACAGCTTCTTGGCAAGAGCCGCCAGATTGTTCCATCCAGATTGGCGTTCCGTGATTTTTTATCCATGTTGTGCAACAACGCACAGCAACGCTGCGGTTGATGCTAGCGCTGCATTGATCTGCCAACGAAGTGGCTTTGGCTGGCGTAGCCAAAGAAAGTGATGCACCAACTGAAATTACTGCTGCTGCGATTGCGAAAGAAATTTTTGATTTATTTGACATGGCGTCCTCCTGAAAATCGCGATCATTATTGATCGTTGGTGTAGTAATACTTCAGTTGAGATGAGCCTGCCCTGAACACCGCATTCATTCAGCATTCAGAAAAAATTGATTTAAATTTAACGCATTCGCTTCATCGCAATGCCCAACATTTCATAGTTCACGCGGGGAAAAACTCATCATTTTTTGGTGCGTCAAAAAAGCAAGAAACCTCGCTTTGGCTGTGATGCCAGAACGAAGTTTCTTGTAGGGCCTCAATTGGCTATATGCAGGGCCGGGAAGTCGTTAGTTTTTACCACGAAAAAGTTTTGGTGGGGTTTTCGGATTGCTCGAACCGCTGCCCATGTCTGTTAAAACCACAATGCTGCAACGTGGCCTGTCAATTGAAACTGCTGCCAGCGATCGCAATTGCCGTGGGCCAGCTTTGCAGGCCACAGCTGCTTGGCAAGAACCGCCAGATTGTTCCATCCAGATTGGCGTTCCGTGGTTTTTTATCCATGTTGTGCAGCAGCGCACGGCAACGCTGCGGTTGATGCTGGCGCTGCAATGGTCTGCCAATGAAGTGGCTTTGGCTGGCGTAGCCAAAGAAAGTGATGCACCAACTGAAATTACTGCTGCTGCGATTGCGAAAGAAATTTTTGATTTATTTGACATGATATCCTCCTGAAAATCGCGATCATTATTGATCGTTGGTATAGTGATACTTCAGTCGAGATGAGCCTGCCCTGAACACCGCATTCATTCAGTGTTCAGAAAAAATTGATTCAAATTTAGCGCAGTCGCTTCATGGCAATGCCCAACATTCCATAGTTCACACGGTAATATCCGTCTGGGCCAATAACAACAGCCTGGGGCATAACACGCAACACCTCTTGGGCCATCACACCTTCATACAAGCCGGGTTGGTTGTTATATTCAAAATCATAAAGCCCCAACCCAAAAACTGTAGAACCTACACGGTGTACGTTGTGTTTGAGACGTATATCTGACAGCTGAGTCGTGGGAGGTGGGGGTGGTGGTGGTGCGGTTGAATGTTGGCGGTTATCATCCGGAATGCGCAGTCGGCACAGTTTAGCCCCCGCAACCTTTTGTGTGCACGTTATGGCTTCGCCACAATTTGAACCTGTCTCTTGCATCCACAAGGGCTTGCCGTGTTTGCGAATAAACATTTGGCAACAGGTATTCACAAAATCTCGGCTGCCCGCTTTTTGGCAAGTTGCCAACAACGAAGTGCTGGCCCGGGCAGAAGAAGAAATCCCCATACCGACAGCAAAACAAAATGCAGCAGAAATCAGAACAACAGTTGCTTTTGATGAATGAGACATCGTCACGCCCTCCATTTATTTTCAAAGAAAATGCAATCGGTGGACTTTAAGTGGCAAATAGTGACTAGATTTCACAAAACCATACAACAATTTTTAGCTCATCGCAATATGCACAGGTTGTCGATCCGGTTTTGCCGCGTCATCGTAAGAGATACAATGGTTGGAATAATAACAACGCTTCTGCTGTATTCAATTTGAACCACCAACTGATGAGGATAATTTCATGAACAAGATTTACGTTTCCGTGCTGGCGCTTTCTCTATCGTCGGGCCTTGGCTTTGCCGCGGGCACATCTGGCAATGCTGGCACGACACCGCCCGCCCCGCCACCCACTTCGCCCATGCAAATGCATTGCGCCAAGGGTGAAGTTGTTAAAACTGTGAAGAAAAACGGTAAGAAAACCAAGATGTGCGTAAAAGCCATGGGAAGCTTGGTGCCCGACAATGAGCTTTATCAACAAGCCTATCTGCTGGCCAAAACTGGTGAATATGATTGGGCAATCACCGTGTTATCATCCATCCAAAACCAAAATGATCCTGATGTGATGAACATGCTTGGCTATTCAAACCGCAAGGCCGGCCGCGTTGAACTTGGCATTTCATATTATGCAAAAGCCTTGGAAATGCGCCCAGACTTTGTGCGCGCCCGTGAATATCTGGGCGAAGGCTATGTGGCAGCTGGCAAGTTGGATTTAGCTCGCGCCCAACTCGGCGAAATTGCAAAAATTTGCGGCACCACCTGCGAAGAATATGAAGATCTGTCGAACGTGATCAACGCTCAACCACTCTAATCTTTCAGCGCGCGGGCGTCAGCCATTCAACCAAGCTGCGCCCGTGACCTTCAATACCAAGGCGTTTCGCCAATGCTGGCAACAGCGCACTCAGATCTGCTTCAAGCGTATAAGGCGGGTTCACAATCAAAACGCCAGAGCCGGAAAGCCCGCTGTTTTCATCAATTTGCTTTATTAAAAGCTCGGCGCGAAGAATATTTTCAAATCCTAACTCTTCCATGGCATGCAAAAAATCATCCACGAAACTTTGTGTGGTGATGGGATACCAAATTATAAAAATGCCGGTGGCAAACCGCTTGTGCCCTTCGGCCAGCATCTTTGCCACCAACGCAGTTTCATTGGTTTTCTCATAGGGTGGGTCAATCAACACCAAGCCTCGCCGCTCTTTGAACGGCAAGTTGGCTTTAATGCTTTGCAGCGCGTCAACATTCAAAACCACCAAGCGGTTTTCGCCCAAGTAACTTTGCCTCAAAGTTTCGGCATCTGCCGGGTGCAACTCATTGGCCAAAAGCCTGTCTTGCTGGCGAAGCTGTTGCAAAATAATTTCAGGCGAACCAGGATAGAATTGCAGTCCATCTTGCGGGTTAACACTGGCCAAAGCTTGGCGATAAGGTTGCAGAATGGCTTCAACGTCTGGCGCAAACGCCTCTGCCAATTTGCCAATGCCGCCAAGCCATTCACCGGTTTTTCCCGCTTCAACACTAGTCAGGTCATAAAGCCCAATTCCGGCATGAGCATCCAACACGCCAAAGGCTTTTTCCTTTTGGCAAAGATATTGGACAACCCGCGCCAGCGTTGCGTGTTTCAAAACATCTGCGTGGTTTCCGGCGTGATAGGCATGACGATAGTTCATATGTGTGCGCATAGCGACCAGCACTGCGGGGGTCAATTCAGCAATTTTAAGACAATCGTAAGCATTTCGGCCCATTTTCAGGCACAAACAAGGGTTGTATTTCTATGCGTATGCTTAATATTCCAGTAATTTTGTTTCTGATGGCCACAACAGCGTTTGCTGATCAAAAATTGCCATTGTTTGGCAGCGAGGCTTCTGGCGTTGTGAAAATCAGCCCGAAAACTGAACAGCAAGCAAGTTTAAGTGCTGCAAACATGTGTGTGGATGCAATTTGCCCAAGCTCAATAAAGGCCGCAAATCGGCCCATCACGCAAGGCAAACTACCATAATCTTGCCACAGCTTTGCTGTTGATGAGACTTTTACGACGGGGGACGAGGATATGATGAAGACCACAAAATTTATTGCCATGGCAGGAATAGCACTTTCTCTGCAAGCCTGCGCCAGCATGAATGTGTTCAAAGATTCAGCGGCCGATCAAGCCGCCAATAATGCTGCTATGGCACCACAGGCGAATATGGCACCCGACCCCTCGGTTCAAACTCCATTAGCCGCAGCCCAAATCAAAACCCTGCTCACCGGTAAAAGCTGGCGCTGGAAAAGCGCTAAAAACAGTGGTGTCACGCTTTATGCTTCAGATGGCACTTCGCTGGTTGAAGTCACCGGCAAAGGCACAACCCAAGGCAAGTGGGTGGCAAAAGATGGCCAATTGTGTGAAAGCTTCTCTCCAGCGCCATTTCTGCCACAAGGCATGTCACTGCAATGCCAACCCTTCCGTGGCAGCGGCGGCAGCTATATGAATGGCCCCGCAACATTCCAGTTGGCTTCATAAACTTCACAGTCTTGCCACAAACTTACCATTGAATGGCCCAGTGTCTGCGCGATGATTTGCGCAAGAGGCATAACCATGAACATTTCACGGCGTTTTATATTATTAACGGGTATTGGTTTTTTGGCGGGCGCGCCATTTGCTCATGCTGAACACCCGCTTTATGGCGGCACAGATTTTACGCGCGATCCTAAATTAATTCCCCCACCAGAATCACCGATTGATTATCCAATCGCGTCTTATGCCGAACACTTGAATGCAAAGTTTCGCAAACAAGTGGTGACCATTGGCACCAAAAGCCCGCCAGGTTCTGTGATCGTTGATCCTGAACATCGCTTTCTTTATTTCATTTTGGGCAATGACCAAGCCATTCGCTATGGCGTGGGCGTGGGGCGCGAGGGTTTTGCTTGGTCTGGCAGTGCCATCATCGGCATGAAGCGTCGCTGGCCGCGCTGGCTGCCGCCTGAAAGCATGGTGGAGCGTGATCCCCATGCGCTGCAATGGGCCAACGGCATGCCCGGCGGGCCAGATAATCCGTTGGGTGCCCGGGCCCTTTATCTTGAAGCCAATGGCGTAGACACATTGTATCGTATCCACGGCACCAATGACCCAACGTCCATCGGCAAGGCCATGTCATCAGGCTGCGTTCGCATGCTGAATGAAGATGTTGCAGATTTGTTTGAGCGGGTAAAAACCGGCACACCTGTCACTGTCTTGCCCGCTGGCGCGCTATAGGAACTTGCGAGTCCTATGCGGTTCGCGCTATCGAGGCACAATGATCAATAAATCTGTAATTAAGTTTTCTGCATTCGTAGCGCTCGGTCTGCTTGGGGCCTGCAGCAGCGGGCCGCAAGGCGTGCGCATCGTCAATGGTGGCACATCTGCCATTCCAGCCAAAAAAGCAGCCCCTATTCGCAATTTTGCGGCGGCTGAAATTGGCCCTGCTGTAATTGGCAAAACCTTCCAATTCACCCGCACCAATAGCTCTGGCATCGTAACGTATAATGCTGATGGAAGCCTGACGATCCAAGAAGATCAAAAAGGTGCTACAACGGGAAAATGGTCTGCCACGGGCGACAGTTATTGCGAAAGCTATGGCCCGTCCATGCCGCAAGAATGTGGCGTGTTCAAATATACCGGCGACGCATATTTCGCCGCCAATTCAAGATTGGTGGAACTGAAAATATAAGAACGGCGGAGTTTTCGTCCGCCGCTCTTTTCACAAAATTAAGCGCGTGGCATTTGTCCACCGGGGGTCAGATGATCAACCACTTGTGGCAACACGTGGCTTAGCTGTGCCAAGATTTGGTCTGGTGACATTCCTGTTGATGCAGCAATTTTTGCAACCAAGTCTGGCCCCAAAACTTGGCTTAACTGCGCACCATCGATTGGCAAATTAGCACCGGTGCCCACCCATGATTTGGCCATATCGCCCATGCCTTTGTTTTGAAATTGGCTCACCAATCCGCCAAGTGCGCCGCCAATGCCGCCGGGAATTTCTGCCGCAGCAGGAGACGCAGTGCCGCCGCCTGTGAGGCCTTTCACGAAATCTGAAATCTTGTCGCGGTTTTGATATCCAGCAACGGCCACAAGGCCTAAAAGTGCTGTAAGTGAGGGCATGTTATTCGCCATAATAATGTCCTTTCATTGAAACATTGTGCCTTCCATTATGGTAATTATTGAGGCGAATTCAAGATGGGAATGCTTCCTACACCGTTAATCTCGTGTTAAGGTGTTGTGTCCCGTGGGGGCGTTAATTGGAGATAGAATTTTATGAGCATTATCTGGACCATCATCGTTGGCTTTATTGCCGGTGTAATAGCCAAATTCATTATGCCTGGCAGCAATGAACCGCAGGGTTTCATTCTCACCACAATTCTCGGCATCGTCGGCGCAATTGTTGCGGGCTATATTCCCGTGGTGAACAGCTTTGGGCCAATCATTTCGTCGGTTATCGGCGCAATCGTTGTTCTGTTTGTTTGGGGCATCATTGCCAAAAACAAGGCCGCCTAATTCTATTGCAAATATGGGTTGTTCAGCCGCTCAATTCCGATGCGGCTGGCATTCCCGTGCCCCGGTAAAAATTGCACATCATCGCCCAAGGGCAATATTTTATTTTTGATTGAAGCAATCAATGTTTCATGGCTGCCGCCGGGCAAATCTGTGCGCCCCACGGAGTTTTGAAACAACACATCGCCCATCAACGCGAACTTGTGTTCCGAATCAAAAAATACAATTGATCCCGGCGAATGCCCCGGCGCTTCCCAAACACTAAATTTCAGGCCGCCAACGGTCACGTCATCGCCCTCTTTCAACCAGTGATCGGGCGTTAACGCGCGCGCACCTTTAATGCCAAAAGCAGCGCCGCGCGCCGCCAAATTGTCAAGATTGGGTTTATCAGCAATATGGGGCCCGTAAACTTTAACGCCCAGCTTTTCTGCCAATTCCGCAGCACCACCCGCATGATCAATATGGCCATGCGTAATCAATATCTTTTCAATCTTGGCACCAGATTGTTTTATTGCATCTTCAATGCGCTCTAAATCGCCGCCGGGATCAACCACAGCGCCAATTTTAGTTTCTTCATCAAAAACAATAGAACAATTTTGCTGAAATGGGGTAACGGGAACGATAAGGATTTTGAGTGTTGACATATCTGTCAGATAACCCCGCTAACCCCAATCGTCAAACAAACTATACGAACGAATTTGCATGGGCTAAAT
>JAYWFC010000060.1:0-5681 GCA_043778995.1 Aestuariivirga sp.
ATGAATGAAATGGAAGGGTGGTCGGCGGCCATAGCGTGGCCCGCGTAAGGCAAAGCTGTGCTTGCCACGATCAGACGAATAAAGCTGCGGCGTGAAATCATAGGGTTAACTTTCAGCCGTTTATGGTTAAGCTTTGGTAAAAATCTACCAAGTTTCTGACTCACGCAGTTTATCATAAAGTGCGGTAAAATCGCCTTTTGACTTGCGCAGCGTATCTTCAAACAATTTTTTCATAGCAATGGAAAGCCACACACCTTTGACATTCAGGTCTGCGATGCGGAATGCGCCGCCATCACCCGTCACGCGCCAGCGCAACTGCTCGCCGCTACCGACAATAGACGAATCAACGGTGATGAATTTGCCATTTTCAGAAGAGCCAGACACTTTCAAATCTGAACCCTGGAAGTCTTGCACATACCACACGAACAATGCGGCGGCATAGTTTGATACAAGATCATAGAACATGGCTTTATCGCCCGAAGGCAAATCTTTGCGCGACATGCCAAGGGCAAAATTCGCAACGCTTGGAATGTTGATATAGCGATTGAAAAGGCCTGCGAAACGCCGCTGTAAGGCCTTGTCCCCGCGCTTGCCACCATTGGCCAAACCCACAACTTCCATGCCCAGTTTGTGCACATAATCCTCAACACCGCCCTTTGCAAACGCCGGGGCTGAAAGTGCTGTTGCGGCAAGCAATGCGGCAGAGTTGATCAGAAAAGAGCGGCGCGTAATCATGTTTAGCCTTTTGGTTTGTTGTCGGTGCACATCATTAAATCAGACTGTGGCAATGTGAAGATGTTTTGATAAAAATCAAGACAGGGGCAAAATTATTGTTGTTTCCGACAGTTTACAGCAATAATCGAAGCATGTTGCAATCTATATAAGGATATGTTTATATAGATTTATGGAAGAACTTCTAGCCGGTTTGAAATCTGTAGCAGAGACGACACGTTTGCGCATTCTTTTTGCCCTTTCGCATGGCGAATTGAACGTGACAGAAATGACTTACGTTCTTGGCCAAAGCCAACCGCGCGTCAGCCGCCATTTGAAGTTGATGACAGAGGCCGGTTTAATTTCTCGACATAAAGAAGGTAATTGGGTTTTGTTTCGCCAGCGCGAAGAAGGCCGTGGAGGCGCATTGGCCCGGTCACTGGTTGATATGTTGTCGGGCGACGATGCCAATCTTGCGGGCGACCTTGAGCGTCTCGAACAAATTCGCCAACAACGCCAATCACAGGCCGCCAGTTATTTTGCGGCCAACGCTGATAGGTGGGAAAGTTTGCGCTCACTTCACGTGCAGGAAGCGCAAGTTGAACATGCCATGCTGGATATGTTGGGCGGGCAAAAGTTTAAGACAATTTTAGATTTGGGCACAGGCACAGGCCGCATTTTAGAATTGCTTTCATCACGCGGGCAAAACTTGTGGGGCATTGATACCAGCCGCGACATGCTGGCGGTAGCGAGGGCCAATCTTGAAAACGCCAAGCTGAAAAATGTGCAAATTCGGCATGCTGATATTTACGCCTTGCCCTTTGGCGATGGCACGGCAGATTTGGTTTCAATCCACCAAGTTTTGCATTTTCTGGATGATCCGCAACGCGCCCTTCTTGAAGCGCGTCGCGTGCTTGGGCCTTCTGGCCAATTGTTGATTGTGGATTTTGCACCCCATGATGTTGAAGAGTTGCGCACAGCCCATGCGCACCGCAGGCTTGGAATTTCGGCTGAACAAATGTCTGGCTTTTTGGCAAGGGCAGGGCTTGTGCTGCGCGAACATCGGGTTTTATCACCGCCATGGCTGAAACATGGCAAGGGCCTAACAGTTTCAATTTGGCTGGCACAGCTTTCCTATGAAGCCGCGGCCACGCCAACACAAACAAGGATTGCTGCGTTATGAACGCCATGAAAGTTTCATTCGAATTTTTTCCACCCAAGAATGATGATGCAGAAACATCATTGTGGAATGCGCTTCGCAGGCTTGAAACGGTGCACCCGCAGTTTGTTTCCGTAACCTATGGCGCAGGCGGCACAACGCGCGATCGCACTTTGGGAACGGTGGCCCGCATTGTTAAAGAAACAAGCTTGGCGCCGGCCGCACATCTCACCTGCGTTGGAGCTTCCAAGGAAGAAGTGAACGAAGTGCTGCGCGATTTTTGGGCTGCTGGTGTAAGACGCATTGTGGCATTGCGTGGTGATCCGCCAGCAGGTGTGGGCACGCGCTTTCAACCGCACCCTGATGGGTATCGCAATGCCGCTGATTTGGTGCGTGGCATTCGTGATGTGGCAGATTTTCAGGTGGCGGTTTCGGCCTATCCTGAAAAACACCCCGAATCTGTTTCCATTGAAGAAGATTTGGCCTTTTTGGCTGATAAGGCTGATCATGGCGCAACAATTGCCATCACCCAGTTTTTCTTTCACAACGCGTTCTATCTGCGACTGCGTGACAGAATTGCGGCGCGCGGCATTAATATTCAACTTTTGCCAGGCATTTTGCCCATTACCAATTTCGCTCGCGTACAAGAATTTGCGGCAAAGTGTGGCGCGCATATACCGCCGCATTTAATCACGCGGTTTGCTGGATTGGACAAGGATCCTGATACGCGCAACTTGGTGGCGGCCATGGTGGCGGCTGAACAAGTTGAAGCCTTGAAGCGTGAAGGTGTGGACGCGTTTCATTTCTACACGTTGAACAGATCTGATCTGGTCTATGCCATTTGCCGCATGTTGGGCCTTGGGGCTGAAAACGCAGCGGCAGCTTGATCAGGTTTTCGAACTTGCAAAAATGGAGTTGAAACGGCATATGTGTTGTTATGGAACCTGAAATCATACAGCCCGATAACACGCCCAAAAACTCCGCTCAGGCATTAAGTCCAGCTGGCTTTTTTCTTGCGGCATTTGGTGCAACGCTTCTTACCTTTTGTTTGCTGGGGTCGGCGGCTGTTGCTTCTGTCTGGGCATTTTCAAAAATGTTGGGTTTTCCAGATTTGATGATTGAAATTTTATTGGTGGCCATTGCAATTCCGGTTTTGATGGCAACTTTTTGGACAGCGGGCAGGGCTTGGCATGTTGAACAACGTTTGGCCCGTGGCCTTGATGTGGATACGCCAGTTTTTTCCACGACATATTATTGGCGCAAAAATTCTTAAGCGTCGTTGCAATGTGACAGTTTTTAGTGGGTGTTGCAGATGAGTGTTTGGGCGCGCATTTCTGATTTTGCGCAAAGCATCAGTTCATATCTGGGCGATGAAACGCCGCCTGAAAAATCAATGGCCTTCACCATCGGTATGATTGCGCTTGGCGCAAAAATGGCCAAGGCAGATGGCGTTGTAACTGAAGATGAAGTTAAGGCTTTCGCCGAAGTTTTTCATGTTCCCGAAAAAGACAGAGTGGCGGTTGAACGTGTATTTAATTTGGCCAAGCAAGACATTGCGGGCTTTGAAACTTACGCATCACAAGTGGCAAAATTGTTTGGCCCAAAATCAACCGTGCTTGAAAGCGTGTTGGATGGTTTGTTCCACATCGCCAAAGCTGATGGCATTATCCATGAAAATGAACTTTCGTTTTTAGAAAGTGTGGCTGCGATTTTTGGTTTTCAACGGACTGATTTTGCACGCATCCGCGCAAGGCATGTTGAGTTGAAAGACAATCCTTATCATGCTTTGGGTGTTAAATCAGATGCTTCGATGGCAACCATTAAACGGCATTATAAATCGCTGGTGCGCGAACTTCATCCAGATAAGCAGATTGCAGCGGGTGTTCCCCAAGAGATGGTGATTTTGGCAACAGACCGTTTGGCAAAAATAAATGCTGCCTATGCTGAAATTCAAAAGGTTCATGGTCTTTGACTGGGGTTATGGTCGGCACAGGCTTGCCCACACGGGTTCAACTTTCTCCCAATATCAACGAACGGCGCGGCGGCAAATCAATCTCTATTTTGGTTTTGCATTACACAGGAATGAGCAGCGCCAAGAAAGCCGTTGATTGGTTGTGCAACCCAGAATCTCAAGTGTCCTGTCACTATTTGGTGGATGATCATGGCGCCATTGTGCAAATGGTGGATGAAGCAAACCGCGCGTGGCATGCGGGCGTTTCATCATGGCATGGCGAAGAAGACATAAACTCCATCTCAATAGGCATTGAAATTCACAACCCGGGCCATGGCCAAGGTTATCCTGATTTTGGGCCTGCGCAAATGGCAGCGGTTGCAGCGCTTTCTAAAGACATTATCACGCGCCATAAAATTGAACCGCGCAACGTTGTGGCCCATTCTGATGTGGCGCCGGGCCGCAAGGTAGACCCCGGTGAAAAGTTTGATTGGGCCTATCTCAAAGCATTTGGCGTTGGCCATTATGTTGAGCCTGAAAAAATGTCTGGTGGCAGTTTTTTACAAATGGGCGACGCGGGAGACCCCGTGATGGCGCTTCAAGCCATGTTGAAACTTTATGGTTTCGGCATTGATGTGAACGGCAGCTTTGATCAGCGCACAAAAATTGTGGTGGAAGCTTTTCAACGGCATTTCAGGCAGGCAAAAATCGATGGAATCGCCGATCAATCCACCGTGGCAACATTGCATCGGCTGATGCGGGGATAGTTTTAATTCCCGCCTGTATCGCCATTGCAGGCGCTAAGCAGGCCTTCAAAATCTGCGTCCGTTAAGGGATAGCTGGCTTTGAAGTTTTTTATGGCGATGGTCACATCATCTGCGGCTTGTAAGTTGGTGAACAATTTATCAGTTGTCAAAAACTGGCCTTCAACGGTGAATTTGCCTTTCACGCCGTCCATCGCGGCCTTGGCTGGCAGATTGAAAGTTTTGCCGTTGGCGGTGATGTGCATTGTGGTTGTTTCACCCACATGAAGCTTGGCCACATTGGCTGGCATATAGGCCGACATTTTTTTTGTGCCGATTTTGCACCAGAAGCTTAAGCCCACATCATCAGTTTCAGGCACGCCGAAAACCAAGAACGCTTCCTGGGCCGTTGCGTCCAAAGTCCATTGCCGTTCCTGAGCATGTACAGGCAGTTGGGCCATCAAAATAAATGCCGAAAAAAGCGCAGTGGAGAAAATGAGATTCTTGTTCATGGGTCTAGCATAGATAAGTTTTGGCTTGAGTCTAGCAGCGGCAGACGCGGAAATTTAATCTATACGAATGCCTTTTTGCCGAATGAATTCAGTGAGAAGATCCATATTCTTCACATTCGACATAAACAACATGTCAAATATGTCACCCAACACCGGAACGCTGCCAATGCCCGTATCTACAGCCACATTTGCCAGCATGCGCACCAACAGTGGGTTGGGTGCGCCCATCTCACGGGCCTTGAAAACCAGAAATAGCGAAACGGCGGCTGTTAAAACATCGCCGCCCACAGGCAAAAGCCCTACAACGCTGTCGGCGCCAAAACGAAACCGCGTGAAGGGAATGCCCCAGCCATTATCCATAAAGCGCGCGATGTGTTTTAACATGCGCAAGGTTTTGATGGTTTCTGCTTCTGTCATGTGAACTGCCCCTTGTGTCAGATCATCAGATGATGCGCGTTGACCAGAATACAAGTGTTCGATTGACGGAGGCGCCTATCGCGCCTAACCCCGCCACCACCAGTCGGCTGGATGGCCGCCTTTGCAAGGTTCGAAAGGACAGCGGGGGAGGAAAGTCCGGGCTCCACGGGATTAGGGTGCCGGGTAAC
>JAYWFC010000061.1:0-15025 GCA_043778995.1 Aestuariivirga sp.
CCTTTGAAGGCGATATATTCAACCGCAATTAAATCCAGTTTCCCATCGGCTTGCGGCTCATACATAATGGCTTGGGGGTGGGCCACATCCAGCGTGCCTGATTTTAACAAAGCACCATTCACATAGTGAATGCCCATGGCCCCACCTGTGGGGCTTGAGGCGCAAGGGATAGGCGCATAGCCTTCCGACAAGGCCACCTTAACATCTTTAAATCGATCATTGGCTTTGCGCACGTGCTCAACCAAGGGCGCTTCAGCAGCCATGGCTTGGCTGGCCAAAAACAGAAGTGCAAGAATTGAAATCGTTTTCATTTTGTATTGCTTTCAATTGGCGTGGGTTGCTCAAGCAGTGGCCGTTGTCGGATCAATCATGCCCGTCACTTCGGTGATGGTGTTGGCGGGAAAGCCGCTCACTTCGGCGTGGCGCTTGATGATGGCCGCATCTTTGGCCAAATAAATGCAGAAGGTTTTATCGCCCGTCACATAACTTTCCACCCATTGAATATCAGGCCCCAGCTTGGCCAAGGCCGAATTGGAGGTTTTGGCCGCATCGCAAAGTTGCGATGCATTAAACGAACCAACCTTGGGAATATTTCTTTCGATGACAAATTTGCGCATGATCGTGCTCCTGTTAAATGTTCTGGCTGGCGATAACGCCGCCCGAAGATCATGCTTAAACAGGCCCCGTTATCTCTGCGTCATTTCTGATTGGGCCCCATGTAATTTCCTCGTCATTTCGATTATAGTGAAGCCATGCAACTCAAACTGTTTGGCGAGTTTTCACTGATAGCGCCCTCTGGCGAACGCATCGCCGTGCCCCTGCGCCGTGGCCAAGCGTTGATTTCTTATCTTGCATCAAAAGAAAGCCGCCGCGAAAGCCGCGAAGTTTTGCTTGATCTTTTATGGCCCGATCGTTTCAAGGAACAAGCCCAATCAAGCTTGCGGCAAGTGATTTATGAACTTCAACGCTTAGGGCCAAAAGATCAGCCGTTAATTGAAGCAACGCGCGATGACGTATCCTTAGGGCCTGCCATTCTGGCCTGTGATCTTTGGCGCTTTGAAAGCAAGCCCGGAGATTTTAACGGCAGCATGGCCGAAGAATTATTAGATCTTTACGCTGGGCCATTTTTATCAGGCCCGCCTTTGGCAACCGAGCCCTTCCAACAATGGACAGCCATTCAACGCGCCCGTTTGGAAAATCAATTGGAAGCCGCCATTCTTGAAACCGCCCATAGTGCATCAAGGCCTGCCGAAACGGCCTTGGCCATCAAGCTTTTGATACAGCTCTTAGAGCGTTGCCCGATGAGCTTTCAGGCCATTGCAAAAGTGATGGAATTATCCGCAGCAAGCGGCCAACCCGCTGTGGCCACACGTCAATTTGAACACTTTGCAAAACGCTTGAAGCTGGAATGTGGTGAAGTTCCGCCCCAAGAATTATTCGATTTTTATAAAGCCTTAAAGGCGGTTCCCGAACAAACACCCACTGGCTTTGCAAGGCTCCGCCAACCGGCTTTTGCCCACAAGAACCCATGGGCACACACAAGCTCTGATGCGCCGGTAATTGCAGTTCTGCCTTTTCAATATCAAGGCCTTCGCCCCGAGCGGATGGAACTTGCCAATGCCTTGAGTGAAGATATCATCATGATGCTGTCTGGCTGTCGGTGGTTTGGGGTTTTGTCGCGCAGCTCAACCCACAGCATTGTGCAAGATGCGCAATTCATTCCGCGGGATTTTGCACGCAAAACCGGGGCCAACCATTTGGTCTATGGCACGATTGCGGATCGTGGCGACAAGCTTTCCCTCACTATTGAACTGGCCAATGCTGAAACCGGGTTTATCACCTGGGCTAAACGTTATGATGCTGCGGGTGAAGATTTGCTAAAATGGGCCAGCGAAGTGTGCCCGATGATTGTTGCGGCCCTTGATCCGGCTGTTGTTGAAAGTGAACATTTGGCTTTATCAAAACCCGCCATTGCCGCCACAGATTGCTTGTGGGCCTATCAATATCTGGTCAAAGGCTATCGCCATTATTATGCGGGTGAATGGGATAAGGCCATTGCATCGTTTCAAGATGCCGTTGATGAAGATAAAACCTATGCCCATGGCTATGCCATGTTGGCCAACACGCGCTATTCAGCAGCTCAAGCGGGGCGCGACAATAATTTTGATGCCATGCTGGAATTGGCTGAACAAAGCGCAAGGCGCGCCTTGGAAATTGATCCATCAGAAGCCAAAGCCAATATTGCTTTGGGCCAAATTTTGGATTGGCGCGGCAAACATAACCAATCCGCAGCCTTTCTAGATCGCGCCATCAGCCTGAACCCAAGCTTCTCGCAAGCCTCAACCGCCAGAAGTTATCATGCGGTGATGACAGGTTCGTTCGAAGCCGCCAAAACTTATGTCGAAACATCAATGCGTTTGCGAGTGGGTGATGCTGGCCTTGGTTTCTGCCTGCCATCAAAAGCCATGGCTGATCTTCACATGGGAAACCCAAAAGAGGCCTTGCAGACAGCCCATTGGGCTCAACGCTTGGCCCCCGATTTTTGGCTCTCGCGCATGACACTGGCCACATCGCTTTTCGCCAATGATGAAATGGATTCAGCACGTTTGGTGGTGAGTGAATTGAAACGAGATTATCAGGGCCTCACCGCCGAAGAATTCGCAAGTTGGTTCCCCTATGCCAACGCTCAGAACAACACGATGATTACAAAAGCTTTGGTAAAATCAGGGTGGGATTGAAGGGCGGGTTCATGTGTTCAAATGTTGAGCTCCCTCCACCGTCGTCTTCGTGGGCTTGCAAGACTTGGTGTTGGAGTGGTTTTGATTTTGAACCCAAGGGTGGATTGTAGCGAGAGATAGCAGACCAAGCGCACGCTGTCAAGCATTAATATCATAATTAAGAATAATATCCATAACGCTTTGAAATCGCCCACCGAATAGATTTGACATTGCACTGCAACATATCTAAGGGAGCGCAATCGCTTGTCATCCACAGATGAATACGTGAGGCTGGGAATATCCACAGCCGTTCCGGACAAGCCAAACCCCTAAAACATTCCTTTCACGTGGGAAAGTTCAGCACCAGCCCAGATGGCTTGCGCAAACTTTTGTGCACGTCATCGCTCGGACAGGTCTGTGCTGATATCTCCGTTCCGAATGAAAGACTGTTATGATTCAATTTACCGATCTTGGCCTGAGCCAAAAGCTTATCGATGCTGTGACCCAAGAGGGTTACACCGTGCCAACTCCCATTCAAGCCAAGGCCATTCCGCCACTGCTTGAAGGCAAAGACCTTTTGGGCATTGCCCAAACCGGCACTGGCAAAACCGCGGCTTTCGCCTTGCCAATCTTAGAGCGCCTGTCGCGCCACACCGAACGCGTGGCCAAAGGCACATGCCGGGCTTTGATTTTATCGCCAACCCGCGAACTTGCAGCCCAAATTGGCGAAAGCTTCAAAGTTTATGGCAAATATCTGAAACTGACACGTGCCATCGTGTTTGGCGGAACATCCATCGGCAAGCAGGTTGAAATTTGCCGTGGCGGTGTTGATATTTTGGTGGCAACACCGGGCCGCTTGGTTGATTTGATTGAACGCCGCGCCATTTCATTGGGCAAGGTTGAAATTCTGGTTCTGGATGAAGTTGATCAAATGCTTGATCTGGGTTTCATTCATGCCATTCGCCACATCACGGGTCTCATCCCGCGCCAGCGCCAAAACCTGTTCTTCTCGGCCACCATGCCCAAAGAAATTTCAGGCCTTGCTGAAAATTTGTTGACCAACCCTGTGCGTGTTGAAATTGCACCCGTGGCCACAACTGCTGAACGTGTGAACCAACAGGTGATCCACGTTGATCAAGCCAACAAGCTACCTTTGCTGAATGAATTGCTTAAAGACAATAATATGACGCGCGTTTTGGTATTCACCAGAACCAAACATGGCGCCGATAAAGTTGTGCGTGGGCTTGAACAAGCCAACTACAAAGCCTCAGCCATTCACGGTAACAAATCTCAAGCCAACCGCGAAAAAGCCTTGGCCGGATTTAAAGCGGGCAAGATTCTGGTTCTTGTCGCAACCGACATTGCCGCCCGCGGCATTGACGTTGATAATGTTTCGCACGTGATCAATTTTGATCTGCCACACGTGCCTGAATCTTATGTGCATCGCATTGGCCTTCAGCACCGCGCGTGCCGGTGCTGAAGGCCAAGCCATTGCATTGTGTGCAGGTGATGAACGTTCGTTGTTGCGTGATATTGAAAAAACCATCCGCATGCCCATTCCGGTGATGAGCCATGCTTTGGGCAAAGCCGTTTTGGCCCCTGAAGATAAAGAAGCCCGCAGACCAAATGGCCGCGCCATGAAGCCCCAAGGTGGCAAAAACCATCGCGGCCAAGAAGGTTTCAAAGCCAGGCCACGTTTTGAAAAACCGGCATTCACAAAAACTGCTTCTGAAAAACCAGCCGCCGAAAAACAAGTGGCCCAAAAGCGAGATTTGCCCGAAGGTGCAAAGTGGACACCACTGGCAGGCGAGCCAACCATTATGTATCAAAAGCCAAAGCCCCGTGAAGAAAAGCCTGTGCGTGAACATCAACCATGGTTGAAGCCACGTTCAAACGATGGCCAAAACCGCGGTGGCAAAGGCCGTGGCAGCTTTGGTGGTGATAAGCCCCGCACAACCTTTGTTGCAAAACCCCGTGTTGAAAAAGTTGAAGGCGAAAAACCAGCAGCATCCTTCTTTGATCATCCAGACCAACGCGCCCAAGAACGCCCGCGCAGAGATTTTGGTGGTAAGCCAGCCGGTTCCTTCGGCGATAAGCCACGCGGCAATTTTGGCGATAAACCAAAAGGCCCATTCGCTGGCAAGCCACGCGGTAAATTCGGCGGCAAGCCCGGCGGCTTTTCCAAGCCAGGCGGTTTTGCCAAGCCATCGGGCGGCAATTTCAAACGCCCCAACCGCGCTGAAGGCTGACCGACATTTAATCTAACTGTCGTCTGACTGTTACAAAACTATCTGACTCTGGATCAACCGCGCTCCTGCGGATGATCCGGAGTTTTTTGTTATGTTCACACGCAAATTAATTTTGGCTTCGGCTCTGGCCCTCAGCTTGGCCAGCCCAGCCTTTGCACAAACCATGAAAATGAAACATATTTTGCTTTTAAGCGTTGATGGTTTGCATGAAATGGATTTATCCAACTTCATCAAGTCCAACCCAAAATCAGCACTGGCTGCTTTGGCAGGCCATGGTGTGCATTATTCAAACGCCTCATCAGCCAAGCCTTCAGATTCATTCCCCGGCCTTTTGGCTTTGATCACCGGCGGCTCACCCAAATCCACCGGCGTTTATTATGACGACAGCTATGACCGTGCACTTTCAGCACCTGGTTCAGATTGCAAAGTTAAGGGCACTGAAGTTGTTTATGATGAGTCAATCGATAAGAAGCCCGATGCCATGGATGGCGGTGGCGGCATTGATGAAGCAAAGTTGCCGCGTGATGGCGCGAATGGTTGCAAGCCCGTTTACCCCCACTCCTTCTTGCGCGTGAACACGATATTCGAAGTGGCCAAAGCCGCTGGAATGACAACCGCGTGGAGCGACAAACACCCCGCCTATGAAATCACCAATGGCCCATCTGGCAAGGGCGTGGATGATTTGTTTGTCCCGGAAATCAATTCCAATGATGACATCACCGCCAAAGCTGCCAACACCGCCGCTTATGATGATATTAAAGTTACAGCCATCATCAACCAAATTGATGGAAAATCCAGCGCTGGCAAAGATGGTGCGGGCGTTCCAGCAATATTTGGCATGAACTTTCAGGCCGTGAGTGTAGGTCAAAAAACCGCAGGTTATATGGATGCCAAGGGCACACCTTCGGCAGATTTGGCAATGGCATTGAGCCACACAGATCAATCCATCGGCAAAATGGTGGCAGAACTTCAGGCCAAGGGCTTGGACAAAGACACGCTGGTGATTGTTTCGGCCAAACACGGCCAATCTGCCATTGACCCTGCTGCCAAAAAGATCGTTGATAAGAAAATGATCCCGGCTGCATTGGACAGCGTGCAAAAGGATTTGGGTGCGAAAGTCACCATGGATTCAGTGGCCTTGATCTGGCTTGCCGATCAATCCAAAACTGCTGATGCTGTAAAAGCTTTGGATGCAATCAAGGACAAAGCCGCCATCAGCGAGATTTATGATGCTGCAAAAATAACAGCCATGTTTGCTGATCCAACCAAAGACAGCCGGGCACCTGATATTGCTGTGCTGCCCAATAATGGCGTGATTTACACCAAGCCAAAAGCCACCAAAATTGCCGAACATGGTGGCTTTGGTGACGATGATACACATGTGGCCTTGCTGCTTTCAAACCCTGGCCTTGCAGCCATGGAAGTGAAAGATGCTGTGACCAACCAACAAGTGGCCCCCACAATTGTGATGGCCTTGGGCTTGGATCCGATGACGCTGCAAGCCGTGAAAGCTGAAGGCACAAAAGTTCTGCCCGTTGCAGGCTTGACGCAGTAATATCTATCCAAAGGCCTTTGCCATCATCGCATCCAAGCGTTGGGCAAAGGCCTGCGGGTCTGCCACCACTTCGCCTTCCAACACGAATGCTTGATCAAGCAGAAGATGGGCCGCATCCTCAACGGCTGTCGACCCTTTTTCTTTCAAGGCTGATGACAGTGATTTGATCAAACTGTGCCCGGTGTTGATTTCCAAAACCGGTGCCGAGATTGAAACCCCTGAATCTTTTTGCCGCGACAATAATTTTTCCAACGTACGGTCCATCTGGCTGTCGTTCACCAAACAACACGCACTGGTCGTCAGGCGCTTTGAGCTGCGAACGTCTGATACGCGCGTGCCCAAAGCCTGTTTGAACGCTTGCAACAATGAAACAGCTTCGGCCGTATCATGGACCTCTGGCTTTTTATCATCAACCGCTTTGATCAAATCCAGATCAGCATTGCCTTGCGAGACTGATTTGAAAGGTTTGCCATCAAAACCCATGGCTGTGCGAACCCAGAATGAATCAACCGGGTCTGTCAGCAATAAAACTTCAACGTCGCGAGATTTATAACCTTCAAGCTGCGGGCTGGCGGCGGCCTTGGCAGAATCTTCACCCGTCAAATAATAAATGGCTGTTTGGTTTTCTTTCAAGCCGGCAATATAATCTTTGAGTGAGATGTCTTTTCGTGTGGTTGAATTAAACCGCGCCACATCGAACAACGCATCACGACGTTCAAAATCTTCATAAAGGCCTTCCTTGAGAACAGGGCCGAAGGTTTCCCAAAACTTTTCAAATGCAGGCTTATCGTTCTCACTAAGCTTTTTCAGTTCTTGCAAAACTCGGTTGGTCACGGCCTTGCGGATGGCCGCCACATCAGGATTGTTCTGCAACATTTCACGCGACAAGTTTAAGGGCATGTCGCTTGAATCAATCACGCCGCGCACAAAGCGCAAATAGGGCGGCAACAAATTTGCATCATCCGCAATGAACACGCGTTTTACATAAAGTTTCTGGCGGCCTTTGCGTTCAGGATCATACAAATCAAAGGGGCGTTCCGAAGGCACATAAAGCAACACGTTATATTCTTGCCGGCCTTCGGCACGATAATGAATGGTGAGTGCTGGTGCGTCTGTGCCATGGCTCAAAATGCCAAAAAATTCTTTGTGCTGTTCAGCCGTCACTTCACTTTTGGAACGCATCCAAATGGCCGAGGCTGAATTGATTTGCTTAGGCTCGCCCTCGCCTGCCAGCATGATGGGGTGGGCAATATGGTCAGAATAGGTTTTAACAACCTCTTCCAATTTCCAAGCCTCAAGATAATCCAAGGCATCGTCGCGCAGATGAAGCACAATGCGTGTGCCACGGTTGGCCGTTTCAGCCTCATCCACCGTAAATGTGCCCTCGCCCTGAGAGCGCCAAACATTGCACGCCTTGGCGCCAGCTTTACGCGAAAACACTTCAACATTATGGGCCACCATAAAGGCCGCATAAAACCCAACACCAAATTGGCCGATCAATTGCGGCCCGTCTTTAGCCTTATCAACAAAGCTTTGCGTGCCAGATTTGGCAATGGTGCCAAGATTTTCCGTCAGCTCTTTGGCAGACATGCCAATGCCAGAATCTGCAATCGTCAACGTCTTGGCAGCTTTATCGGGTGTTAGCGTTATTGAAAGCGTTGCGTCTTGTTCTAAAAGTTCGGGCTTGGCGATCGCCTGATAGCGCAATTTGTCCAAGGCGTCCGACGCATTTGAAATCAATTCACGCAAAAAAACATCACGGTCTGAATAGACCGAATGCACCATCATGTGCAAAAGCTTGCCAACTTCGGCTTGGAATTCTTGTGGTTTGGATTTGGTCATTGCCGATTTCCCATAAATTTCTGCCGCGATATTGTGATTGCGGGGCCGTTCGTCAAGTTTAAAAACAGAACAAAAAAAGGGCGGTTGCAACTGGCAACCGCCTTAAGAACTCTTACAGACTCACAAACGCAAGTCTTGGGGTACTCTAAATACAGGGGGCCCAGCCGGTTACAGGGGCTTTGGGGGCTGGGGGGCTTTACAAAACCAACCAGCTGGGCTGTCGAGGCAACGCTAAAAATATCACGCAGTATAATGTCAAAGGCTTGATGCAATTGCGGCAAGATTGAGGTATTTCACCGCTTGCAAAAAACATTCCACGCTTGCAATGTAACAGCGTGATGACAAAGTGTGGCCCTAATGAGCGCTGAAACACCTGAAATTTTGCATTTTCCAGCAAAATCGCAAAAGCCCATTGTTTTTGATCGCCAAGAGCTGGGTCTTATCATGGGGCTTTATGGCCGCTTTGTCGCCTCGGGTGAATGGCGTGATTATGCCATCAGCTTTGGCAAGGACACTGCACGTTTTGATATTCACCGCCACACATCTGAACAGCCTCTGTATTCGGTGATCAAAAACCCTTCTCTGCGCGATAAAGGCGGCCTGTTTCAGGTGACAGCGCCGGGCGGCCTTATCATGCGCCGCGGCAATGAATTGGAGCAGGTTTTAAAAGTGCTCGAGAAAAAGCCAAAGTTCGCCACCGTTTAACAAATTTGACTCCCTGCCCGTTATTGCTAAATAACGCCCAAATATGATTTTGAGTGAGATTTACCATGGCAAAAGCACGAACCCTCTATGATAAGATTTGGGACGACCATTTGGCCCACGAGGCTGAAGATGGAACCTGCTTGCTTTATATTGATCGCCATCTCATTCACGAAGTAACCAGCCCCCAAGCCTTTGAAGGTTTGCGCATGACGGGCCGCAAAGTGCGCCACCCTGAAAAAACTTTGGCGGTTGTGGATCATAACGTTCCAACGACTGATCGTTCAAAGGGCATTGTGGAAGAAGAAAGCCGCATTCAGGTTGAAGCCTTGGCCGCCAACGCAAAAGAATTTGGCATTCAATATTTCAATGAAATGGACAAGCGCCAAGGCATTGTTCACGTTGTGGGGCCAGAACAGGGCTTCACTTTGCCCGGCACCACAATTGTATGCGGCGACAGCCACACTTCAACCCATGGCGCATTTGGCGCTTTGGCCCACGGCATCGGCACGTCAGAAGTTGAACATGTTTTGGCAACCCAAACGCTGATTCAGAAAAAAGCCAAAAACATGTTGGTGGATGTGCAAGGCAAGCTTGCCCCCTATTCCACCGCAAAAGATATTATTCTGGCCATCATCGGCGAAATTGGCACAGCGGGCGGCACCGGATCTGTGATCGAATTTGCTGGCGAGGCCATTCGCGATTTGTCGATGGAAGGCCGCATGACAGTGTGCAACATGACCATTGAGGGCGGTGCTCGCGCTGGCATGATAGCGCCTGATGAAAAAGCCTATGCCTATTTGAAGGGCAAACCCATGGCCCCCAAAGGTGCCGAATGGGAAAAAGCAGTAAAATATTGGGAAACCCTGCGTTCTGATGAAGGCGCCCATTTTGATCGCATCGTCACCATTGATGCAGCCAATCTGCCACCCATCGTTTCTTGGGGCACATCGCCCGAAGATGTTGTTTCAATCGCAGGCGCTGTGCCAGACCCAGCGCTTATTGGTGATGAAGGCAAGCGCCAATCAAAAATGCGCGCCCTTGAATATATGGGCCTGAAAGCTGGCCAGAAGATCACCGATATTCCGCTTGATGTGATCTGGATTGGCTCTTGCACCAATGGCCGCATTGAAGACATGCGCGCCGTGGCTGAAGTTGTTAAAGGCAAAAAGATTTCTGCCAATTTGGATTATGCCATGATTGTGCCGGGATCAGGCCTCGTCAAACAACAGGCCGAGGCCGAAGGCTTGCATGATATTTTCAAAGCCGCTGGTTTTGAATGGCGTGAACCTGGCTGTTCCATGTGCTTGGCCATGAACCCAGATCAATTGAAACCGGGCCAACGCGCTGCCTCAACTTCAAATCGCAATTTTGAAGGACGGCAAGGCTATAAAGGCCGCACGCATCTGGTATCACCTCGCATGGCAGCCGCAGCAGCACTTGCAGGGCATTTTGTGGATATCAGACAACAATAAAGCCATGTGAATTTTGCATGGTGGCTATTAACGCATTCAATTTTTTTGAATTGTTTCAACGTTTGTTTACGCTATGAGAACGATTGCGCACTAAACCCGACTCAATGTTCGTGGCCCATGCGTTGTAACTGGGGGAGTTAAAATATGAGTTCTGTTGCTGTAAAAGCCGATGCAAAATTTTTGCGTCGCGTCTTGTTTGGTCTTGTCAGCTTAACACTGATGACAGGTGCGGTTGCCGGTTTTACCACCGTGCAAACGATGAATGCTGAAACTGCTTGCACGTTAAACTGCAAATAATGTTCTGAAGACTTAAAAAATTAAAACCAGCCAGAACATTCCGGCTGGTTTTTTTGTGTTGTTCAATTGCGATTATTCGCAAACCCAAACTTTTTTGGTGCTGTAGATTTTATAAGTGTGGCTGTAATTCCAGTGGCCGTGCTTCACCCACTGCCAACCACAATCACCACCATCATCATAGCCTGCGCCATATCCAGCATCATAATAACCAGGATAGCCATAGCCAGGATAATAACCACCATCTGAAATGCCCAAATCAAAAGTTGGGGCACCTGATCCAAAATGTACGCCAAAGCCCACATGGGGGTTGGCATTGGCAGAAGCGGCAAAGCCTAAGCTCAAAGCGGCGGCGGCAGTAAGTGCAATTAATGTCTTGCGGTTCATAATTTTATTCCTTCTCTTTGTTTCCAGTTAAGCGGCGCTTATCGCCGTTGATGAAACCTTTCTATGCGAGATGGGCTGAACCAAAACTGAGTGCTGAATTCATTTTCGGTTCATGTTGAATTTGCTGGCCCACACCGCTAGAAGCCCGCCATGGTTCAAAATATGGCACAGAGAAAGACGGTTTTTATTGATGGCGAGGCAGGCACAACCGGCCTTCAAATTCGTGATCGGCTGAAAACACGCCAAGATTTGGAATTGGTTTCAATCGCACCCGAAAAACGCAAAGATGCCAAAGCCCGCGCGGATTTGTTGAACGGCGTTGATGTGGCCATTCTTTGTTTGCCAGATGAAGCGGCCATTGAGGCCGTGGCTTTGATTGCGCCCGCTTCAAAAACCAAAGTGATTGATGCCTCAACTGCTTTTCGGGTTAACCCCGCTTGGGCCTATGGCTTTGCGGAAATGGATTCTGGCCAAGCTGCAAAAATTGCAGCCGCATCGCGCGTTACCAACCCCGGCTGTTGGCCCCAAGGGCTGATTGCGCTCACCAAGCCTTTGATTGACGCAGGCTTGATGCCAAAAAACTACCCCGTCACCTATCATGGTGTCTCAGGCTATTCTGGTGGTGGCCGCAAGATGATGGAAGACTATGTGGCCCGTGGCGAAAGTGCTCCGCAATATTTTCCCTATGCTTTGGGCTTTTCACACAAGCATTTGCCTGAGATGCAATATTACACGGGCCTTGCCCGGGATGTGATTTTTGAACCTGTGGTGGGCCGCTTTGCGCAAGGCATGCAAACCTCCATTCCCCTTCATGCCGATATGTTATCGCGCAAAACCTCTGTGGCCGATGTGCATCACATTCTTTCAGCTTATTTTGCCAAGGCGCGTTTTGTTGAAGTGGCCCCCTTGAGCGATGTTCAAGCGGGCGATGCCATTACGCCAGAAGTTTTAAACGGCACCAATATGATGCGCCTTCATGTATTTGGAAACGATAAGCGCGGCCAAATATTATTGATGGCAATTTATGACAATCTGGGCAAGGGTGCATCAGGTGCAGCCGTGCAAAACTTAAATCTGATGATCGGGGCTGATGAAGCAGCTTCTGTGAACTTGGCTTCTTAAAGGAAACAACAATGCAAAAATTTGATGTGTTAAACGGCGTGGCAGCACCTTTGAATATCGTCAACGTCGACACCGATATGATCATTCCGAAGCAGTTTTTAAAAACCATCAAACGCACGGGCCTCGGCAAATCATTGTTTTATGAAATGCGCTTTACCCAAGAGGGAAAAGAGCTGCCCGATTTTGTGTTGAACAAGCCAGCCTATCGCAAGGCGGAAATTTTAGTGGCGGGCGATAATTTTGGCTGTGGCTCAAGCCGCGAACATGCCCCCTGGGCTTTGCTGGATTTTGGCATTCGCTGCGTGATCTCTACCAGCTTTGCTGATATTTTTTATAACAACTGTTTTAAAAATGGCATTCTGCCCATCAAGGTAACGCCAGAACAATTAAAGCTGTTGATGGATGATGCTTCGCGCGGTTCCAACGCCACGATGAGCATTGATCTGCCCGCCCAAGAAATTAAAGGCCCTGATGGCGGCACGATTAAATTTGAAATTGATGCCTTCCGCAAACATTGCTTGCTCAACGGCTTGGACGATATTGGCCTGACCATGGAAAAAGAAAAATCCATCACCACCTTTGAAAAGAAAAATGCCGAAAGCCATTCTTGGCTGTGAGTTTCAGTGTGCCTCACGTCTGGCGTGAGGGTATTGAATGAACGCAATCCTCATCACGGTTCTTCCAGTCTTCGGCCTGATCGTCATGGGCTATGGATTTGCGCGCGCCAAAATCATGGATTCGAGCGCTGGCAAGGGGCTTGGGCTTTTTGTTTTTAACGTTGCCATTCCTGCACTGCTTTTTAAAACGACGTCCACCATGGATATGAAAGACGCAGCACCATGGAACCTGTGGTTTGCATTTTTTGGTGGCTTGGCCGCATCATGGATTTTAGCAGGCGTGGTTTCGCGTTTCGTTGAAAGCTTGAATATCAGCGGTGGGGCATCAGCATCCATGGCAACGGGCTTTGGCAATTTAGCCTTGTTGGGAACGCCCTTGGCATTGGCCCATTTCGGCCAAGCGGTAGCCGTGCCCTTAGGCTTAATTTTATCAATCCACGCGCCAATTTTATGGACGGCTGCCACCTTGCACCGCGAAATTGGCAGACATTCAGGTGCCATTTCGTGGACAAAGCTGGGCCAGGAATTATTCAACAACCTTTCGCGCAACGCCATTGTGCTGGCCCTTCTGGCGGGCGCCATATGGCGTTTCACAGGCCTCGGTCTTCATCCCATTCCCGATAAAATGCTCGACATGTTGGCCGATGCTTCTGTGCCAACCGCCTTGTTTGCGCTGGGCGTTTCACTGGCTGGCTATTCGTTGAAAGGCGCATGGGATGGCATGTTTGTTTTAATTGGGCTTAAAATGATTGTGATGCCCATCTTGGTGTTTTTGCTCAGCCACTATGTGTTTACACTGCCGCCATTGTGGGCCAAAATCGCTGTTCTGTTTGCGGCCATGCCAACGGGGGCCAACGCATTTTTATTTGCGCAGCGCAATGATGAGGCAGGGCCTGCCGTATCAGGTGCAGTGGCGCTTGGCACGGGCCTTGCCGCCATTTCAGCAACGCTGATTTTATATCTGGCGGATTTGGGAACAATCTAATGGCAAAAATCTTGGCCATATCATCACAAGTGGTTTATGGGCCGGTAGGGCTTTCAGCCATTGTGCCAGCCCTTCAAGCGCAAGGCCATGACGTGTTGGCCATTCCGACAGTGCTTTTATCGTATCATCCGGGCCATGGCATGCCAGCGCGGTGTGCGGTTGATGTTGCCGCATTGATGAGTGCCGCCCAAAACATCGGCGCATTGAACGCACTTGATGCCATCATCACCGGATATTTTGCTTCGGCTGATCAAGTTAAAGAAACAGCTGCACTGATTAAAAAGCTGCGGCCGAAAATTATTTTGGTGGATCCTGTCATCGGTGATCATGGCAGGCTGTATGTGAAAGAAGATGTAGCCCTTGCAATTTGTGAGCATCTGTTGCCTTTGGCCACAATCATCACCCCCAATGCCTTTGAGCTTTCATGGCTGATCGGCAAAGCGTGCACTGATTTTGCAGTCGATGCAAAACTTTTGAAGGTGGAAGAAGTCATCGTCACATCCGTTCTTGCAGATGATCAGCTTGCAACATTGCGCGTCTCCTCAACAGAAGTTCAATGGCACCACACGCAGAAGCGCCACAATGTGCCCAATGGCACGGGGGATTATTTATCGGGGCTTTATCTGGGGCGGATATTCAACATGCCGCGTGAAAAGGCTTTTGCCGAGGCAATGGACGCACTTGAAAATACAATTGAAAAAAGCGGTACCAGCAAGGTTCTCGTTGTTGCATAAAAATCTTGCACAATTTTCAGTTTGCTTAAAATTTTAATTCATCCGCAGGCTGATCATCCGTGTACTGCTGATCATTTTTTACGTTCTGTCAAGGCTTGTGCTTTTAAAAAAAATAGCTCTTAGTTCAATTGCTGGGTGACACTGAAATTTGTTCTTGCGGGTTCAGTGTTGTTTGGCTAGGACTCGCAAGCTTTGTTTCAATTGCTATTGTCATAAAGCGCCATCGTTATGAAGCTTACTGCTTCCAGACAATGAGAAGCAGAACTTCTGAACAGGGATCGAAATGTCGTCGTCAAAAGAGGCAAAACAATTTGCTCGGTCTTTCTCGCATCTGTTGAAGCGGGCC
>JAYWFC010000062.1:0-35312 GCA_043778995.1 Aestuariivirga sp.
GAACAGTGCGGGCATCACAGGCAAATCATCACGGCTGGTGGATGCGCCTCTTGAGGTTATACGCCAGACGATCGACATTAATTTGATGGGTGCCATTTATGTTTCGCGTGAGGCCGTCAAACGCATGTCGACACGGCTTGGTGGCCAAGGCGGCGTGATCGTGAATGTTTCTTCTGCGGCTGCGTTAAATGGCAGCCCTGGTGAATATGTTTGGTACGCTGCTTCAAAAGGCGGGGTTGAAAGCTTAACCTTTGGGCTCGCCCGAGAAGTTGCCGAAGAGGGAATTCGTGTGAACGCTGTTGTGCCCGGCATGATTGATACAGAAATCCACGAGCGTTCCACTGGTGATCAAGCGCGTGTTGAACGCATTCGCCCTACAATTCCCATGAAGCGCATTGGCAAGGCTGACGAAATTGCACAGGCCATTTTGTTTCTGCTCAGTGAAAAATCATCTTATGTAACAGGCACAACCTTGCGCGTTTCAGGAGGCCGTTAATGTTGAAAATGCGTGTAATCCCCTGCCTTGATGTAAAAGATGGGCGCGTTGTTAAGGGCGTTAATTTTGTTGATCTACGCGATGCGGGAGACCCGGTTGAAGCAGCGCGGGCATATGATGCGGCAGGCGCTGATGAGCTTTGTTTTTTAGATATTACGGCCACGCATGAAAACCGTGGCCAATTGTTTGATGTTGTCAAACGCACGGCAGAGGCCTGTTTCATGCCGCTGACTGTGGGTGGCGGGGTTCGCAAGGTTGAAGATATTCGCCAATTGCTTTTGTCGGGTGCTGACAAAGTTTCAATCAACTCCGCAGCAGTGGCCAATCCAGACTTTGTTAAAGAAGCCGCTGAAAAATTTGGCTCCCAATGTATTGTTGTGGCCATTGATGCCAAGGAAACTGCGCCTGCCAAATTTGAAATTTTCACCCACGGTGGTCGCCAAGCAACCGGCATTGATGCCGTGGATTTTGCAAGGCGGGTTTCAAGCTTAGGTGCTGGTGAAATTTTGCTGACATCGATGGATCGTGATGGAACAGGCAAAGGTTTTAACCTAGCCCTCACGCGCGCGGTGGCGGATGCTGTTGCAATTCCCGTTATTGCATCGGGCGGCGTTGGCACGCTTGATCATCTTGTCGAAGGCATTCGCGATGGCCATGCCACTGCAGTTTTAGCAGCTTCTATTTTTCATTTTGGAACGTTCACCATCGGTCAAGCAAAGGCGCATATGGCCAAGGCTGGCCTTGCGATGAGGATTACGGCATGAGCACCTTGGAAAAATTGGCCGCAATCATTGCATCGCGCCAAGGCCAACCGACTGATACTTCATACACGGCCAAGCTTTTAAACAGCGGCACAGAAAAATGCGCCAAGAAATTTGGCGAAGAAGCTTTCGAGTTGGCGATGGCTTCTGTTTTGGGCAACAAAGCCAACACTCGGAATGAAGCAGCGGATGTTTTGTATCATCTTCTGGTGTTGCTGGAATCTTCGGGTGTTCCGCTTTCCGATGTGATGGCAGTTTTAGAAAAACGTGAAGGCACTTCAGGCCTTGTTGAAAAAGCCAATCGCAATGGTTGATATTGAAGAGGATCTCGCCAGAGAGGTCTCCCCATTTAGGCGTTTTGGTCGCGATGAATGGGCCGCTTTGCGCGAAGACACGCCGATGACATTGACTGTTGCTGATCTTGATGAGTTGCGCAGTTTGAATGATCGCATTGACCTTGATGAGGTTGAGGCAATTTATCTGCCGCTTTCGCGCCTGCTCAATCTTTATGTGCAAGCCAGCCAAAAACTTTTCAACGCGTCTAACATGTTTCTGCATCGGCGTGATTTGAAAGTGCCTTATGTGATTGGTGTTGCGGGCAGTGTGGCTGGTGGCAAAAGTACAACGGCGCGTATTTTGCGCAGGCTGCTTTCCCGCTGGCCATCAACGCCCAAGGTTGATCTTGTCACCACGGATGGTTTTTTGTTGCCCAATAGTATTTTGGAACGCGATGGTTTGATGGGGCGCAAAGGCTTTCCCGAAAGCTATGACCTTCCGAACATTTTGCGATTTATGTCTCAAATAAAATCAGGTGAACCTGATGTTGAAGCGCCACTTTATTCGCATTTAACTTATGATGTGTTGCACGGAAAATCGCAGTTGATTGACCAACCGGATATTCTAATTGTTGAAGGCATTAATGTTTTGCAAACTGGCCGCCCGCCGCGTGATGGCCGAGGCATTCCCAACACATCAGACTTTTTTGATTTTTCGATTTTTATTGATGCCGATGAACCAGATTTGCGCAGTTGGTATATTGAGCGGTTTTTCACCTTGCGCAATGGCGCGTTTAAAGATCCAAAATCATATTTCCATCGCTATGCTTCTCTAAGTGATGACGAGGCACGAAAAGTTGCCACGCGAATCTGGGAAACAATAAATCTGGTGAACTTGCGCGATAATATTATTCCCACGCGGCCGCGCGCAGATTTAGTTTTGCGCAAAGGTTCTGATCACAAAGTAAGATCAGTGTTTTTGCGCAAGTTATAATCTAACCCACAAATCTCGATTTCACTTTTTTTACCAAATCATCGCGCACTTCGCGGTAAGAATCCAAAATCTGGCTGCGGCTGCCTTGGGTTTGAGATGGATCAGCTATTTTCCAATTCTCAATATCCAAAGCCAAGCTGGTGCCCAAATGTTTGGCTTTGTTTTCAGCCTCGGGTGACAGCGTAATCAACACATCAAAAACGGAATCTTCTAAGTCTTCAAAACTGTGCGGCCGGTGGGCTTTGATGTCGATGCCAATTTCATCCATCACCATGCCGACAAACGGATCAGGATCGCCCGCCGCAATTCCGGCAGAGGCCACATAGATTTTATGCCCGCAATAGTGATGCAAGATGGCCGCCGCCATGGGCGAGCGAATTGCATTTAAAGTGCAAGCAAATAAAACGGCGCTGGGCAATTTGACGTTCATATCAGATTGCCCTCGCGGTTAAGGCACACACAAGGGTGAACAGCCTTCGCGCCGTATCAAAATCCATTTCAACTTTGCCGTTGAACCGCGTCTGCAAAATTTCACTTCCCTCGTTGTGAATGGCGCGACGGGCCATATCAATCGCCTCGATGGCTTGCGGGTTCGATGCTTTCACTGCCATGTTATAACTGTCACAGATTTGGAAATAATCTTTCACCACACGGCGAAACGGCCCAAGGCCTAGCGCAAAAATGTGCAATGGCTCATTGGCCAAATTTGAAATTTGAAAAACCAAACGTTGATCTTGCGAAGCCAGATGCAAATTATAAGGACCTTTGGGGCCGCTGCTGAGCGCAAAATTATTGGCTTCAATCAAATCGCGAATTGCAACATCACGATCATGTTGAAATTCACTGCTGATCGAAGCGGCAAGATTGTCGTCAATCGTAATGCCAAACAATCTTTCGTTTGAAACTGGCACAATCAATCCGCGTGCTTTGGAACAATATCAGTGCCCCAGGTGCCACCCAAATCCGACAATGTTGCATTCACACAGGAAACACTCAGCTTGATTTGAATACCTGCAGAATAGCTCAACGTGATGATGCCCGAAAGCGCATCAGCCTTTTCAAAGGTGATGGCTAGCAGGGATAACACCGCGTTTTTTTCAACTCTATCAAGCCCGCTGGTTTTCACTTCCGTAACATCATCAAAATGCAAGCCCGCGCGGCGGCGTTGTTTTTCAGGTGTTGCATCCCATGCAAAGCGATTGGCTACAAGGGCAAAACGCCTGCGCTTTTTGTCAAAGCTTAAGTCGGCCCGCTTCATCAACGCGTCTTGCATCTGCGCTGAAATAACAGCCAAATCCGCTTCGTCAACCGCTGTTAATCGCAGCATCCGCTTAAGTCCCTGCGATCCTTGAAACATCCGCACCCACGGCAGAAAGCTTGCCTTCCAAATCTTCAAAACCACGATCAAGATGATAGACACGGTGCAACATTGTTTCACCTTCAGCGGCAAGTGCGGCAATTACCAAAGACACTGATGCACGCAAATCTGTTGCCATCACATCAGCGCCTGTGAGTTTTGTTACACCGCGCACTTCGGCCATATCGCCATGCAAATGAATATCAGCGCCAAGGCGCACTAATTCTTGCACATGCATGAAACGGTTTTCAAAAATGGTTTCGCGAATGTGGCTTTTGCCTTTGGCCATGGTCATCAATCCCATGAACTGGGCCTGCAAATCAGTTGGAAAACCGGGGTATGGATCAGTTGTTACATCAACTGGCAAAATGCCCGTGCCATTGCGTTTAATCCGCATGCCTTCGTTGGTGGTTGTTACATCAAGGCCAGCGCGGCGCATTGTTAAGATCACATCGTCAAGTGTATCAGCACGCGCACCCCGCAAGGTTACATCGCCACCAGCCATGCCCACGGCCATGGCATAAGTGCCAGCTTCAATACGATCTGCCACAACGGTGTGTTCGGTGCCGTGCAGGCTTGTCACACCAGTGATGTTTAAAGTGCGTGTTCCAATGCCTTCAATCTTGGCACCCATCTTCACCAGGCATTCGGCCACATCGGTGATTTCAGGTTCCATCGCCGCATTTTCGATCGTGGTATCACCCTTGGCCAAAACTGCGGCCATCACCGCGGCATGGGTGGCACCCACTGAAACTTTGGCAAAAGAAATATGCCCGCCTTTCAAGCCACCCTTGGCTTTGGCAAACACATAGCCCTGTTCAATCACACATTCCGCGCCCAATTTTTCAAAGGCTTGGATGTGCATATCAACGGGCCGTGTGCCAATGGCGCAACCGCCGGGCAGCGAAACCTTGGCTTCGCCCATGCGGGCAATCAACGGGCCTAACACCCAGAAGGACGCGCGCATTTTTGAAACAAGTTCATAAGGTGCGGTTGTATCGGTGATCGTTTTGGCGGAAATCTTCAAGGTTTCGCCAGCAGCACTTAATTGGCCCACACGTTTTCCGGCGGTGGTGATATCTACACCGTGGTTTTGCAAAATGCGTTGCAGGCGCTGGGCATCCACAAGGCGCGGCACGTTGTGCAAGGTTACGGTTTCAGGCGTAAGCAAAGGCACAATCATGAGGGGCAAAGCCGCGTTTTTGGCGCCCGAAATATCAATCACGCCACTTAATTTATTGCCACCGCGAATGCGGATACGATCCATTTTCAATTCCTCATCAAAATCAGAGTTGTAACAAGCACAGATGGCCTGATTGCGGCAACCTGAAATTCAAACTGGGTTATTGCACAACCTTTTTGGTCAATTCCGCACGGTAGGGGCTTGCGGGATATGTGCCCAATAATCTGACATAGGATGTGAAAAAGGCCAGTTCTTCCAAAGCCAATTTCAGGGGCCTGTCGTCGGGGTGGCCTTCAACATCGGCATAAAACTGGGTGGCGGAAAACTGGCCTTCAATTTGATAGGATTCAAGCTTGGTCATGTTGACGCCATTGGTGGCAAAGCCGCCCATGGCTTTATAAAGGGCGGCCGGAACGTTGCGCACGCGAAACACCAGGCTTGTCATATTCGGGCCATTGCCGGATTTTACCGAGTGGTGCTTTTTTGACAGAATGACAAAGCGCGTGGTGTTGTGGGTTTCATCTTCAATGTTTTGAAGGGCCACGTCCAAACCATAAATTTCGGCGGCCAGTTTTGTGGCAATGGCGGCACTGGTTTTATCTTTGCTTTCAGAAAGTTCGCGCGCGGCGCCTGCTGTATCAGCCGCCACGATGGGTTTTAATTTGTTGGCCTTAATCACCTTGCGGCATTGGCCCAGCGCATGAACATGGCTGTGAACCGTTTTAATGTCGCTGAGCTTGGCACCGGGCACCAGCAGCAGATGAAATTCAATGCGCAGAAAATGTTCACCCACAATCGACAAGCCAGAATCGGGCAACAAATGATGCACATCAGCCACGCGGCCAGCCGTTGTGTTTTCAATGGCGATCATGGCCAGATCTGCCTTGCCATCTTTTACGGCTTGAAACGCATCTTCAAATGTGTGGCAGGGCAATGGCTCATAATCTGGCTTGGCTTCAAGGCAGGCAATGTGGGAATTGGCCCCCGGTTCACCCTGATAAGCAATTTTCGGTTTCATCGTTCAAGCCTTCAACATGCGGCGGGCCGCCTCTAAATTCTGAGGCGTATCAACACTTAAAGGTGCCGTGTCAACCTTCACCACAGCAAGCCTAAACCCATGATCAAGGGCGCGAAACTGCTCTAAACCCTGTTCAGCTTCGCGCTTGCTGGGCTTTAAGCTTGCAAGGCTTTCTAGGCTTTCACGGCGATAAGCATAGGCTGCAATATGGTGCCAAGCAGGCTTTGGCTGAATTGTGGTGGAAAAATCCCGCGCATATGCCACTTCGCGTTCGCCTTCTAAGGGGGCCAACACTTTCACCTTGGTTTCATCATCTTCATCAAGGGGTGCGGCCAGCGTTGCCATTTCAACATCAGCATTGGTGAGGCCTGCGAGGCAGCGGCGGAGCGACAAAGCCTCAATCGTTGGCAGATAACACGGCAAGCTCATTACAAAATCATAGCGGCGGGCAGGATCACGCAAGGCCAACACGGCAGCAATCTGGTCAACCTCAGCCACTGCATTGAAGGGGGATACCAATCCATCTCCGCCTGCGGCCTTAACAGCCTCAACAATTTGATTTTCGGCAGCGGCCACCAGAACATGGCCGATGTTGGCGCGCTCGGCTGCCCGCAACGTTTGCACAACGAGCGGGTGGCCGTTGATATCGGCCATTGGCCTTCCGGGAAGGGTTTTGCAAGCCATGCGCGCGGTGATGACGATGACAGTGTTTTGAAATTCAATCATAGGTTTGAAACTTCGATTCCAGCTTGATTCTATGGGGGCGCGGCAAATTGGCGTGGTTTCTTATAATTATTGCAGGCTGATTGTGAAACCACTAGTTTGCGGCCGGATTGTAATTTCTAGTGAGGACTGGCCTTTTCATGGTTCATATTGAGCGGAATAAGATTATAGGCGCTATTTTGGGCACCGGCCTTTTGGTATTTGCGCTCAAAATTGTGGACGATGGCTTGTTTCATGAAGAAAAGCCTGAAAAAGCGGGCTATGCCATCGCCGTTGCCACGGCGCCTACCGGCGATGCAAAACCAGCCGCTGACGCGCCCGTGGTTCCGCTGGGTGTGTTATTAGCCAAAGCTGACAAAGACAAAGGCATGGGCACAGCAAAGGCCTGTTTGGCCTGCCACAGTGTTGATAAGGGTGGTGCTAATAAAGTTGGGCCGCATTTGTGGGATGTTGTTGGCCGCCCGATGGGAACAGCAGAAGGGTTTGCTTATTCCGAAGGTTTCAAAGCCATGGCCGGCAAAAACTGGGGCTATGATGAATTGAACACATGGCTGACGGCGCCCAAAGAATATATCCACGGCACCAAAATGGCCTATGCGGGTATTTCAAAGGCTGAAGACCGCGCCAATGTTCTGGCTTATCTTGCAACATTGTCAGATTCACCCAAGCCTTTCCCCAAGCCTTAATATTGGCTGCTTTTCACGATTAGTTATTTCTCCGCCTGAAGGTCATAGATGGAGAAAAATGTGAGACACGCTAAACTCCCTCCGAATCAACTCTGGGGCTGTGCATGATCAATCGTCGTTTGTTTTTTCAGATCGCGGGGCTTTCGCCACTGTTTCGATTTCTTCCAGCACAGGCAGAAGACCTGCAATTCAAACATGCCATATCGTTGTTTGATGACGTTAAATATCAAGCCGGGTTTAAAAACTTTGATTATGTGAATGCCACAGCACCCAAGGGCGGCAGCTTGCGGCTTCCGTTCTATCGTGATTTTGACAGTTTGAACCCCTACACAATCAACGGGAACCCTCCTCCTGTTTCCGTGCATGACACGTTGATGGTGCGCTCATTGGACGAGCCTTCGACCATGTATGGCTTAATCGCTGAAAGCATTGCTTATCCCAACGATAAATCCAAGGTGGTTTTCAAACTGCGCAAGGAAGCGCGTTTTCACGATGGCAAGCCGATTACGCCTGATGATATTATTTTCAGTTTGCTAACATTGAAAACCAATCTGGCCACGCAGGCCGCCTATTATAAGAACGTCGAAAAAGTGGAACAGTCTGGCGAGAACGAAGTGACATTTTCGTTCAGCGAAAAAAACAATCGTGAATTGCCCAGCATTGTGGCTGAACTTCCAATTTTGCCAAAGCATTGGTGGATGGAAAAAGATGCTTCCGGCAAAGCGCGTGATACCAATGCAGGGTCGCTTGAAATTCCATTGGGTTCTGGCCCGTATAAAATTAAAGAGGCCAAGCCCGGCGCATCCATCACGCTGGAACGGGTGAAAGACTATTGGGCAGAAAATTTGCCCTGCAACTTGGGCACCAATAATTTTGATGAGTTGCGCTATCTTTATTTTGCCTCACCGCTTGTGGCTTTTGAAGGCTTTAAGGGCGATCAATATGATGTGCAAATTGAAGCGAGTTCAAAACAATGGGCCACGGGCTATGATTTTCCAGCGGTGAAAGATGGTCGTGTTGCTAAAGAACTTGTGCCCCGAAAAAACACCCAAGGCATGCAGGGCTATGTGATCAACACACGGCGCGACAAATTCAAAGATGTGCGGGTGCGCCAAGCGTTGAATTTGGCGTTTGATTTTGAATGGTCGAACACCAATTTGTTTTTCGGCCAATATACGCGCAGCCGCAGTTTTTTTAATAACTCCGTTCTGGAAGCCAAGGGCCTGCCCACACCTGAAGAACTGGAATTATTGAACCCTCTGAAAGACCAACTTCCGCCTGAAGTGTTCACCACCGAATATTCCAACCCCACAAATCCTGATGCAGGCAGCAGGCGCAAAAATTTGCAACGCGCCACCAAGCTTTTGGTGGAAGCCGGATGGAACCCCGTTCCCGAAGGCGGCAAGAATGTTTTGAAAAATGCCAAGGGTGAAGTCTTAAGTCTTGAATTCACCTTAGATAGCCCTTTGTTTGAGCGTATCTCACTGCCCTATAAAGAACAGCTGGAACTTTTAGGTTTTGTTGTAACTTTGCGCACGCTGGATGATGCACAAGTCGAAAAACTGAAAGAAACTTACGACTACGATATTATCGTGCACAGCTACGGCCAATCAGAATCGCCTGGCAACGAGCAGCGCTTTTTCTGGGCCTCAACGGAAGCTGATAAGAAAGGCTCGCAAAACTACGCAGGTATCAAAAGCCCCGCCATTGATACGTTGATTGAAAAACTTATTTTTGCAAAAGATCGTAATGCGCTGATTACCGCAACGCACGCATTGGATAGGGCGCTGATTTGGGGCTATTATCTTATTCCGCAATGGTATGCGCCGTTCGAGCGCGTGGCCGCTTGGAACAGATTTGGCAAGCCTGACAAAAAGGCCGATTATGCCCTTGGCATGCCCGCCACCTGGTGGCTTGATGAGGCCAAAGCCAAAAAGATTTCGGGCTAAATGGGTTCATATATTCTCAAACGCATTTTGTTGATGATCCCTACGTTACTGGGGGTTTTGGCACTCACATTTTTGGTTACGCAATTTGTGCCGGGCGGGCCTATTGAACAATTGATTTCAAAACTTCAAAACACCGACCAAGTTGACGCCAAGCTGAATGGCGGCACAGAAAACATTGGCAGCCAGAACGAGAATTCAACCTATCGCGGCGCCAAGGGCATCGACAAAGAAATTATCAAAAAGTGGGAAAAGCAATTTGGCTTTGATAAGCCACCCTTGCAACGCTTTGGCGAAATGGTTTCAAATTATTTGCGCTTTGATTTTGGTGATAGTTATTTCCAATCCAAACCCGTGGTGAATTTAATTCTTGAAAAACTGCCAGTTTCAATTTCGCTTGGTCTTTGGATTTTGATTATTTCTTACGCTGTTTCGATTCCATTGGGCATTCGCAAGGCGGTGAAAGAAGGCACGAAGTTTGATATCTGGACATCTGCCATCATCAGCATTGGTTATGCCATTCCAAGTTTTGTGTTTGCGATATTTCTGATCATTTTATTTGCCGGTGGCAGCTATTATAACTTCTTCCCGTTGCGCCTGCTCACTTCTGACAATTTTTCTGATTTGGGTTGGTTTGGAAAAGTGAAAGATTATGCTTGGCATTTGGTTTTACCCTTAACGTCCATGGGTGTGGGCAGCTTTGCCACCATGACATTGTTGACGAAAAATTCTTTTCTTGATGAAATACGCAAACAATATGTGGTGACAGCGCGGGCAAAAGGTTTGAGCGAGGCCCGTGTGCTCTATGGCCATGTGTTTCGCAATGCTATGCTGTTGGTAATCAGCGGTTTTCCGGCAGCGTTTTTGCACGCATTTTTCACAGGCTCACTTCTGATCGAACAAGTGTTCTCGCTCGATGGGTTGGGCTATCTCACCTATAAATCTGCGGTGAACCGTGATTATGCCGTTGTGTTTGCAGCACTTTATGTGTTCACGTTAATTGGTCTGGTGATCGCACTTTTAAGCGATTTGATTTACACGTGGATTGACCCGCGCATTGATTTTGAGGCGCGAGAAGTTTGACCGTGAAACTCTCCCCCCTTAATCAACGCCGCTTTGAATTGTTTCGTAAAAACCGAAGAGGGTTTTGGGCATTCTGGTTGTTTGCGATTATGTTTTTCATCTCACTTTTTGCGCCGCTGATTGCCAACGATCGGCCCATGCTGGCCTTCTACAAAGGTGAATTGTTGTTTCCACTGTGGAAAGATTATCCAGAAGCGAAATTTGGTGGCTTCCTAGCCAAAACCAATTTTCGAGATCCTGTCAATCTCGATGAGATCAATGCCAATGGCTGGATGATCTGGCCCTTGATTCATTATTCTTACAACACGGTCAACACAGAAATTCCAACGCCTGCGCCATCCAAGCCCGCGTTTCAATTCAGCCGGGATGAGGCTTGTGTGAAATACCCTTTGAAAGCCAATGATCCGGCCTGCGCTGCGGGCAATATGAATTGGTTGGGCACGGATGATCAAGGCCGCGATGTGGTGGCGCGATTGATTTATGGTTTTCGCATTTCAGTGGCCTTCGGTTTGCTGCTGACTTTTTTTTCATCCATCATCGGCATTATGGCAGGCGCTGTACAAGGCTATTTCGGCGGGTGGACAGATTTGCTGATGCAGCGCTTCATTGACATTTGGGCCTCGATGCCCACGCTTTATTTGTTGATTATTTTGGGTGCGTTTATTGCTCCTAGTTTTTGGCTGTTGCTGGGAATTCTGGTGTTGTTTTCGTGGACAAGTTTGGTGCATTTAATACGTGCGGAATTTCTGCGGGCGCGGAATTTTGAATACGTGCGGGCAGCGCGTGCGCTGGGCTTATCCAATATCAAAATTATGTATAAGCATGTGCTGCCCAATGCCATGGTTTCAGCGGTAACATTCATGCCGTTTTTGATTGCGGGTTCTGTCACAACGCTTACAGCATTGGATTATTTGGGCTTTGGCTTGCCACCTGGATCGCCTTCTCTGGGTGAACTTGTGGCGCAGGGCAAAAACAATATTCAAGCGCCGTGGCTAGGTTTTACAATTTTCTTTTTACTTTCAGGTCTTCTCACCATGTTGGTTTTTATCGGTGAAGCGGTGCGTGATGCCTTGGACCCACGAAAGACTTTTATATGACCAGCGCTTTGCTTGAGGTGAAAGACTTGAGTGTGGCTTTTGGTAAAACCACTGTGGTTGACCAGATCAGCTTCACCCTGAACAAGGGTGAAACTTTAGCTTTGGTGGGCGAGTCCGGTTCGGGCAAATCTGTGACAGCACTTTCGATTTTGAAACTGTTGGCCTATCCGCCGGCTTCTCATCCATCGGGCGAGATTGTGTTCAAAGGCCAAAACTTGTTGACCGCATCTGAGGCAGAATTACGCAGCGTGCGCGGCCGCGCCATCACCATGATTTTTCAAGAGCCGATGACATCGCTTAATCCGTTGCACACCGTTCAAAAACAAATTGGCGAAATCTTGGAATTGCACCAAGGCTTGCGTGGCGCACCAGCACGCGCGCGCATTGTTGAACTGCTTGAAAAAGTGGGAATTCGTGACGCTGCAACGAGGCTTGAAGATTATCCGCATCAACTTTCCGGCGGGCAACGCCAGCGCGTGATGATTGCCATGGCGCTGGCCAACAAGCCTGATCTTCTGATTGCCGATGAGCCCACAACAGCCCTTGATGTGACGGTGCAGGCGCAGATTTTAAAATTGCTGAAAGATTTGCAAAAAGAATTTGGCATGGCGCTTTTATTGATCACGCATGATTTGGGTATTGTGCGCAACATGGCCGACACCGTGTGCGTGATGCAGCATGGCGTGATTGTTGAACAGGGCAATGCCAAAACTGTGTTTGCTAACCCGCGCCATGATTATACGAAAATGTTGTTGGCCGCTGAGCCAAAGGGAAAGCCGCCCACCATCAATGCCAATGCTGAAGTTGTGTTGGAAGCGAAAAACTTAAAAGTTTGGTATCCCATCCGGCGCGGGTTTTTCAAAAAGCTTACGGGTCACGTGAAGGCCGTTGATGGTTTGGATTTTGAACTGAAAGCTGGGCAAACGCTAGGCATTGTCGGTGAATCTGGTTCTGGCAAAACCACAACGGGTCTGGCCATTTTGCGATTGATTGCATCGCAAGGGGAAATTACATTTCAAGGCCAGCGCATTGATGGGTTAAAATCTAAAGCGATGCGGCCTTTGCGCAAAGATATGCAGGTGGTGTTTCAAGATCCTTTTGGCTCGCTTTCACCACGGCTTTCGGTTTTGCAAATTGTGGAAGAAGGTCTGGTCATTCAAAGCCCCTTGATGAACAGCGCTCAACGCAGGAAACGCGTTTCGCAGGCCCTGGAAGAAGTGGGGCTTGACCCTGCCAATATGGATCGTTTCCCGCATGAATTTTCGGGCGGGCAACGCCAGCGCATTGCAATCGCCAGGGCTTTAGCACTTCAACCCAAATTTATTATGTTGGATGAGCCTACATCGGCCCTTGATATGTCGGTGCAGGCCCAAGTGGTGGAACTATTGCGCAGCTTGCAACAGAAACATAATTTGGCATATTTGTTTATCAGCCATGATTTGCGCGTGGTGCGTGCCTTGGCCAATGAGGTGATTGTGATGCGCAATGGATTGGTGGAAGAACGTGGGCCTTCAGCGCAAATTTTTAGTGCACCACAACAGCCTTATACAAAGGCTTTGATTGCGGCATCGCTGAACTTGAAAGCCGATGAAAGCGTTGTGCGTCAATGAGCGCGTTTTGTTTTGTTGCCCCCTCTTGGCCCATGGATGCTTGGGCCATGGCGATGAAACAGGCCGCACCAAACATGGATCTTCGCATCTGGCCCGACAGGCTTGGTGATCCACAAGAAATTGCATATGCCGCCGCATGGTTGCCGCCTGCAGATGTGCTCAAAGGCTTTCCAAATCTTAAAGTGATTTTTTCTCTGGGTGCAGGAGTGGATGCCATTTTGGCTGATAAAACCTTGCCCCATCATGTGCCCATTGTGCGGGTGAATGATGCTGATCTGACAAACCGAATGAGCGAATATATCGTGCTTCATGTTTTGATGCACCACCGCCAGCAGCGGCGGTTGGATGCAAATCAAAAGGCTGGCGTGTGGGATAGTTTTTCAACTCACGCTGCCAAGGACATTACGGTGGGAATTATGGGCCTTGGTGTTTTGGGCCAAGATGCAGCACGCAAATTGAAGGTGATGAATTTCAATGTTGTGGGCTGGAGCAGAACACCCAAAGACATTGCGGGCGTTCAATGTTTTTCAGGCCCTCAACAATTTAATGAATTTCTTCAGTGTACGGATATTCTGGTTTCGCTTTTACCAGCCACCGCTGAAACAGATGGCATTATTAATGCGCGGCTTTTTGCAAAGCTCTCAAAGCGTGGCCCTTTTGGTGCGCCGATATTGATCAATGCCGGACGTGGACGCCAACACAACGAAAATGATATTTTGGCAGCGTTAAATTCGGGGGCGCTGTATGCGGCTACACTTGATGTTTTTCAAAAAGAGCCTCTGCCCTCTGCGAGCCCACTTTGGCAGCATCCACGCTTGACGATCACGCCCCATGCTGCGGCAGACTCTGACCCTAAAACCATTTGCCATTATATCACTGAACAAATTGCGCGGTTTGAGCGCGGTGAGATTTTGACCAATGTGGTGGACGTTGGCCGCGGCTATTAAAAGGCCCCGCATAAACTTTCTCTGTCCACGTTGGGGGCAATGCGCTAAACGGGCTGGGATTTTGGGGCATCATGCCGCGAAACAAACTTGTGGGGGTTTTAATGTGGAATGAATTTAAAGAATTTGCCTTTAAGGGCAATGCGTTTGATCTGGCCATCGGCGTTATCATGGGCGGTGCTTTTGGCAAAATCGTCGGCTCGTTGGTTGATGATTTAATCATGCCGATTGTGGGTGCCCTAACCGGCGGCGCAAATTTCAGCAATTATTTTCTGCCTTTGAATAAAGCTGTAACAGCCACAAATTATGCTGATGCAGCCAAACAAGGCGCAACATTTGGTTATGGCAACTTTATTACCGTGTTGATTGCCTTTTTGATTTTGGCAGCCGTTTTGTTCTTGCTCGTGAAATTTTCAAACAAGCTGAAAAAGGAAACGCCACCTGCACCTCCTCCTGCCGCTTCAACCACCGAAGTTTTGCTTGCTGAAATTCGTGATGCTTTGAAGCCAGCCAAGACAGCCAAGCCCGCAAAAAAATAAATTTATCCAATTGAATGAACCCGGCTGCTAGACAGCCGGGTTTTTTATTTGCATGGTGGGCTATGCAAACAGCCTTTTCAAAACTCACTCCTTCAGTTCAAATTGAACCCGAAAGCGGGATTGTAAAAGCCGCTATGTATGGCTTTGGAAAGCCCGGCATGATTCCGTTTTGGTCTGGCGAAGGCAATTTGCCAACGCCTGCGCTTTTTGCCAATGCGGCGGCAGAAAGCCTGGCGCGCGGAGAAACATTTTACACCTATCAACGCGGCATTCCAGAATTGCGCGAGGCGCTTTCGCGCTATCACACACGTCATTTTGGCAAACCGTTTTCACACGAGAATTTCTTTGTCACTGGTGGTGGCATGCAGGCCTTACAAACAGCAATGCAATTGGTGACGAAAGCGGGTGATGAAATTATAGTGCCAACACCAGCTTGGCCCAACTATGCCGCACCCTTGCGCTTGAAAGGCGTTGTGCCGGTTGAAGTTCCTATGACATTTTTAAATGGAAAATGGGCATTGGATCTTGACCAATTGTTTGCCGCTATTACGCCACGCACCAAAGGCATTATGCTGAATTCACCATCCAATCCGCTTGGTTGGGTTGCAACGCGGGCTGATCTGATTGCCATTCGTGATGCGTGTCGCAAAGCTGGCATATGGATTATTGCGGATGAAGTTTACGCGCAATTTTATTATGGTGCTGATGGCAGAAGGGCTCCATCATTTCTGGATATATGCGACACCGAAGAACAGCTTTTGTTGTGCAATACATTTTCAAAAAATTGGGCCATGACAGGCTGGCGCATCGGCTGGTTGCAAGCGCCCAAGGCTTTGGCCGGAGCGATTGAAAACCTTGTGCAATATAATACCAGCGGCACAGCGGTGTTTTTACAACGAGGCTGTGTTGCTGCCCTTGATGAGGGTGATGTTTTCATTAGAGAACAAGTTTCCATGGCGCGGGCCAATCGCGATTATGCGTTGTCGACCTTGCGGCAATTTCCGCAACTTAAAATCTCATCGCCTGATGGCGCGTTTTATTTATTCTTCGGCATAGATGGCATGAAGGATTCGATGGGCACTGCCATGAAGATCATGGATGAGGCCTCAATCGGCTTTGCACCGGGCATTGCCTTTGGCGAGGCTGGCGAAGGCTTTATGCGCATGTGCTATTTGAAAAATGAAGCCAAGCTTCACGAAGGTTTAGAGCGCTTTGGCCAGTGGCTTAAAAATAGTCAGCCGATTTAACTGCTGCTTTTTTAGATGGTGCATTGCACAATCTCTGGGCAAAAATTTTATGGTGGATTTTTTGCTCGATGCCCTTAGGTTTAAAAATAAGCTATAACAATCAACTATTTATATAAATAATTGGCCTTGCAAATCAATCTGGCACGCATCCTGCAAAGTGTATTGCGTAGCACAATTTGATTTGGATCCTCCCATTTCCACAATCGCAACTGGTGCAACTTGGTGGCGTTTCTTCTGTGACGCAAATCCAATCAGGGATGGACGAGCCACTTGCACATGTAGCTCATGTCCATCCCTTTTTTTTATCAAATTCGGGGCGTTACAAAATCTGGCGGCAGAACTATTGCCTTTTTATCTGCTGAATGATTTTCTCAAGTTCCTGCAAAAATTGCGAACGATCGGCAGGGGTGAACACTTTGTTGCTGCCTTTCATATCGGTGGTTTCGCGCAAATGAGCCATCAAATTGCGCATGGCCAAGGCCATTCCGATGGAGTCTTCGGTGAAGGATTTTCCTACATTGGATATGACACGCGCGCCCTTTTTGTGGGCCCGCGATGCAAGAGGAATATCAGCGGTTATAACAATATCATGGGCCGCCACCTGTTCAACAATCCAATCATCCGCGGCATCTGCACCTTCGGATACAACAACGCGTTTTACATTATCGCCCATGGGCAAGCGCATATGGGAATTGGAAACATAGTGGATGATGAGATTATGCCTTGCCGCAACTTTGGCGGCTTCATCTTTCACCGGGCACGCATCTGCATCAACATAGATTTGCATTTAACTTATCGTATTGGGAAGTTCGCGTTCGCGCCTTGCCACAAAATCATCCAGCGCATCACGAATGCTTTCATCCATTTTTGGTTTTTCATAATTGGCCAAAGCTTGGCGGGCTTTATCACGGCCGCGTTCATCGTGGGTTTTGGAACCTTCGGCCTGCCACTGTTCAAAGGAATTGAAATCCATGATGGTGGGCATGAAAAATGCTTTTTCAAAATTTTCCAATGTGTGTGCTGTGCCCAGAAAATGCCCGGCTGGCCCCACTTCGCGAACCGCGTTCATGGCTTCTTTAAAATCATCAAATTTCAAGCCACCGGCATATTTATACCAACCGGAAAGCTGCTCACAATCTGTCATGAATTTGGAATAACCACAGGTAAGGCCTGCCTCCAACCAACCCGCCGCATGCCAGATATAATTGGCACCTGATAAAATTGCTGCATGCATCAGCATATTGGCTTCATAGCCAGCTTGAGCATCATTCACTTTGCTGCCCACATAAAAGCCGGATGTGCGCCACGGCAATTTATATTTGCGCGCCAATTGGCCCATCACAAACATCATTTGAGCGGCCTCTGGAGTGCCACCCATGGGAGCACCGGTTTTCATATCCACCGTAACCATGAACTGGCCATAGATCTGCGGGCTGCCAGCCCTGATCAATTGCGTATAGGCAACACCTGCCAAAGCTTCCGCATTCACCTGCGCCACAGCACCGATTGATGAGGCTGATGTTGAGGCCCCACACAAAGCGAAGGGCGCCAAGATCACTGGTTGATTGTGCGAAGCATAGACGCGCATGGCATCCAGCATCGTCTGGTCCCACACCAAGGGAGAATTGCAATTGGTGATGGAGGCCACAACGGGATTGTCTTTGACGAAACTTTCACCAAAAACAATTCCTGCCATTGTGATCACATCTTCAGCACGCTCCTTCGATGTAACAATGCCCATGAAGGGTTTATCCGTATGCGTGAGGGCGGATTGAATAATATGCAAATGCCGCTTCGGCACGGGAACTTCCATCGGCTCACAAATGATGGAACTGGCTGAATGGAGTTGTGGCGCCATGTGTGCCAGCTTGTGAAAATTCTGCACGTCTTCCAGCGCGCCATAACGGCGCTTGCCTTCCAAATCACGCACGTAGGGTGCGCCATACATCGGCACGAACACCGAATTTTTGCCGCCAATTTTGACAGTGCGTTCGGGGTTACGCGCATGCAAGGTAAATTCTGATGGCACCTTGGCCACAAGTTCCATTAACAGCCCACGATCTATTTTAACAAGCGTGCCTTGCACGTTGGCACCTGCGGCTTTCCACATGGCGGGGGCTTGATCATCACGAAACTCGCAACCCACCTCTTCCAGGATCTTCATGGATTCATCGTGGATCAGCTCAATGGCTTCATCGGGCAACAGTTCATAAGTGGGAATGTTGCGTACCAGCGTGGGAAACGACACCATGGGTGCGCCACGCAAAGCTCGCCTGCCATCGCGGCCACCTGATCGTTTGTGTGAAGGTATTTCCATATTATTCTCAAGCCTCTCCCGATTCGTCATCCCGGCGAGAGTCGGGACACAGACTTTCGTCGGGATGACGATATGTTGGAGTGTGCTCGAAATACAATCAAGGGGCACTCCCAATTTGCTGCACCGCAAACAGGACTCATCGCCCCCCGTTGACGCTTTGCCACAAAGCGGCCACAATGTGGTTAAGGGGTTGTTAACTTTTCAAACGTGGGGACGTTTGCTGAAGTTTTTTCAAGCAAAAGCGTTTCGCCCTTAAACGCGCAAGGGAGTGCCATAATGGCCAATACAAATATGACTGAGGACGAAAAAGTCCTTCACGGAATGGGTTATGCGCAGGAATTATCCCGCCGCATGGGGACATTCCAAAGCTTTGCAATTTCATTTTCAATCATCTGCATTCTGTCGGGGGGCCTTGCTTCATTTCCGATTGCACTTTCAACCGTTGGCCCATGGATGGCCACCATCGGCTGGATTTTAGGCGGCGTGTTCGCCTTGATCGTTGCGGCTTCTATGGGCCAAATTGCTTCGGCCTATCCAACAGCTGGTGGGCTTTATCACTGGTCGTCAATCCTTGGCGGCAAGTTCTGGGGCTGGCTAACAGCATGGACAAATTTGCTGGGCCTTCTGTTCGTTATTCCGGCCGTGAACGTTATTCTTTATGGCTTCATCCGTGATTTGTTCTTTGCTGGCATTTTACATCAAGATGTTTCGACATGGACGAACACCACAATGTATATCTGGGTTGCTGGCATTACAGCAGCACAGTGCTTGCTCAATCACTTTGGCATTAAGCTTACAACATTGTTGACCGACATTTCAGGCTATCTGATTTTTGTGATTTCGATCATCTTGTTTGTGTTGTTGTTCTCACATGTGCAAAGCTTTGATCTTGGCAAAGCCTTCGCATTCGTCAACACAACAGGCGATGCGGGCGGCGGTGTGGCACCAGCCTACGGCACATTCGTTGCGGTTTTGATGGGCATGCTCTATCCGCTGTTCACCATCACTGGCTTTGATGCTTCGGCTCACACTTCTGAAGAAACCCGTGATGCACAAAATACTGTGCATAAGGGCATGTTACAATCTGTGTTCTGGTCTTTGGTGTTTGGCTTCCTGCTGGCACTGGGCATGACCATGGCGTTGCCTGCGGTCTACACGGCCCTCGCTGCTGATCCTGCACAAACTGCCTTGTCAAAAGACGTGATGACCAAGTTTGCCGCAATTCCCGGTGGACCTTCACCTGCTGATATGGCTGTATTGGGTTGGAGCTCGTTCTCGGTTCTGTTCAACACGCTGATTGCGCCCACATTCTTGGGCAAAGTGTGCGCCATTGGCATTATCATTGCGAACTTCTTTTGTGCCTTGTCTGCTGTAACATCAACATCACGCATGATCTATGCTTTCGCGCGTGATGGTGGTTTGCCTGCCATGTTGGCCAAAGTGGATGCGGGCTATCGCACACCTGTTGCTGCCATCTGGTTCACCGGCATTGTGTCCTTCATCTTGGTGGTTATCACAACGCCCCTCAATGCCTTTGCAGCCCTTTCAACAGGCTGTGCCATGTATCTCTATATGTCTTACGGCATGCCCGTTCTTGCGGGCCTGTTTGCAGAAGGCAAATCATGGAACACTTATGGTGGCTTCCGTCTTGGTGGCTTATCCAAACTGTTCGCCGTGATTGTTACACTGGGCGTTGTTGGCATCATCATCGGCGGCCACGCCTTTGTGCCTTCAATTGCTGCGGTGCCTGCTGATGCTGCGGCAAATCCTGCAGTGGCTGGCTCGTCTTTCGTGCCAGGCCTGTGGTATTACACCGTTGGTTTTTATGCGATCTTGGTAATTTTCTGGTTTGCCTTTATTGGTAAATCTTTCCAAGGCCCACCGGTTGGTGATCAAATCGCCAAACGCCAGGCTGAAATTGCAGCCAAGGAACGCGCTCTGGCTGGTCGATAAACCAGAAGTGATCGAACAACTCTGAAAAGGCGGCTTTCGGGCCGCCTTTTTATTTGACGATGTATGCCTTGCGCGTAGATGTGGTGCCATGAATAAACTTGCTTCAATGCCATTGGTTTTGCTGTTCATCTTGCCGCTATGCTTCATGGTGTTTGTCGTGCTGGCTTCCGGCTTTGATGCTGCGGGCTGGGCCGCATTGATGCAGCACCCGCAATTGGTTCACGGCCTTGGGCTTTCTTTTGCTACGGGCATTGGTGCGACGATCGTTTCAATTATGATGGCGCTGTTGATTGCGGCCAGTTATTTTGAGCGCGGGCAGTTATCAAAACTCGGAACTTCGGTGGGCACAATGCTTGCTGTACCGCATTTGGCTTTTGCGATTGGCTTTGGCTTTTTGATTATGCCAAGCGGACTTATTGCCCGAATTCTGGCGCAAATTTTCAGCTGGCTTGAACCACCACACTGGGCAACCACGCATGATGCTCACGGCCTGGCTTTAACCGCCGCCCTTATTGCCAAAGAGACCGGCTTTTTGCTTTTCGTTTTGATCAACGTACTTTCACGCGAAGACATTTCTCAAAGCTTCGCAGCACAACGCCACAGCGCCATCAGCTTGGGGCATTCTTCACTTTCATCGTGGCTGAGATTGTTCATGCCGCAACTTTTGCCCCACATGCTTTGGCCTTTGATCATTGTGTTTATCTATTCAAGCACTGTGGTTGATATGTCGCTGGTTTTAGGGCCAACCCAACCGCCAGTCTTTGCCGATGTGATATGGGCCGATATCAACAGCGCTGACCCACTCGCAAACGCGCGCGGCACCGCCGGAGCTTTGTTCATTTCAATGATTGCGGCAGTCTTGCTAATTTTGGCTTGGGCAATTGCAGTATTTATTCGCCCGCTGGTGGTGCGCTGGATAGCGCGCGGCCCCTCGCATATTATTTCTTACGCTTGGGCCGGCCCAGCAAAATGGACGGCACTTAAAACGTTTTACGTTTTCGTAATTGCAACTTTAATCGTGCTTTCCTGTGCAGCACTTTGGCCTTTTCCCAAATTGGTGCCGGAAACTTTGAACGCCGATGCTTGGCAAAATGTTGCAGCACATTCAGAGCCCTTGCTGATAAGCTTGGTCTTGGCACTTTCCACCAGCGTGGCGACACTTATCATTCTCATACTGTGGCTTGAAAATGTTTCGCAAAAATTCGATCGGTGGATTCTAGTTTTTTGTTTGATGGTACTGGGCCTGCCCGCTTTGTTGATTGGGCTTGGACAATATCAATTGTTTTTGTGGCTTCATCTGACAGGCACTTTGCTTGGACTATTTTTGGCCCACCTTCTGCCCGTGGTGGCTTATATGTTTATTATGTTGAATGGTCCCTATCGTTGTTATGACGCCAAGTGGAACAACGCCGCCACAGCATTAATGGCGCCAACCCTCAAGTTTTTGATTCAGATTAAATGGTCCATGTTGAAGGCGCCCTTGCTTTCAAGCGTGGCGGTTGGTTTTGCCGTTAGCTTTGCGCAATTTGTGCCCGCGCAATTGGTGGCCGCTGGTCGTTATTCCACTTTGCCGATGGAAGCTGTTACTTTGTCGTCAGGCTCCAATCGGCCACTCACTGCCGCCTTTGCGCTTCTCCTCATGGTGCCGCCGCTTGCGATATTCTTGTTAAGTAGCTTCTACGGCAAGCAACGTTGGGGCAACGTATAATGTTGCAGCTATTAAATTTAGAACTTCTGATCGGCAGCCAAACTCTCATCCAACCCTTTTCGCTTGATATTGCCGAGGGTGAGATTGTTACCTTCATGGGCCCATCGGGCTGTGGCAAAACTTCATTATTGTCGGGAATATCTGGAACGCTGGAAAGCCCCCTGTACATCAAAGGCACTTTGCTTCTGAACGGCAAAAACTTGCGTGCGTTGAAACCGCATGAGCGACGCGTTGGCCGCATGTTTCAAGATGATGTTTTGTTTCCACATCTGACAATCGGTGAAAATTTGCTGTTTGGATTGCTCAAAGGTAATCGCGCAGAGCGCCTCAAACAAATGCGCCAAGGGCTTCACGAAATTGAACTTGATGGTTATGAAAATCGTGCACCCCACACATTATCGGGTGGACAGCGGCAGCGGGTTTCATTGATGCGCAGCCTGCTTGCCAAGCCCGATTGCATGTTGCTGGACGAGCCTTTCAGCAAGCTTGACCAATCGCTGCGTGGGTCCATTGCGCAGAAAGTTTTTGAGATTTTAAAGCAGCACAAAATTCCAACATTGTTGGTCACCCATCATCTGGACGATGCGCCGATGAATAGCAGCATTTTGCAAATCACGCCGCAAGGAAAAGTTGTTGATGTTCGATAAAGCCTTCCTCAAATTCACCAAGCCTTTTGTCGATGCTGTGGCGCTGCGTCTCAGCCAGCAGGGCGTGGTGGCTGATCAACTGACATTTATCGGCTTTGGTTTTGGAATGGTGGCCGCTGGATTAATCGCCCTGTCTCATCCGATGCTGGCCATTGTTCCGATTGTGCTCGGCCGCGTATGCGATGGGCTTGATGGCGCGGTGGCGCGAATTACACATTCGCAGACAGATCGCGGCGCATTTTTAGACATCGCTTTGGATTTTGTATTTTACGCGTCAGTTCCCTTGGCTTTCGTGTTCAATGATGCTGTTCATAATGGCTTGGCCGGCGCGGTGTTGCTGGCGGCTTTTATCACCACGGGCACCAGCTTTTTGGCCTATGCGGCCATTGCAGCAAAGCGTGGCGAACAAAGCACCGATTATCCCACCAAGGGCATTTACTATTTGGGTGGGCTTACAGAAGGCAGCGAAACCATTGCGCTTTTTTTAGCATTCTGCATTTGGCCGCAGGCGTTCTCACCACTGGCTTATGTCTTTGCAGTTCTGTGCATCTTCACAACAATCACTCGCATATGGGCAGGGTGGATAACGTTCAGGTGAGCGGTTTGGGTTTGTGAACCAAATTGACCAACACAAATGATATGATCATCAACAAATACCAAGAGCCAAATTTTTCAAGTGATACCAACGTCCAGCCATGCATCTGATTTGGATAAAGCCAGATTTTCGACCACGAGCCCATGTTCTCAGCAATCCAAATAAACAGCGCCACCAAGGCAAAACCCAAAAGCAAATTCATGCGGTGACGATGACGGAAAACGCGGTAGTGAACGCTGGTTCGGAAAAACAGCGCGAAGGTTGCGGCAAATAAGAAATAGCGAATATCATATATATAATGATGGCTGAAAAAATTGACGTAAACCAAAATCGCCAGCGCTGCTGTGAGCCGCACGGGCGGATAGTTTTCAAATTGAAAATCAAAAATGCGGGTGACGCGGGCAAGATATGAACCTACAGCGGCATACATAAAGCCGGAAAACAACGGCACTTGTCCGATGCGCAACACGCTGGCTTCAGGATATGTCCATGAACCATGTTTTGTTTTGAACAGCTCCATGAGCGTTCCCACCACATGAAAAATTAAAATCACCACCGCCTCGGATGGCTTTTCCAATTTTGCCGCCAGCATCAAAAGCTGGATGGCAACCGCAGTAAGCGCCAAAAAATCATAACGCGCAAACGTGGAGTGAGATGGCCAAATGAAAGCGCTGGCCAAAACAATGCCCAGAAACAAGCCGCCAAACAAACAGGCCCAAGCCTGTTTCAAACCAAAAACAATGAACTCGAGGGCGGGCCTCCACGGCCCGCTATCTGGCAACTTTGCCAGAATTTTATGGGCCACTTCATCGATGCGGGCTTCAACGCTGGTAAAACGACTCAATTCGATTTGCCCTCTGTGGCGTTCGGTAACAAATTCTTAACGATAAATCTTTGTCTTGCCCAAAAAAATTCTTGAATATGACAAGAGAATCCATCATATGCGGCCTCACCCAAAGTCGCACGTGCCGCAAGGTCTCCCCAAAGCAACGACGGTGTAAGGTTTTTTGGTCTCTGCTGGTTCTCCATCGGCCAGCGGTTCTGAGAGGCACCACTTTCATTGCCCCACAAGCGATTGGGTCACCCCCGATCAAATCAAGGCGCAACAGTTTAAGGTTTGAGCGTTCTCCGCGTTTCCACCGGGCGGGCCTGCTTTTGCTTTAGTCTGCCATTTGATTTTACGGGAGTTAACACCATGGCCGCCACACAACGCATTCTTGATTTCTTGCGAAATGAACAACCTGAAGGCCCATGCCTTGTGGTTGATCTTAATGTCGTCGAGGAAAATTATAAGGCGTTTGATCACGCCATGCCCGGCACACGCATTTTTTACGCCGTGAAAGCAAACCCAGCGCCAGAAATTTTGTCGCTTCTGGCCAACCTTGGTTCATGCTTTGACACTGCCTCTGTGCAAGAAATTAAAATGGCCTTGGCCGCAGGTGCAACACCTGACCGGATTTCTTATGGCAACACCATCAAGAAGCAGCGCGACATTGCCACAGCGCACGCGCTTGGCATTTCGATGTTTGCTGTCGATTCCATTGAAGAAGTTGAAAAAGTTGCCGCAGCAGCGCCAGGGGCTCGCGTATTCTGCCGCATTCTGACAGATGGTGCTGGCGCTGAATGGCCGCTTTCACGCAAATTTGGCTGTGAACCAGCCATGGCGAAAGATGTGTTGCTTCACGCCCACACGCTGGGCCTTGGTGCTTATGGCATTTCATTCCATGTGGGCAGCCAGCAAACCCGCCTTGGCGCTTGGGACACTGCGTTAGAGCAAGCCAAGTCAATCTTTGATGAATGCGCGGCCCTTGGCATTCACCTGCAAATGGTGAACCTTGGCGGCGGCTTTCCAACCAAATATCTGAAAGCTGTTCCCGGCACCAATTCTTATGCCAATGCCATCCATGATGGTTTGGCCAAGCATTTTGGCAATGCCATTCCTGAAACTATCATTGAGCCAGGCCGCGGCATGGTGGGCAATGCTGGTGTGATCAAATCTGAAGTTGTGTTGATTTCGAAGAAGCACAAGGATGATGATCTGCGCTGGGTTTACCTCGATATTGGCAAATTCGGCGGCTTAGCCGAAACCATGGACGAAGCCATTCGTTACCCCATTGTTACAGCCAAAGATGGCGATGAAAAATCACTCTGCGTGATTGCTGGGCCAACCTGCGATTCAGCCGATGTGCTTTATGAAAAAACACCTTATGCGCTGCCGATTACGCTGTCGGTGGGTGATGATGTGTTGATTGAAGCCTGTGGCGCTTACACAACGACCTATGCATCCGTGGCGTTCAACGGCTTTCCGCCGCTGAAGGCTTATGTGATTTAGTTTTCACTCCTACGGTTTTTCACCCTTTCTTTTCAACTTACACAATTCTCTCCATGGGCGGACTTGATCCGTTGTTGGAGCATAGAAGACTTGGAGACTTTCAATGGTCACAATTCGTGCTGAGATTTCATCTGATGTTGGCCCACGTGAGGCCTTGCTGAATCGTGCCTTTGGGGTGAAGCGGTTTCGCAAAACATCTGAAAAAATGCGCAAAGACCGCTTGCCTGCAGAAGGCTTGGCGTTTTCTGCTGTTGATGAAACCGGCAAGCTTGTTGGCACCATTCGGTTGTGGAACATTATTGCAGGCTCTGCTGGCGAAGCCTTGTTGCTTGGCCCCTTGGCAGTTGACGGCAAAGCGCGCGGCCACGGCATTGGTGCCGCTTTGATGAACCGCGCTTTATCGACAGCGCAGGACTTGGGCCATGCAGCAATCGTGTTGGTGGGCGACCCAGCCTATTATGATCGTTTTGGCTTTTCTGGCCAAGGCACACGCAGCTTGCATTTGCCAGGGCCGGTTGACCGCGCGCGGTTCTTGGGGCTTGAACTGTTTGAAGGTGCATTGGATGGCGCTGAAGGTTTAATTGCGGCTTGTGGCCGACCAGATGAAGGTTTGAAAGTTGCAGCGTGATTTCATTTCACTCAAAGTTTACGTTGCCCTTTTCAACATCTGATTTTGCCTTATAAGCCTTAGTCGCTTGAAGGATTTTGCGCCCATGTCTGATATTGATATTTCTGAAACTGCCCGCATCCTTTCGGAAGCGCTGCCTTTCCTTCAGCTTTATGATGATGAAGTGATTGTAGTGAAGTTTGGCGGCCATGCAATGGGTGATGAAAAGCTGGCCCAGCAATTTGCCCGCGACATGGTGATGTTAAAAGTGTGTGGGCTTAACCCGGTTGTGGTGCACGGCGGGGGCCCGCAAATCAACCGCATGTTGGATAAACTGGCGGTGAAAGCTGAATTTCGCGAAGGTTTGCGCGTGACTGATAATGAAACCATGGAAGTTGTGGAAATGGTGCTTTCAGGCTCTATCAACAAAGCCATTGTGGCTTCCATTCAACAGGCGGGTGGGCGTGCTGTTGGCATTTCGGGGAAAGATGGAAATTTATTGATCGCTGAACGCTATGTGAAAGACAAGAAAGACCCGGTGACTGGTGCTATCACCCAAGTTGATTTTGGCCAAGTGGGCGAGCCTGCGCGCGTGAACGTTGAAATTCTCAATACGATTATGAAAAGCGATGCTATTCCTGTGATTGCACCCGTGGGCATTGGTTGGGATGGCCAAACCTATAACGTGAACGCCGATACCGCTGCCGGTGCCATTGCCTCGGCCCTTCATGCCAAACGTTTGTTGATGCTGACAGATGTGGCGGGCGTTCTTGATAAAGCCAAGCAACTTATTCGCGAATTGAAATTGGCAGATGTGCAGGGCCTGATTGATGATGGCACGATTACAGCCGGCATGATTCCAAAAATTGAAAGTGCTGCATCGGTTGTTGAATCTGGCGTTGAAGGTGTGATTATTTTAGATGGTCGTGTGCCTCATTCGGTGTTGCTGGAATTGCTCACCCCGCATGGCGTTGGCACGCGTGTTTCGCGCGATGGCAAATGAAAACTCTCTCTCACGTTGATACGTGGATCTTTGATCTCGACAATACGCTTTATCATCCATCATGCCGGTTGTTTGACCAGATGCATGTACGCATGAGCGATTTTATCATTCAACACTTTGGTGTGGATGAGGAAGAGGCCAAACGCCGCCGCCACCATTTTTATGTGAAATATGGCACAACGCTACGCGGGCTTATGGTGGAACATGGGTTAAACCCCACCGCGTTTTTAGATTATGTGCATGATATTGATTACGCCACTGTGCCTGCCAACCACCAGCTTGGCGCGGCGTTGGATAAGTTGCCTGGCCGCAAATTGGTTTTCACCAATGGCACATTGGGCCATGCCCAGCGCGTGCTGGATAGGCTTGGCTGCGCCACGCATTTTGAAGCCATTTATGATATTGTTGATAGTGATTACATCCCCAAGCCAGATCAGCGGCCTTATGATAAATTTTTGGCGGCCCATGGTGTTGACCCCACACGAGCCGCATTTTTTGAAGACCTGAGCGAGAATCTTCTGGTGCCGCGCAGCGTTGGCATGGCAACGGTTCTGGTGGGCAAACATGATGAAGCTTTGTTGCCTGCCCATGTTGATTATGTTACTGACGATTTGGCAGATTTTTTACACGGAGTTGCAAAATGAAAAACGCACAAAGCATTATCGAAGCGGCATGGGAAGCGCGCGATAAGGTTACTTTAAAAACCAAAGGCGATGTGCGCAAGGCCGTTGAATTTGCTCTGGGCCAGCTCGATGCAGGCAAGTTGCGTGTGGCTTCGAAAGAGGCAGGCGAATGGCAGGTGCACCAATGGTTGAAAAAGGCGGTGCTGCTGTCATTCCGCTTGAATGATATGGAAGTGATCAAGGGCGGGCCCGGAACATCAAAGTGGTGGGACAAGGTGCCATCAAAGTTTGATGGCTGGACTGCCAAAAAGTTTCGCGATTCTGGCTTTCGTGCCGTGCCAAATTGCATCGTGCGTCGCTCGGCTTACATTGCACCCGGTGCTATTTTAATGCCATCCTTTGTAAACCTTGGCGCTTATGTCGATACAGGCACAATGGTTGACACATGGGTGACGGTTGGTTCTTGCGCCCAGATTGGCAAAAATGTGCATCTTTCAGGCGGCGTTGGCATTGGTGGCGTGTTGGAACCCATGCAAGCTGGCCCCACCATTATTGAAGACAATTGCTTTATTGGTGCGCGTTCAGAAGTGGTTGAAGGTGTCATTGTTGGGGAAGGTTCCGTCATCTCCATGGGCGTGTTCATCGGCCAATCCACCAAGATTATTGATCGCACCACGGGTGAGGTTCACATGGGCAAAGTTCCGCCTTATTCCGTTGTGGTTTCAGGCTCGTTGCCGCAAAAACCTTTCGCTGATGGTTCGCCATCACCATCGCTTTATTGCGCGGTAATTGTGAAACGCGTGGATGAGAAAACCCGCAGCAAAACCAGCATCAACGAGCTGTTGCGGGATTAGAGCAGCCACGTGTTTCATTTTGAGGCTTTCAAGGGACGAATGAATCGCAAGCCTTTTTTATGGAGGGTGCTTGGAATATGGGCCGCTCTGTTGGTCATTCGCGCTTTTATTCCAGTCCCTTTTGTACTTCCCAAAAACATTACTGATCTGGCCGCATTTTCAATTATTTATCACGACAAAGTTTTGTTAAATTTCGTCTTCGGAGCACTAGGAATTCCGTTGTTTCTTGGTCTAAATGTCCAGCGATTTCATGATAGAAATATGTCTGGATGGTGGAATGTCCCCTTTCTTGGGCTAGGCTTCAATCAGTTTTTTCTAGAGTATATTGGATTGGCGACGAAATTTGTGGTTGATCAATCTGGAAACTATTTAGTAGAGGCAACAAGATTTTCCGAAATTGTTTCATTTGTCATTTTGTTACCGCATCTATGGCTGTTTATTGAGCTATTTTTTCGAAAAGGCACTGTTGGGCCCAATCGTTTTGGCCCTGATCCGCTGGCAGAGAAATAATATCTTCACCTTTCCCCCGTTGGGGGAAGGTGCCCGATAGGGCGGATGAAGGCTTGGGGCGTTTGCCCCAAGAAAGTCTTGCGCCAAGCTGAAAATCCAATGTTAAGCATTGGCCCTCATCCATCCTTTGGGCAACTTGTCCCACAGCGAGAAGGGCAATCACACGTTTGACATAACCCCCTTCCCGATTCATTCATTCTCAGCAATACTGCCCCTGTGGGGCATTTTTCGTGGGAGAATAAAATGGATTGGAAATATCTTTTAACCAGTTTTGAGGGGCGTACAAACCGCAAGCCGTTTTGGCTTTCGGTTCTCATTTTAGTCATCGTGACGTGGATTTTGGAATTCATCCTGTTTGCAATTTTCGGCACAGGCATGATGCATATGGATCCCAATGCTACACCTGAAGCAACGGCTGCAGCAGCACAACAAGCCATGAGCGGCATGATGTTGCCGATTGGTATTTTGACACTGTTGATTTTGTGGCCAAGCTTAGCGATTTATACCAAGCGCTGGCATGACCGCGATAAATCTGGCTGGTGGACATTGATTATTTTTGTGCCGGTTATCGGATCAATCTGGCTTTTGGTTGAACTGGGCTTCCTGCGCGGCACCGAAGGGCCAAATCGTTTTGGCGCTGATCCGCTGGCTTAAGTAATTTAAGTTCCGCAAAAGGTTTGCAGCACTTCTTCCTGTGGCAGAGGTGCTGCTTCTAAATCTTTAAAACCGTGTTGCTCTGTAAAGGGAGATTGCACGGCATTGAGCAGGCGGTGGAATGGCGCAAGGTCGCCCAGTTCTGCAGCGGCCAAAGCTTCAGCCACGCGGTGGTTGCGCGCGATGTAAACGGGGTTATGCGCTTTCATCAATTCATCGGCTTTTGCACTTTTCAGTTTGTTCCATTGCTGGCCCCATTCATCATGGGCAAGTTTTGACATGAAGAATTTCTCCATGTTTTCACCACGTGTTAGACCCATAAAAAACAACGTAAAATCTGCCCGCGCATTGGCCATGTGTTGCAATGTTGTGGCAATAAAATCCGTCTGCGATAAATCATCGATGCCAAGCTTAGCCAGCATGCGCTGTTCAAATTCGGCCTCAAATTGTTGCATATAGTTTTGCAATTCGGTTTCAGCAATTTTGATTGCGTAGGTTTTGTCGTCATCCAACACTGGCAACAGGCATTCGGCTAAGCGTGTCAGGTTCCACAACCCGATCATCGGCTGCTTGTCAAAAGCATAACGGCCATTTTCATCAATTGAGCTGAACACTTTTTGCGGCTCAAACCCATCGATGAAGGCACACGGGCCATAATCAATCGTTTCACCCGCAATTTGCATATTATCGGTGTTCATCACACCGTGAATGAAACCAAAACTCATCCACATTGCAATCAATTTTGCTTGGCGCGAAATTGCTGTCGCTAAAAAATCTTGCGCGGTTGTAACGCCCGGCATATGGCGCGCAATTTCATGGTTCATCAGTGTACGGATGGTTTCAACTTCGTGGCGCGCCGCCAGATATTGAAAGGTTCCTACACGCACATGACTTTTGGCCACGCGGGTGAGCACTGCCCCCTGCTCTGGCTTTTGCCGCCACACGCGTTCGCCCGTGGCCATCACGGCCAGCGACCGCGTAGTAGGAACACCCAAAGCCGCCATGGCCTCGCTGATCACATATTCGCGCAGCATGGCCGAGATTGTGGCGCGGCCATCTGCCCCCCTTGAAAATTGCGTGCGACCAGAACCTTTTAAATGCAGTTCACGCGTCGTGCCATCGGCCAAAACCACATCGCCCAGTAACATGGCGCGGCCATCGCCCAAGTTTGGGTTAAAGCCCCCGAATTGGTGGCCAGCATAGGCCATGGCCAATGGCGATCTGTGGGCGGCTGATTGGTTGCCCGATAAAAGCTGGGCTGCTTCATCGCTTTCCAACCATGAAGGATCAATGCCCATGTGCTGGGCTAGTGTTGAATTGCCAATCAACAGCTTGGGCGCTACAACGGGTTTCAGTTCTGCCAGCGCATGAAGAACGGCAGGCAGTTGGGCATAGGTCTGGTTGATCAATGGGGCTTGCATGGCCTTAATATAGGCGATGGCAGGCCATGTTCCAGCTTTACTTCGACAAATAAACTTGGCCGCTGATGGCTGATGTGATGGCGGAAAAGGCGCTGGCCAAATCTGCGCCACTGTTCACCACATAAAAATCCTTATCAGGATCAGATGCGCAGGCTTGCAAGCGTTCACGCTGGCTTGAATCATCCAGATCATAGGCTAGTGTGATGACGGTTATGCCAGAGGCTTTTACGTTACCGCAGATCTGTTCCAAGTTGCTGTCACCTTGGGCCACACTGCGGGAATTGCCGGGCCCCCAAGCAGGTTCAGTTTGCGTGCCATCTGTCAGCACCACCATGAATTTTGATGTGGTTTTATCGGCATAGCTTGCCGCTTGATCAAACGGCGCATTGGGAGAGAGCACATGATAGCCAAATTCTACACCCAATGGCACATGGGTATAGGCATAGGGTGTCATTGCCGCCAATTGGGCTTTCAACGCGGTGAAATTATTGGTCAACGGTTGTAAAACAAGGTGATGAGACACATAGCCATTGCAGCCCCACGCAGCATGATCGGGCACCGTGGGCTGGCCCCATTTTGTGGCATCGTCTGATGGGTTGGGCGTGGCATCTGAAAGATTGAGTGGATAAAGCCTGTCTTGCGTGCAGCCTGTCCATGTGCCACCCGTTTTTCCCGCAACATAGTTGCTGGGCAGCGATGTATAAACATGATGCGAAAATGGCACGAGAGCGAATTTCACTTTGGTGGGGTCGTTCTTCGTCAACGTATCAATCAATTTTGTGGCGGCATCGCGCATGGCCAGATATTTGATCTGCCCGCCTGCTGCGTCTGCCATAGAGCCTGAATAATCCAACACAAAAGCCACTTCGGCTTTGCGGGGTTGGGGAATGGTCACTTCGTTGCGAACGCCAACGTCAATGTCGTTCAAGCCCACGACAGCCAATAATGTTGTGGCCATTATGGCATGGGCCTCGGCCTTGATAGTTGAGCCGTCTGATTTCAGTGTGAGCGTAATGGGCTCACCCGTTGCGGCCCCGCCTTGAACATTCGCCTCAAAGGTGTCTTTGCCGATTTGTTCGCGCTGAGCATCGGTTTTGCCGCTGGCTGCTGCGGCGGCAATGCCTGCGGAATCCAAGGCTGCAGTGAGTTGCGTGTTAATCGCGGTATAATGGGCAAAGTCTACTGCCGCACCTACAGCAGCCAACACCGGAATGATTGAAAGCGCAAACGTTACGGCAATCGTGCCGTTTTGGGCTGCCTTGAAGGTTTTGATCAGCGATTTGAATTTATGCATTTTGCTGTTCCTTGTCTCAATCCGGCACAGGGCCGGGGGCTTTGAGATCAACGGAGCAAGCAGCGCTCCAATATCAGGGGCACTTCAGGTTGCGATGAGGTGAAGGTTTAGAAAGTCTTAACACACTGTGTTAAAATGGACGTCTGGCCCGCATGGCTTGGGTTAAGGTGCCTTCGTCCAAGTAATCCAATTCGCCACCCACCGGCATGCCATGGGCCACGCGCGATGTGGCCACATTCAAGGTTTTCAACCTATCGGTAATATAATGCGCCGTGGTTTGGCCTTCCACGGTGGCGTTGGTGGCCAGCACAACTTCTTTGATGTTGCCCTCAGCACAGCGCGAGACCAAAGTATCAATATCCAAATCTTCTGGTCTGACTCCGCCCAAGGCCGAAAGCGTTCCACCCAGAACATGGTATTGCCCATTCCATGCGCCAGCGCGTTCCAGCGCCCAAAGATCCCCCACTTCTTCCACAACGCACAGTGTCGATCGATCTCGCCGCATGTCTGAACAGATTGTGCAGGGGTTTAACGTATCAACATTGCCGCACACATCGCATTGGCTCACCTTTTCATGCGCCTCTTTCAATGCGGTGGCCAAGGGTGCAAGAAGCTTGTCGCGATTTTTGACAAGATGCAAAACTGCTCGTCTGGCCGAGCGTGGCCCAAGCCCCGGCACCTTGGCCAAAAGTTGGATCAGCCGCTCAATCTCTGGGCCGGCCTGGCGTTTCACGTTTTAAAATCCAAACCCCGGTGGCAAGGGCATTCCACCTGTTACGGTTTTCATTTCTTCGGCCATCATATATTCAGCTTTTCCTTTGGCATCGGCCAAGGCGGCCACGAGCAGATCTTCAACGATTTCTTTTTCTTCGGGCTTTAACAAGGATGGATCTATCTCCACGCTGGTCACGTGCATTTTTCCGGTCATCTTCACCTTAACCATGCCGCCGCCGGCTTGGCCATCCACCACCATCGCTTCCAACTTCTTTTGCATATCAGCCATACGCGACTGCATCTGCGTGGCTTGTTTCATAATATCAGCGAGATTCTTCATCGGTGTCTTCCATTGGTTTAATAAGATCAGGTTCAGTCACATTTATTATTTGTGCATTGGGGAAGGCTTTTAAAACGGCCTGAACATCTTTTTGTTCTCTGGCCCATTTGAAGCCTGAATCTTTTGATTCTTTACGCAGTTGTTTCACCGTCGCATCGCCACCGGCTTTTGACACGACAACAATCCAGCGTCTGCCCGTCCAAGCCTCGAGTTTGCGCGAAAGTTCATTGGCAAGGCCTGGGTCTGCGTGGGCTTCCAAGGCCAGCTCAACCTTGCCATCTGAAACAGATATGGGCCTGACAAAAGCTTCCAGATCGGTTTTGAATTTAATGTCACGGCGTTCGGCTGCCAGCGCAATAATATCGGCAAAGGTTTTAAAACTTTGCAGCGGCGGGCGTTGGCTTTCACCTGCCTCATCCATCTGCGGCACGATTGATAAAACCGGGCGTTGCTGGGTTATGGGCTCATGCTGCGCTTGTGGCGCTGAGATGGGCGAAATGCGTGGGGCTGCTGCCTTGTTGTCTTGCACTTGCTTATAAAGCTCTTCGCCAGATGGAAGATTTGCCGCATGGGCCAAGCGGATCAGCACCATTTCCGCCGCTTTGATGGGCTGGGCCGCAAGGGCCGTTTCAGAAATGCCTTTGAGCAACATTTGCCAAGCGCGCGTGAGGTGCACCATCGAAAGCTTTGCCGCAAATTCTTGGCCAAAGGTTTTTTCATCTTCGGTGCGTGAAGCATCAGCCGCTGCTGAATTGGGCACAACTTTCAGCCGCGTGACCCAATGTACAAAATCTGCCAGATCTGTCAAAATGGTTTCAGGGTCGCCGCCCGCTTGATATTGCTTATCAACTTCGGCCAGCGTTGCTTTCGTGTTGCCCTTCATCACCGCTTCAAACAGCGTGATCACCTGGCCCTTGTCCATCAGGCCCAACATGGCCATCACGTCTGCGGTTTTCACCTTGCCATCGCCATAAGCAATGGCCTGATCGAGCAATGACAAACCATCACGCACCGAACCTTCGGCAGCACGGGCAATCAAGCGCAAGGCTTCATCTTCGGCTTCCACATTTTCTAACTTGGCAATTTTGCCATAGTGGCCAATTAGCGTTGCAGCATCCATGCGGCGCAGATCAAAGCGTTGGCAGCGCGAAAGAATGGTGACAGGCACTTTGCGAATTTCAGTTGTAGCAAAAATAAATTTCACGTGCGGCGGCGGTTCTTCAAGGGTTTTCAGAAGTGCATTAAAGGCACTTTTGGAAAGCATGTGAACTTCATCGATGATGTAAACCTTATAGCGCGCTTGCACGGGCGCATAACGCACTGAGTCAATAATCTCGCGCATGTTATCAACGCCGGTGTTGGATGCGGCATCCATCTCGATCACATCCATGTGGCGCGATTCTAAAATGGCTTGGCATTGGGCGGTCAATTCCGGCATGTCGATGGAGGGGCCGGATGGATAATTCAACGCACGCGCGATTAACCGCGCCGTTGTGGTTTTGCCAATGCCGCGCTGGCCCGTTAACATATAGGCTTGGGCCACGCGGCCCGTGGTAAAGGCGTTGGTTAACGTACGCACCATGGCTTCTTGGCCGATCAAATCAGCAAAGCTCTGGGGCCGATATTTACGCGCCAAAACGCGATAGGGCGTTTGCCCTGATGAGGGAATTTCTGTCATGTTGGGGGCAAGATAGAGGTGAGAGGCTGGACGAGCAACCCATAAAGGTCTCGTTATGGCTGCTACCTTCCGGTCCTGACCAAGTTGGCGAGCGATACGTCCG
>JAYWFC010000063.1:0-14926 GCA_043778995.1 Aestuariivirga sp.
CCGCACCAAACCCTGGCTTTAAGCTGGCATAACGTGAAGTGAGAGAAAAGACATGCAAGTTACGGAAACTGTAAACTCTGGCCTGAAGCGCGAATTCAAAGTTGTTGTGAATGCCGCTGATCTGAACAAAGAGCTGGATGCCAAGTTGAAAGACATCGCTGGCAAAGCCCAAATCAAGGGTTTCCGCCCCGGCAAAGTGCCTGTGGCCCATGTGAAAAATCTTTATGGCAAATCTGCCATGGCCGAAGTTATTCAAACCACGGTTGATAACCATGCACGCCAAGTGTTCACAGATCGCAATCTGAAACCAGCGTATCAACCCGAAGTGAAACTTCCGGAAGATGAAAAGGAAGTGAATGACGTTGTGGCCGGAAAGGCCGATTTGTCATTCACCGTGGCATCTGAAATCGTTCCAGATTTTGAAGTGCAAGATTTCTCTGGCATCGAATTGCATAAGCACATCGTTGCACCGTCGGACGAGCATTTGACAGAAGCGCTTGCCAACCTTGGCAACCAATACAAAGGCTTTGAAGCCAAAAAGGAAGGCGAAAAAGCCGAAAAAGGTGATCGCGTAAACATCAACTTCGTTGGCTCCATTGACGGGGTTGAATTTGACGGCGGCAAGGGCGACGATATTCCGCTGGAAATTGGCTCAAACCAATTCATCCCCGGTTTTGAAGAACAATTGATCGGCACCAAAGCTGGCGATGATGTGACTGTAAAAGTAACGTTCCCCGCTGAATATGGCGCCGCCAATCTTGCTGGCAAAGCCGCTGAATTTGCCGTGAAAGTAAACGGCGTTGAAGCGCCAGCAGAATCCAAGATCGACGAAGATTTTGCCAAGCGTATTGGCTTTGAAGATTTGTCCAAGTTGCAAGACATGGTGAAAACCGGTTTAGAGCGCGAATTTGGCCAGATGACAGCCATGAAATTGAAGCGCGACGTTTTAGACGCAATGGACAAGCAATATTCATTCCCCTTGCCAGAAAAACTGGTGGAAGCAGAATTCCAAACGATTTGGTCTGCCCTTACCAATGAAATGACCAAGGCCGCAAAATCTTTCGCGGATGAAAATACCACGGAAGAAAAAGCCCGCGAAGAATATCGCAAAATTGCCGAACGTCGCGTGCGTTTGGGCCTTGTGCTGGGCACCATTGGTGAAAAAGAAGCCATCACCATCACAGACCAAGAATTGCAATCCGCGTTGATTTCGCGTGCGCGCCAATTCCCCGGCCAAGAAAAGCAAGTGTTCGATTTTTATCGCAAGAACAGCAATGCTCTGATGGAATTGCGCGGCCCGATTTTTGAACAAAAGGTTGTGGAAGTGATCATTGGCAAAGCCAAGGTGACAGACAAACACGTAACCCGCGAAGAATTGAAAAAGCTGGTTGAAGATGATGAAGAAGTTTCAGCATAACTTGAACTGAATTTTTTTAAGAGGGGCAGCTTGGTCTGCCCCTTTTTTATGCGCTGTCCATTTCGTGAGCACGCGGAATGCCGTAACACTGGCGAAACAAGCGCTGCTGATTCTTAATTTCAGCGGCAAACCATGCGGTGGCAAAACAATGAGCAAAATCAAATACAAACGTATCTTGTTAAAGATTTCGGGCGAAGTTTTGATGGGTTCCCAAGGTTTTGGCATTGATCTGGCAACCGTTGGCCGCGTTGCCGATGAGGTACTAGCGCTGAAAAACCAAGGCGCCGAAGTTGCATTGGTGATTGGTGGCGGCAATATATTCAGGGGCTTGGCCGGCGCTGCCAAAGGCATGAACCGCGTTTCAGCTGATCATATGGGCATTATGGCCACCGTGATGAATGCCTTGGCCATGCAGGGTGTTCTCAATTCCAAAGGCGTTGATGCGCGCATGTTATCTGCCATTGCCATGCCCACTGTTTGCGAAACCTATGCGGCCGCACGCGGCGTTCATCATTTGCAATCGGGCCGCGTGGTTATTTGTGCGGCGGGCACAGGCCTGCCATTTTTCACCACCGACACAGGTGCCGCATTGCGTGCCGCTGAATTGAAATGTGATGCGCTTTTTAAAGGCACCAGCGTTGATGGGGTTTATTCAGCTGACCCGAAAACAAATCCAAATGCCAAGCGCTATGAACACGTAACATTTAATGAAATTTTGGCGCAAGATTTGCGCATTATGGATCCGGCAGCAATCGCTCTTGCGCGAGATAACAACATTCCGGTAGTTATATTTTCCATTCGTGAAGCCGGAAACGTCAGCAAAGTTTGGCAAGGTTCAGGCCAGTTCACACTTGTAACAAAGGATTAAATTATGGCCGCTCCAACCCCGTTTAACGCAGCAGATATTAAACGCCGAATGCAGGGCGCAATCGACTCCTTGAAACATGATTTTGGCGGTCTGCGCACAGGTCGCGCCTCGGCAAGTTTGCTCGACCCTGTTATGGTGGATGCTTATGGTTCTAAAATTCCAATCGTGCAGGCAGCATCAGTCACAGTGCCTGAACCACGCATGTTGCAAGTGAACGTGTGGGATCGCGGTTTGGTCATCGCCGTTGAAAAAGCCATCATGGCTTCAAACTTGGGGTTGAACCCGCAAACTGAAGGCCAAATCATTCGCTTGCGCATGCCAGATTTAACGCAAGATCGCCGCAAGGAATTGGTAAAAGTTGCGCATACCTACGCTGAAAAAGCCCGCGTTGCCGTGCGCAACGTGCGCCGCGATGGCATGGACCAATTAAAAGCTTTGGAAAAAGCAAAATTGATTGGTGAAGATGAAGAAAAAACCAAGGCCGATGAAGTTCAAAAAATGACAGACGCAACGATCAAAGATATTGATGCCACGTTGAAAACCAAAGAAGCAGAAATTATGCAGGTTTGAGATAAAACTGTGAGCAGCCAAAACCACATTCCGCGTCACGTTGCCATAATTATGGACGGCAATGGTCGTTGGGCGTCTGAACGTGGTCTGCCGCGATCAGCGGGGCATAAAGCAGGCATCGATGCCTTGCGCAGGGCGGTGACGTGCGCGCAAGACATGGATGTGGAATGTCTGACGATCTATTCCTTCAGCACTGAAAATTGGTCACGGCCAAAAGCTGAAGTGGCGTTTCTGCTGGCACTGCTCAAACGTTTTATTCGCCAAGATGTGGCTGATCTGCATAGCAAGGGTGTTCGAATCCGCGTGATTGGTGCGCGTGAAGATTTGGAACCAAGTTTGGTTCGCATGTTGAATGATGCCGAACAACTCACAGAGGCCAACACCCAACTCACCCTTGTGGTGGCGTTTAACTATGGCAGCCATCAAGAAATTTTGCGCGCCACGCAAAAGTTGGCCCATGATGTGGCGGCTGGCCGATTGGCACCAAACGATATAACCATGGCCCATATCGAAGCCAATCTTGAAACCGCCCCCATGCCACCGGTTGATCTTCTCATCCGCACGGGCGGCGAAGAGCGCATTTCAAATTTCCTGCTTTGGCAATGCGCCTATGCAGAATTTATATTTTTGCGACAATATTGGCCTGATTTTGATGCGGCACTCTTTGAAAAGGCCGTGGCAACCTATCAATCGCGTGAACGTCGATTTGGTGGGCTTAAAGCAAAATCTGCATGACGGCACCTGCCACGCCAAAATGGGCTGATTTGGGTTTGCGTTCAGCCTCCGCCATCGTTTTGATGCCCGTTGTGCTTTATGCCGTGTGGCAGGGCGGCATTTGGTTTCAAATGTTAATTGCGGTTTTGGCCGTTCTCATCGCCCAAGAATGGGCCAACATTGTCCATGGCGGCAGTTCAGGGCTGTTTTGTCTTTTGGCTTTAGCGGGACTTTCAGGCGTGTTTGTAACTCAAGCCCAAGGCTTGGATGCGGCCTGTGCCGTGATTTTGGTTCTGTGGCTTTTATCAGTTCTAGCGTGGCTAAAAAATGCCGGCACAAGCTCGATCTGGTCGTTGCTTGGCGTTTTTTACGTGGGTCTTCCTATGATCGCGCTTTATTTGTTGCGCAATGACGGCGCTTTGGGTGTTTGGGCTGTTTTGTGGTGCTTTCTGATCGTCTGGGCCGCAGATATAACAGCCTATTTCGCAGGGCGCATGATTGGGGGCCCGAAGCTTGCGCCATTGCTTTCACCCAAAAAAACCTGGGCGGGCTTGGGCGGCGCGGTATTCGGTGCCGCAGTCCTTTCAGTCGCCTATGCTTGGGCTTTGGGTTTCAACGCGATACAACTTGCCGTGTTGGCCGCTTTTCTCGCACTGGTTGAACAGGCCGGAGACATTTGTGAAAGTGCCATGAAAAGGCGCTATGGCGTTAAAGACTCAGGCAATTTCATCCCTGGCCACGGCGGCGTGTTAGACCGTGTTGACGGTCTTTTGGCCGTTGTTTTGATTGCAACGATTATCGGTTTTGCCCACCGCGCGGGCCAACCAGCCGAGGGACTTTTGCGTTGGTAACCATCTTGCCCGATTGTTGACGCAATGCCCGTGCTTTGTGGTTAAGATTCGGTAAATAGATCAATTCAAATAGAGTTGATTGCGCGTTGCGGGGTAGATCAGATGCAGTTTATAGCCAATTTTTCGCCAGCCTATTTCGGGTTCTCAATTCTAGCCCTGTTGGTTATGATTGTGATTATCGTGTTCATCCACGAATTTGGCCACTTCATTGTGGGTCGCATGTGCGGCGTTAACATCGAAGCCTTTTCCATTGGTTTTGGCCGCGAAATTTTTGGTTTTAACGATAAGCATGGCACCCGCTGGAAAATTTGCATGCTGCCCTTGGGCGGCTATGTGAAGTTTGAAGGCGACGCGAACGCCGCAAGCCTGCCTTCAGCAACGCATTCACCTTCACCCACCTCATTACAGGGTGCAGCACTTTGGAAGCGCTTTTTGATTGTGTTGGCAGGACCTGTCTCAAATTTCATTTTGTCGATCGTCATATTCGCAAGCATGGCCGTTTTTGTGGGTGAATATGTCATTCCAGCAAAAGTCGGTGGCGTTAAAGAAAACAGTGCCGCCAGTGCCGCTGGCCTGCAAGTGGGCGATCTTATTCGCAAGATTGATGGAAAATCCATTGCAAGCTTTGCTGATATTACTGAAGCCATGGTGCTTCAAGGCGAAACCCCGGTGCTGCTCACCATTGAGCGCGGTGGCCAAACTTTTGACGTAAGCTTAACGCCTAAAACCCAAATCGTAGACGATGAAATCAACGGCAAGATGAAACGCAGCCTGATTGGCATTTCATCTGATGCAACCAACGCCCAAGCCGTCAAATCAACCGTGGTTGAAGGCCTTACAATTGGCGTGAACCGAACATGGTTCATTACGTCGACCACCATGCGCTACTTGGGCAAAATGTTTTTAGGCCTGGAAAGTGCCGATCAGATGCACGGGCCCATCGGAATTGCCAAAATGGCCGGCACAACGGCCTCTATGGGGCTGACAACTTTCATCTTTTTTATTGGCTATATTAGCGTTTCCATAGGTCTTGTTAACCTATTCCCAATCCCAATGTTGGATGGTGGTCACTTAGTGTTTTTTATCATTGAAGGGATTATGGGAAAACCGGTTAGTCAGCAGACGCAAGAATGGAGCTTTAGAATTGGTCTTTCGGCCATTCTGATGCTTGTTATTTTTGTGTCGAAGAATGATTTGTTTTCAAGGTTCTAGCCCATCATAATTCAAACGGATGTTTCATTTGCATTCGAAACAAAAATGGTTAAAACGCGACATAGTTATGTAACTGTTCGAGGACGGCTCGTTGAGTTTAAGAGTGGCAATTTGATGCGTATGAAATTTAGCCTAGTTGGGCTCCTCGTTGCGGTTTTAAGTTTTAGCTTGCCTTTGTCGGCTGGTTTTGTGTCGCTGTCTGTTTCAGCTCAAGCTGCAACCAATAATGTTATCATTGAAGGCACCCAGCGCGTAGATCGCGAGACAATTTTGTCTTACCTCCAGTTTGGCCCGAATGAGGCTGTCAGTTCTGAAAAAATTGACGCATCGATCAAAACATTGTTTCAAACAGGTTTGTTTTCAGATGTAAAAATTACGCGTCGCGGCGGTTCAATCGTTATCAGTGTTGTTGAAAATCCGATGATCAACACCGTGAACTTTGAAGGCAACAGCGAAATTGATGACGACACCTTGAAAAAGGAAGTTGAAGTTCGTGAAAGCAACATTTTCACAAAATCACGTGTGCAAAGCGACACGCGCCGCATCTTGGCGCTTTACCAATCCAAGGGCTTTTACAACGTAAAAGTAGATCCGAAGTTGATCCGCTTGGGCGATAACCGGGTGAACTTGGCTTTTGAAATTTCTGAAAACGGAAAAACTGAAGTTACGGATATTAATTTCACGGGCAATCGCTCGATCAGCGCCGACAAATTGCGCAGCGCCATTGTGACCAAACAAAAGACGTGGTGGAACCCGTTCTTGCGCAACGACACCTATGATCCAGATCGTTTGGAATATGACAAGGAACTGATCCGTCGTTATTATTTGAAGAACGGTTATGCCGATGTACAAGTTACATCTGCCGAAGCTCACTTGAAAGATGGCTCAAGTTCATTCGTTCTTAATTTCGCTATCGAAGAAGGCCCACGCTATTCAATCGCGGATGTGGCTGTGAATGTTGGTTCGATCAATCTTGATGCCAACAATTTGCGCAAGGTTGTGAAAACCGGCGTTGGCGATATTTTTGATGCTTCAAAGGTCGATAAATCGGTTGAAAATCTCACGCTCGAAGCCAGCAACCAAGGTTTCGTGTTCGCCAAAGTTGACCCCAAAGTTGACCGCAACGCAGATTCAAAAACTGTAAACATTGTTTACTCAATCTCAGAAGGCAATCGCGCCTATGTTGAGCGCATTGACATTGTAGGCAACAACCGCACGCGCGATGAAGTTATTCGCCGCGAACTTCGTCTTTATGAGGGTGATGCCTTTAACCGCACGCTGGTTGAACGTGCGCGTCGCCGTTTGACCGCATTGGATTACTTTGAGAAAATTGACTTTAAGGAACAACCGGGTTCAGCACCTGATAAGATTGTTCTGGTTGTTGACGTTTCTGAAAAATCCACTGGCTCGCTCACCTTCTCGATCGGTTATTCATCGGTTGAAGCAATCGTTGGCTCGGTTCAATATTCTGAACGCAACATGTTCGGCTTGGGTTATCAGCAAAGCTTGTCAACCAGCTTGAGCTTTAAGAAGCAATCAATTGATTACAGCTTCACCAACCCATATTTCATGGATACAAACTTGTCGGCTGGCTTTGATATTTTTGCCAACGCAACCGACAACTCGATCTCGTCTTCTTACACCAGCACGCAATATGGCGGCGCATTGCGCACGGGCTTTGCGTTGGATGAATATCAATCGATGAACTTTAAAGTTCTTTCGTCTTATCGCAACATCAACGGCGTTAATCCTTTAGTTGCTTCACCTGCTGTTATTGCCCAACAAGGTGTGAGCTGGAAAAACGCCTTGTCGGTGGGTTACACCTATGACGATTTAGACAATCCAAGCCTGCCCACAACGGGCCTTCGCGCCCAGTTGCAAACAGAACTGGCGGGATTGGGTGATGCCCAATACGCCAAGATTGAAGCCAAGGGCTATTATTTCATTCCGTTGTTGGATGATCAAGTTGTTGTAAAACTGCAAGGCATGGCCGGGCATATTCAACCGCTGGGCAATGCAGTGAACTTGCAAGACAAGTTCTTCAAGGGTTCAGATTCGTTCCGTGGCTTTGCTACGGCTGGTGTTGGTCCGCATCAAACCAACAATGCTGGTGGTTCCGATTCTATTGGCGCACAGGACTATGCCATCGGCACAGTTGAAGCCAACTTCCCTCTTGGCTTGCCAGAAGCTCTAGGCATTTCTGGTGCAGTATTTACCGACTTCGGCACAGTATTTAACTCGGGCAATGTTTCGGTCCCAGCTGGTGGAACGAACTGTACGAATGCGGGAGGCTGTTCCGTCTTCGACTCCGCAGACTTCCGTTTGTCCATTGGCGCTGGCATCGTGTGGCAATCGCCGTTTGGCCCATTGCGCTTGGATTATTCAATCCCGCTCATCAAAGCCAACTACGACGTGGTTCAAAATTGGCGCTTCTCAATCGGCACGCGCTTCTAGACCGCAGCCAAACTTCAATCTATAGCAATGGCACCCAGAACTCTGGGTGCCATTTTCTTTAAGGGATAACCATGTCGGAATCTGCTGCGCCAAAAAAGACACTCGATATCAACCGCATCATGCAGCTTCTGCCGCATCGTTATCCGTTTTTGTTGATCGACAAGATGATTGAACTCAATGGCGAAGAAAGCGGCATCGCCCTTAAAAACGTCACGATGAACGAGCCATTTTTCCAAGGTCATTTTCCAGGAAGGCCGGTGATGCCAGGTGTGTTGCTGGTTGAAGCCATGGCACAAACGGCGGGCGCATTGGTGTTGGAACACAATTCAGAAAACGCCGGCAAGCTGGTGTTTTTTATGACAATCGACAAAGCGAAATTTAGAAAGCCCGTTGTGCCCGGAGACACGGTTCACTTCCATGTAAAGCTTTTACAAAAGCGCCCGCCCGTTTATAAATATTGGGCCGAAGCCATGGTGGACGGCAAAAAAGTGGCCGAGGCCGAAATTGGGGCAATGTTGATCGACGAGAAAAAAGCGGGCTAAACCCGCTTTTCAGATGCAACATATTCCCGCGTCGTAGGGCCAACATAAAGCTGGCGTGGGCGGCCAATTTTCTGGCCTGGATCTTCAATCATTTCCTTCCACTGTGAAATCCAACCCACGGTGCGCGCCAAAGCAAACAACACTGTAAACATGCTGGTTGGAAAACCCATGGCTCGCAAAATAATGCCAGAATAAAAATCCACATTCGGATAAAGCTTGCGCTCAACAAAATAGGGGTCGCTCAACGCAACTTTTTCAAGTGCGCGTGCAACATCCAACAATGGATCGTCTTGCACGCCCAATGCTGCAAAAACTTCATGGGCTGATTCCTGCAAAATTTTGGCGCGCGGATCATAGTTTTTATAAACGCGGTGGCCAAAACCCATCAGCTTAATATTGGATGATTTGTCTTTCACCTTTTCGATGAAGGCTGGAATTTTATCCACAGTGCCAATCTCTTCCAGCATCTTCAGTGCAGCCTCGTTGGCGCCGCCGTGTGCTGGCCCCCAGAGGCAAGCAATGCCAGCAGCAATGCACGCAAACGGATTGGCACCTGAAGAACCGGCAAGCCTTACAGTGGACGTGGACGCATTCTGCTCATGGTCAGCATGAAGCGTAAAAATGCGGTCCATCGCGCGGGCCAAAACGGGGTTCACGACATAGACTTCGCAAGGCACAGCAAAACACATGTGCAAGAAGTTGGCCGCATAGGTCAAATTGTTTTTCGGATAAACAAACGGCTGGCCGATGTGATATTTATAAGTCATGGCCGCAATCGTTGGCAGCTTGGCTATCATCCGATGCGAAGCAATTTCGCGCTGGCGCGGGTCGCTGATATCCGTTGAGTCGTGATAAAATGCTGAAAGTGCGCCCACAACCGCAACCATCACAGCCATGGGGTGGGCATCGCGACGGAACCCGCGGAAGAACATGGCCATTTGTTCGTGCACCATGGTGTGGCGCGTAATTGCGGTTTCAAAAACCTTGCGCTGGGCAGGGGTGGGCAATTCGCCATAGTAAAGCAAATAGCATGTCTCGATAAAATCACCCTTGGTTGCCAATTGCTCAATTGGATAGCCGCGATAAAGCAACACGCCAGCATCACCATCAATAAATGTAATGGTGGATTTGCAGGCGGCCGTAGACGTGAACGCAGGGTCGAAGGTGAAAGCCCCGGTCTGGGCATAAAGCTTGCCAATGTCGATCACTTCAGGGCCCATCGTGCCTTGCAGCACAGGCATTTCATAAACCTTGCCGCCTACAGTAATCGGTGCCGTCTTTGCGATCTCAGCCATAATGCACTCCCATTCGTTGGATCATTCTATTGCGCCGCAACAAAAAGGTCAATGTTGCTGACAAATTACACGCAATCGTGAAGGCGGCCCAAACTTTCCTCGCGCCCCAAAACTTCCAACACATCAAAAATGGGTGGCGAAGTGCTGGTGCCCGTCAATGCCGCCCGCAAGGGTTGGGCAAATTTTCCAAGTTTAATGCCAGTGGTTTCGGCATGCGCTTTCACGATCGTTTCAAGGGCATGTGCGGTCCACTCCGAAGACGATGCCAAAAGTGGATACAATTCTTTCAGTGCGGCTTTGCCTTCATCATTCAACAAGGCCTTGGCCTTTTCATCCAGCGGCAAAGGCCTTGTGGCAAAGAGGTAAGCAACCGCGGTTTTCAGTTCAACCAAAGTCTTGGCGCGTTCTTTCAAACCCGTCATGGCTTTCAACAACTTCGCCTTCATTGTTGCATCAATGCGCGACAAAAGTTCAGATCCGCTCTCAACATGTGGCAGGAAAACCATGAAATCATTCAACAAAACATCGTTTTCAGTGTGGCGAATATAATGCCCGTTCAAATTTTCGAGCTTGGCAAAATCAAACCGAGATGGAGATTTGCCAATCCCGTCCAAATCAAACCAGCGCACAAGTTCATCAGTCGAGAAAATTTCGTCATCGCCATGGCTCCACCCCAGCCTTGCAAGATAGTTGCGCAGTGCTGATGGCAAATAGCCCATGGCACGATAAGCCTCCACACCCAAGGCACCGTGGCGTTTGGAAAGCTTGGCCCCATCTGGCCCATGGATTAATGGCACATGCGTCATGTTGGGAACAGTCCATCCCATGGCCAAATAGATTTGAATTTGGCGCGCCGTGTTGGTGAGATGGTCAACCCCACGGATAATATGGGTAACACCCATGTCATGGTCATCGACCACAACGGACAAGTTATAAGTCGGGTTGCCATCAGAACGCAAAATAATCAGATCATCCAAATCCTTGTTCGGAATAACCACGCGGCCTTGTGCATTGTCGTTGATAACGGTTTCACCCGTTTGCGGCGCTTTGAAACGAATAACGGGTTTAACGCCAGCGGGTGCATCATTGGCGTCTCTGTCGCGCCATGTACCATCATAACGAATGGGGCGCTTTTCAGCCTCGGCTTTTTCGCGCATGGCGGTGAGTTCTTCAGGGCTGCAATAACAATAATAGGCATGGCCAGATTTTAGCAACGCGTGGGCTACTTCAGCATGCCGCGCCATACGGCCATGTTGTGAAACGGCCTCCCCATCCCAATCTAAACCAAGCCACGTTAGGCCTTCAAGAATGGCTATTGTTGCAGCCTCGGTTGACCGTTCACGATCAGTGTCTTCAATGCGCAGAAGCATCTTGCCCTTGTTGCCTTTGGCATAGGCCCAGTTGAAAAGTGCTGTGCGCGCGCCACCGATGTGGAGAAATCCAGTGGGCGAGGGGGCAAAGCGGGTGACAGGAGATTCTGTCGATGACATCGGGGCCATTTTCCTTATAAGTTAATGCTGGGGAGAGGCGCGATGGCCTTTGAGGTGGCAGATAGCATAGTTGTGCAGGGCTTGAAAGGGCAAGCCTGGCCAAATGCGTTGCACTGGCCCAGCTTTTCTGAGCTGCTGGAATCAATTCAAAAATCGCTTGAACGGCAAAAGCAAAACACTGTTCTTTGGATCCCGATATTTTTGCTGGCAGGCATTTGGGCCTATTTTCAAATGGGCCAAGAACCTTCGATGGGGTTGACACTGGTGTTCGCGGCAATTGCAATCGGATTGGGGTTCATGCGTGGCAAAAGCACAATTGCATTTTTTGTTGCAATCGCCATTGCGGGGTTTGTTTTGGCTAAACTGCGCGAAGAAGTCGTGCACACGCCGGTGCTGCGCGGTTCAACCTCTGGTGCAATCATCGGCGGCTATGTGGCGGATTTAGACAATCGTGGCCAAGGCAGGCGAGAACTTGTTGTGGCCGTCGAAGAAGCAACCGGCATTCCGCAAGATGAAATTCCCGCACGTGTAAGGCTAGCTGCTGTCGACGCCGATCAATTGCAAATCGGTGATTATATCACATTTGAAGCTTATCTTTCGCCGCTGCCGCGCCCAGTTATTCCCGGCGGATTTGATTATGGCCGCATGCTTTATTTTCAATCCATCGGTGCTACAGGCCGAATGGTGGGAGAACCTTCCATCGAACAACGCCCCGTGCCTTTGGCCTTTGAATATCGGCGTATATTCAGGGGCATGAGAAGCTATATCAGCGAACGCATGACAGCCGCTATCCCCGGTGCCATTGGCCATTTGGCAGATGCTATGGTGTCGGGTGAACGCGCGGCAATTCCTGCTGAGATGAACACAAGCCTGCAAATTTCAGGCCTTGCACATATCATTTCAATTTCGGGCCTTCATATGTCGATGGTTGCAGGTGGCGTGTTTTGGGCTGTGCGGGCGTTGTTGGCGCTCGTGCCATTTTTTGCCCTGCGCCTGCCCATTAAGAAAATCGCCGCCGTTGCGGCACTGATCCTTGGATTTATTTACATGTTGCTGGCTGACTCTGGCTCAGCCACTGAACGATCTTATATCATGATCGCAGTGATGTTCTTTGCGGTTCTGGTTGACAGGCCCGCATTTTCGCTGCGCAATCTGGCACTCTCAGCCATCATCATTTTGGTCATAACGCCCGAAGAAAGCGTGGGCGCAAGTTTTCAAATGTCGTTTCTGGCTGTCATGGGCCTTGGTGCATTTTTCGCGTGGTGGAACCATCGCGAAGGGCCAACGGAAATTAAAAAACTCTCGCGTGCTGAAGTCTGGCTTCGTAAAATTGCCAATGTCATAGTGGCATCAACGCTGACAACATTGGTGGCAGGGGGCACATCCAGCATTGCGGCGGCCTATCATTTCGGCAGGCTTTCACCCTTCAGCATTGTGGCCAATGGCATAACATTGCCTATCATGGGTGTGCTGGTCATGCCACCCGCGCTCGTTGCCACTTTGGCCATGCCTTTGGGCTTGGAATATCTGCCATTGAAAGTGATGGAATTTGGCCTTTGGCTAACCATGCTGGTTTCAGACACTGTGGCCAGTTGGCCGGGCGCAAATGTGTTGATCCATCAACCCAATATTCTGGGCATTCTGTTGATCTTTTTTGGCATAGCAACAGTGTCCATCGGCATCGGAAAGTTTCGTCTCGCTGGCCTTGCCTGTGCCTTGGTTGGATTGATGATAACGCCACTCAATGCTAGCCCCACAATTTTGGTGGAAGATCGCGCCGCGAACGTTGCCGTTCTAAACTCTAATGGCGAATATATTTTTGCGAATGGCATCAAGAACAAATTTGTCGGCAACAAATGGTTGCAACACAATGGCGAAGAAATATCCATGCCTGATGCAGCGCTAAAACCTGGTTGGGATTGCGTAGAGGGTGATTGCTTTAGTTCTCTGGCCTCGATGAATGTTGCATTTCTGCATCAAGAGAAAAATGCCGCACCATCAGATTATTGCCCGCAGTCTGAAATTATCATTGCAGATTATCCGCTGCACTATGGCTGCCGCCAAGCCAAACTGCGCATTGATCGATTTGATGTATGGCGCAATGGGGCCTATGCAATCTATGTTTCAGGGTCTCGGTTTACACTTGAAACGGCCAAAGGCCTGCAAGGCCAACGCCCATGGGTTTATGAGCCGCGCAAAGCGATGAAAGATTGAATAGGATATATAGATGCATACAAGTTTTCTGGCCTTTCTGCTTCCAGCAACCGCCTTGGCCATTGTGCCCGGGCCAACGGTTACGGTGATCATTGCCAACAGCTTGAAATATGGCACACGCGCTGGGCTTTTGAATGTGTTGGGCACTCAAGTGGGTGTGGTGATCTGGTTGGCAATTGCTGCATTAGGCTTGGGCGCTGCCATCCAATTGATGGGCGTTTGGTTTGATCTGGTGCGCTATGCCGGTGCGGCTTATTTGGTGTGGCTTGGTTACAAATTGCTGACATCGAAAGGTGATCTCGCGGTGGCGGCAGATAGGGCCAGACCCAATGGAAGCTTTTTCTTGCAAGGGTTGGTCGTCATTTTGTCGAACCCCAAAATGTTGGTTCTGTTTGGCGCATTAATTCCGCCGTTCATTCCGGCTGGCGCCGATGTTATGAAAACCACAATGGTGTTGGGAATTATGTTTGGCGCAATCGCTGCCATGAGCGATTCTGCCTATGCCGTTTTGGCGGGGCGGGCAGGGGCTTGGCTTTCGCAAAAGCGCATTCGGGCCTTGGAGATTTTCAGTGGAAGCTGCCTCATTGGTGGGGCAGCTTGGATGGTGTTGAAAGGGAAATAACATGCGCATTGGCTTTTACGCCGGATCGTTTGATCCTGTTACCTTTGGCCATCTTGATGTGATCGCCAGATCTGCGCGCGTTGTTGACAAACTGGTCATCGGCATTGGCACACATGGGGCAAAAACTGCATTGCTTAGCCCACAACAGCGCGTTGACCTGGTGAAGCTTGTGGCAAAACCAATCGCTGAACATTCAGGATTAAAAATCAGCGCCGTCACCTTTGATGGCTTAACCGTTGCCGCTGCAAAAACGGCTGGCGCAAATGTCATTATTCGTGGCTTACGTGATTCCACTGATTTTGATTATGAAGTGCAAATGGCCCAAATGAACGGTGCGTTGGCCCCTGAAATTGAAACTGTTTTTCTGGCAGCATCGCCTGCCACCAGAATGATATCGTCATCACTGGTCAAACAAATTGCCAAGATGGGCGGAGACACCAGCCTGTTTCTGCCCAATGAGTCTCAGGCGATTTTAAAAGCGGCAATGACATAAAACTTTTCTTCTGCTTGACACCTTTCAATGTGAACGGCATACAGCGCCACGCTTTCAAGGGCATGGCCCTTCGAAAGTTTTACAAGAAATCGGGGGAGAGTGTCCCGAGTGGCAAAGGGGGGGGACTGTAAATCCCCTGCTTTACGGCTTCGTAGGTTCGAGTCCTACCTCTCCCACCATTCTT
>JAYWFC010000064.1:0-2082 GCA_043778995.1 Aestuariivirga sp.
ATCCAAACACTGTTGATTGATGATGGCGATATTACCCTGCCCCAATCTCGCGCGCGTGATATGGCGTGGATGAACCGTTGGATTGGTGCCGCAGCACGCCTAGGCGCAGTTCATGCCCGGGTGATTGCGGGCAAACAAAAACCATCGGTTGAAACTTTGGCGCAATCCATCGCGCGCTTGAAATTGTTGTGCAACACCGCGGCCACGCAAGGCGTAAAACTGGTTACAGAAAACTGGTTTGATCTCACCGCAACACCAAAAGAAGTGCACCAAATTCTCGATGGCGTTGGCCCTGTATTGGGCTTTCTGGCAGACACCGGAAACTGGGGCGGTGCTACTAAATATTCCGACTTAAAATCCATTTTCGCCAGAGCCCAGCTGTGCCACGCCAAGGCGCATTTTAATGGCTATACACTTGATGAGGTTGATTTTGGCAAATGCATTCAAGCCGCCGAAACTGCGGGCTATCAAGGGCCCTACACTTTAATCTTTGCTGATGAAGGCGATGAATGGCAAGGCTTGGCCAAAGAACGCGACTTCGTTTTGAGTCAGATTAAAAATCATATGGTGGCATAAACAAAAGTTCATATAAGCTTCGTTGGTCAAGAATCAGGGAGAAACAATTATGAAACTCAGCGCACCAACACAAATCGTCTTCATTATTTCATTGGTCATTGCCGCCTTGGGCGTGCTCGCCGCACTTGGCGTTTTTGCGATAATTCCAATTGCATCAGTTTGGATTATGACAATTGCCTATGCCATCTTGGCTGTGGCTTGCCTTTTAAAAGGCATGTAAATTGTAAATGGCCTTGCGTGGCGTTTCCACGACGCAAGGCTTTTTTAAAACTCAAGCGGCCTTTTTCAAAAGCCCGCGATTGATAATGCATTCAGCAATTTGAACAGTATTCAACGCTGCACCTTTGCGCAAATTGTCAGAAACCACCCACAGGTTCAATCCGTTTTCGATTGTTGAATCTTCACGAATGCGGCTGATGAATGTTGCATAATCTCCAGCACAATCCACTGGCGTGATATAGCCACCAGGTTCACGCTTATCGATTACCATGCAGCCTGGTGCTTCGCGCAAAATATCGCGCGCTTCATCGGCTGTGATGGGGGATTCAAATTCAATGTTCACCGCTTCCGAATGGCCGATAAACACGGGCACGCGGACACAGGTTGCTGTCAGCTTGATTTTTGGATCAAGAATCTTTTTGGTTTCGACAACCATTTTCCATTCTTCTTTGGTGTCACCAGAATCCAAAAACACATCAATTTGCGGAATAACGTTGAAGGCAATTTGCTTGGGAAATTTTTTCGGTGTTGGCTGATCGGTGACAAAAATGCCTTTGGTCTGCGTCCAAAGTTCATCCATGCCTTCTTTGCCTGCACCCGAAACAGATTGGTAAGTAGCCACCACCACGCGCTTGATCTTGGCCACATCATGCAAGGGCTTTAACGCCACAACCAACTGGGCAGTGGAACAATTGGGATTGGCAATAATATTGCGCTTGGTGTTGCGCTTCATATATTCTTCAAGCACATGGGCGTTCACTTCAGGCACAATCAAAGGAACTTCTGAATCATAACGCCAGCACGAAGAATTATCGATAACAATGGGGCCCAAGGCACCAATTTTGGGCGACCAGATTTTTGAAATTTCTGATCCTGCTGACATCAAAACAAAATCAACTTTCGAGAAATCAAACGTTTCAAGATCTTTGCACTTCAGGGTTTTTTCACCAAAGCTCACTTCCAAGCCCATGGAACGGCGAGACGCGATGGCAAAACACTCATCCACCGGAAATTCGCGTTCAGCCAGAATGTTCAACATTTCGCGGCCCACATTGCCTGTGGCACCAACGACGGCAACTTTATAACCCATTTTGCAACTCCAAAAATAAACACCCGCCGAAAAGTGGCGGGCATCATTGGCGGGGCTTCTAACACTTGAAACGCAGCAGGAAAAGGGGGTTGGCAGGAAAGCCCGCCTCAGCTATGGAACTGGCTTCGACCGAGATATCGACCCCTTTGCGGAGAGGTGGCAGAGTGGTCGATCGCACCGCACTCGAAATGCGGCAT
>JAYWFC010000065.1:0-34430 GCA_043778995.1 Aestuariivirga sp.
CATCTGATATAGCCCGCTCATATTCCCTGATAGCTCAGTTGGTAGAGCATTCGACTGTTAATCGAATTGTCGCTGGTTCGAGTCCAGCTCGGGGAGCCAGTTTTGAAAAGGCCGATGCGCGCATTGCATCGGCCTTTTTGCTAATTTGACGTAAGCGCAACACTGCGGCAAAACAAGCCGATTGGAGTTCTCAATGACCATTCGCCAAAATGTAATCGAAGCCATCGGCAACACGCCGCTGATTAAATTGCGTCAAGCATCAGAGCTGACGGGTTGCACCATTTTGGGCAAAGCCGAATTTATGAACCCGGGCCAATCTGTCAAAGACCGTGCGGCTCTCTTTATTATTCGCGCCGCTGAAAAATCGGGTGCGCTAAAAAAAGGCGGGACCATTGTTGAAGGAACCGCAGGCAACACCGGCATTGGCCTGTGTGTGGTGGCCAATGCATTGGGTTATAAAACCGTCATCGTTATTCCTGAAACCCAAGCCCAAGAAAAGAAAGATGCGCTGCGCCAGATGGGTGCGGAGTTGGTGGAAGTGCCTGCCGTTCCCTATAAAAACCCAAACAACTATGTAAAATATTCTGGCCGGTTGGCCACGGCACTCAATGCCGTTTGGGCCAATCAGTTTGACAACATAGCCAACAGGCAAGCCCACATCGAAACCACTGCGCCCGAAATTTGGCAACAAACCAATGGAAAAGTTGATGGTTTTGTGTGCGCCGTTGGTTCAGGTGGCACATTAGCTGGTGTATCTATGGGGCTGAAAGAAAAGAATAAAAACATCAAAATTGCGTTGGCAGACCCAATGGGTGCCGCCCTCTACAGCTATTATAAAACAGGGGAATTAAAGTCGGAAGGATCATCCATCACCGAAGGCATTGGCCAAGGCCGCATAACTGCAAACCTTGAAGGCGCTGTGGTGGATGAAGCCTATCAAATTCACGATGAAGAAGCGTTGCAAATTGCTTTTGATTTGCTGCAACACGAAGGGCTTTGCATGGGGGGCTCAACCGGCATCAACGTGGCTGGCGCCATTCGCTTGGCCAAACAATTAGGCCCTGGCCACACCATCGTAACCATTCTTTGTGATTATGGCACGCGCTATGCTTCAAAATTGTTCAACCCTGAATTTTTACGCAGCAAAAACTTGCCCGTGCCCGCATGGTTGATTGCACCTTCAACAGCGCCAAAAGTGTTCGAAAACTAAATGCTGCTGCGGTTACTCATCATCGCGTTGCTATTCAGCACTGCGGCTTATTCACAAGAAACCGCCATGAGCGCCAAAGACTTCGCATCACTTTTGCCACGCATCTCGTGTGTTTCCATAAGGCTGACACGCGGGCCAGATGATTCGGTGGGCACCCTGCCAAAGGCCCAAGGATGCGCGGCCATTGTCGCCAAAACCCAATTCAGCCCCAAACAATTCTGGCCTGCTGTTGCCGGCAAAGACAGCGCTGAAACCTACATTGCAACGGCTTCCAAAAAAGCAGCGGCCTTGTGCAAAGCCTTGTTGAAAGAAAATGGTGCCAGCAATGGCTCTTGCACATTTGATGAACCAAACGCCAAAACGCCCATCTATCAAGCCATCGTTGATCAATATGCACATGGCTTCGTGCCAGATGGTGCGGCCATCGGATCAATCTGCACGCAATGGCCCACGCAATGGCCGATGAAACCCAAAACTGAAGCCAGCAATGCTTATGTGTTCGGCCCCATTATTGAAAAGGCAAAATCCACATCAGATTGGGACGCGCTGTCGATTGAACTTGCCAATGAAGGCTTTGTTGATTCCTTCGGGCAGCACAACGCTAAAACCCGGTTTGTATGGGGCATTTCGTTTGAAGCTGGCCAATCAGAGGCACAATTGATCGCACCACAGTGGTTTACGATTTACAATGGCCCAAAATCACAGGGTTTTGCATTGGTCAGGCGTTGCCAAACAGAAGGTGGCCAAGCCTGCGCTGACTTGCAAAATTTGCGCAATTTGGGCCCCGATAATGGCCTTTGACTTGAAAGCGGAACCATTGGCCAATGAAAACTCTCGTTCAAACTGATTGGCTTCAAAAACATCTCAACGATGAAAACCTTTGCATCTTGGATGCAACATGGTTCATGCCCGCAAGCAAACGCCAAGCTTGGCATGAATATAACTATCGCCATATTCCGGGCGCGCGTTTTTTTGATCTTGATAAGTTTTCAGATCAAACCACCACCCTGCCCCATATGCTGCCCAGCGCAGAAAAGTTTTCGGCCGATGTCGGCCGCCTCGGCATAAACAATAAAACCCGTGTCGTTTGCTATGATGTGCAGGGCCTGTTTTCTGCACCCCGCTGTTGGTGGATGTTCAAAGTGTTCGGACATAACGATGTGTGGGTTTTAGATGGTGGGCTGAAAAAGTGGATGGCAGAAAATAGGCCGCTCGAAGATGGCGAACCTGCCGCAGTCAAGCCTGCGCAATTCAACGCTGCCCTCAATGCTGATATGGTGCGCAACATTGACGACATGGCAATAACCAAGGCACAAATTGTCGATGCGCGTTCTGCGTCGCGGTTTTCTGGCCAAGAGGCTGATCCTCGCCCCGGCGTAAAGCCCGGACATATGCCAGGCTCTCTGAATTTACATTATGCAAAATTAGTAACAGAACGCGGCTTGTTATATCGCGATGCATTGTTGCGCAGCAAATTCACCGATGCTGGGGTTGATCTCAATAAACCGATTATCACCAGCTGTGGTTCAGGTGTTACCGCCGCAATCATAACGCTGGCACTCACCGAACTAGGCCACCAAGATCACGCACTTTATGATGGCTCTTGGGCAGAATACGGCGCTAGCGGGCGCGCAATCGAAATCTAATTTATCGAACTGGCGGCACGTAAAGAATGCCACCTTTGTTCCATGGCGCGTTCACACCCCGCTCAATACCAAGCTTTGAACCCTTGCCCAAATTACGGTCAAAAATCTCGCCATAATTGCCAACAGCTTTGATGGCACGCACAGCCCAATCATTATCAAGGCCCAAATCTGCGCCGAACGTTCCCTCAACGCCCAACAAGCGGCGAACTTCTGATTTCTTTTCATTGGCTTTCATGTCGTCAACGCCTTTAGCTTTCACGTCAAGTTCCTCGGCATTGATCAAAGCAAACAATGTCCACCGCGCAATGTTGAACCATTGATCATCACCCTGGCGCACCAAGGGGCCCAACGGCTCTTTAGAAATCAATTCTGGTAAAATGAAATAATCATCCGGCTTGGCCAGTTTCAAACGAACCGCATAGAGCTGTGATTGATCAGCGGAATAAGCATCACATTTTGAATCAGACGTTGATTGGAAAGCCTTCACCAATTCGTCAATTGTGCCAAAAGTTACAGGCGTGAAGGCCATGTCTTTTTCTTTGAAAAAATCTTCGGTATTGGCTTGCGTGGTTGTGCCCGACAAGAAGCAAATTGCAGCTTGGCTAAGCTTGAAAACAGAATTTACGCCACTTGATTTATTCACCAAAAAACCTTGGCCATCGTGATAACTAATTCCCACAAATTCAAATGGCATTTTGGTTTCGCGTTCCATTGTCCATGTCGTGTTGCGCGCCAAAACATCAATTTCCCCAGATTTGAGTTTATCAAATCGATCATTGGTTGTGGCTGGCACAAATTCAACTTTATCAGCATCGCCCAACACTGCGGCGGCAAGGGCGCGGCAATAGTCCACGTCAAACCCAGCCCATTTGCCGTCGTCCCCCTTCAAGGCAAAACCCATCAGGCCGCTGTTTACGCCACACAAAACTTTGCCCCGCGCTTTAACATCCGCCAAGGTTCCAGCCTGTGCTGCCCCCGCCAAAATGCTAAAGAGTAAAACTGAAAGGCCAAGAATTTTGCGCATCGTGAACGAATCCTGTATGCATAAACCATAAGACTAGTCTGATCAGACCAAACTGCCAAGCAGGTCTTCAACGTTGGAAAATGTTTGCGCGGGCGGCTTGAAAGGCCGTGCAATCATCACCACTGGAATGTTCATTTGCGCCGCAGCACCAAGCTTTGCGGCCCGCGCCCCGCCAGCATTTTTGCTCACCAGATATTGAATGTGATGTTCAGCAAAAAGTCTCTGCTCTTGGTCAACCGTAAAAGGCGGGCGTTCTTGCACCAACGTCCAGCGGCGCGGCACTGGAACAGGCGGCAGTTCAATCATCCGTGCAACTCCTGAAAGGTCAGACCGTTCAAAAAACGGTTCAATTTCCTTACGCCCCACTGTCGCTGCCACGCGCGCACGATGGGGCAGATTTTCAACCGCCTGTGCAATGTTCAAGGCATCAATCCATGTGTCGCCACTTTGTTTTTCCCAACGTGGCGGTGAAAGGCGGATTATCTGAATTGGCCCCGCGGCAGCCATAGCATGTGCAGAAATTTTTGCGGAAAATGGATGGGTGGCGTCGATCACAAGTTCGATGCCTTCTGTTTGTAAATAGTTCCGCAAACCATCCACACCGCCAAAACCGCCAATGCGCAGTTTGCCTTTGGGCAGAAGTGGATTTTGCGTCACCCCCGCGAGTGAACTGGTTACATCGAACCCACGCAAAACCAAAACGTCAGCCGCACGTCGTGCCAGGCTTGTGCCACCCAAAATGAGAATGCGCTTAGCCTGCATGGCCGATAATTTTGCCAGCGCGATCAACAATAATAACATCAATCACAGAAGCATCACCGAGCACTGCCTTTGCTTGCGATTGTGCTTCAACGGCCACACGCTGGCTTAATTCTGACCCACATAATTCCAACACTTCTAAAGCTGTATTGGCTTTCAACACCTGTTCCTGCAGTGGCGCTGAAACCCGCTGGGCCAACCAATTAAAATCCACTTGTGATCGGCCTGAATGCAAATCCATGTGGCCTTGGGCCAGTTTCACCATTTTGCCAAAACCGCCACCAAGCGTAACGCGCGCGACGGGATTAACTTTCAAATATTTCAAAACACCGCCCGCAAAATCACCCATGTCCAACATGGCTTCCAACGGCAAAGCATGGTGCGCCCGCACCGCATCTTCCGAGGTTGAGCCCGTACACCCAGCCACATGATGAAGACCCATGGCTCGGGCCACATCAATGCCACGATGGATTGAAGCAATCCATGCAGCACAAGAAAATGGATTTACGATTCCTGTTGTTCCCAAAATTGAAAGCCCACCGATAATTCCCAATCGCGGATTCCAAGTCTTCTGCGCAATTTCAGCACCATCAGGAATGGAGATTTCAATTTCAACATTGCCGCCGCCAAGCTGGGCAATTTCAGCGATCATCATCTGGCGCGGAACTGGATTGATCGCAGGCTCGCCCACGCCAATCGGAAGGCCTGGCTTGGTCACCGTGCCAACCCCCGGCCCTGCCTTGAATGAAATGCCTTGCCCACCCAAGCGAAGTGAAACCACAACCATGCAACCATGCGTCACATCAGGGTCGTCGCCCGCGTCTTTGATAATGCCAACTCGTGCCACGCCGTTTTTAAGTTCGGCCAAAGCCAACGGAAATGCGGGTTGTTGGCCGCGTGGCAAAGTTATCGAAACCGGATCAGGAAAAACGCCAGTCAACAAAGCCGTATATGCCGCCTTGGTGGCCGCAGTGGCGCAAGCCCCCGTTGTCCATCCACGCTTTAATTCGGCTTCGGGCTTCTCTATTCGCATTGCTTCATTGTATAGGGGTGAAATGCTGAACGAAACTACCAAATCACAAAATGCCCAAGGCTTTGCCAGATTAGACGCAGAAAACTTTCCACAGTTTGAAAAAGGCTGGGTCTGGCTTGTCGGTGCTGGCCCAGGTGCGCCCGGTTTAATGTCTCTTCTGGCCTATCACGCCATGCAAAATTGCGATGTGGTGGTTTATGATGCCTTGGTAAACCCTGATATTTTGAATTGGGTTCGGGCCGGCACCGATTTGGAATATGCCGGAAAGCGCGGCGGCAGACCGTCGCACACCCAAACCGATATTTCCCTTCGGCTGATTGAATTGGCCAAAGAAGGCAAGCGCGTTTTGCGTTTGAAAGGCGGAGATCCATTCATGTTCGGCCGCGGCGGTGAAGAAAGCCAAACTTTGGCCAAACACGGCGTTCCCTTTCGCATCGTGCCGGGCATCAGCTCTGGAATTGGAGGGCTGGCCTATGCAGGCATTCCTGCCACGCACCGAGACACCAATCACGCCGTCATCTTTCTCACGGGCCATGATGCAACGGGTAAAATGCCAGCCAACGTAAACTGGCCAGCCGTAGCCATGGCCGCCCCGGTGATCGTGATGTATATGGCCGTAAAAAACTTGGGCGAAATCGCCACAGCATTAATGGCGGGCGGCAGACCAGTGGATAACCCCGTCACACTCGTGTCAAATGCGTCCATGCCCCACCAACAGGTTCATTCCACAACCTTGGCCGAGGCAGGTGAATTCGTGAAACTTAAAGAACCCCCAACGCCCGCCATTGTGGTTGTGGGCCATGCGTCTGATTGGCGCGAAATTTTGGATTGGTACACGGCCGAATTGAAAGAAAATAAAATTGGCTAAAGGCATCATTCTTGCCGCGCCCAATTCAGCCAGTGGCAAAACACTGGTAACTTTGGGTTTGCTGCGCGCTTTGAAAAACCGTGGCATAAGCGCCGTCTCGGCCAAAGCAGGGCCGGATTATATTGACCCTGCTTTCCACGCAGCCGCTTCAGGCAAACATTGCATCAATCTGGATTACTGGGCCATGGGCCATTCTTCGGTCAACGCCCGCGCCATTGAACATGCCAGTGGCGCTGATATCTTGGTCATTGAAGGTGTGATGGGTTTGTTTGATGGGCCAGTGGGCGCAGAAGGTTCAACCGCTGATTTGGCAATTGCACTCAATTTACGCGTGGTTTTGGTTGTGGACGCAGCCCGCCAAGGCCAATCCATCGCCGCCTTGGTGCAAGGCTTTCGTGACCACCAACCCCAGTTAAAAATGGCGGGCGTTGTTCTCAATCGCGTCGCCTCTGATCGCCATGAAGCCATTTTGCGCCAAAGTCTGAACAAAATTGAAATGAAAGTGACGGGCGTTCTGCGTCAGATTGACTCTCTCGAATGGCCATCAAGGCACCTTGGTTTGATACAAGCACAAGAAAATCAACAGCTTGAACAGTTTATCGAATCTGCTTCCCGAGAAGTTGCACGTGAAACATTTGTTGACAATATCTTGGAACAAGCGGCCAAAATTACGAATCAAACACAAGAAATCACAAACCGCGTGCCACCGCTGGCACAAAGCATTGCTATTGGTCGCGATGATGCGTTCAGCTTTTGCTATCCGCATCTTGTGGAAGATTGGCGCAAACAAGGTGCTGAAATCTCATTTTTTTCGCCCTTGGCTGATGAAAAACCAGCTCAAAGCGATGCCTGCTTTCTTCCCGGTGGTTATCCTGAATTGCACGCAGGCAAACTTGCCGCCAACAGCCAGTTTCTTTCTGGTCTTCGCAATTTCCAAGGGCTGATTTACGGCGAATGTGGGGGTTATATGGTTTTGGGCGATCAATTGATCGACAAACAAGGCCAAAGCCACGCCATGGCTGGCCTTCTGCCATTGACGACAAACTTCGCCCAAAGAAAGCTCAGTTTGGGCTATCGTGCCTTGAAAAGCCTCAGCGCCCCATGGGCCATGCCCTTGCGCGGGCATGAGTTTCACTATTCAACAATCCACAGCCAAGGTGAAGGGCAGCCGCTCTTCCATGCGCGGGATGCCGCAGGCAGCGATTTGGGCCCAATCGGCCAGCGCTTGGGCAACGTCATGGGCTCCTACGCTCACGTCATCAGCGTGGCTCCCCAATGACGGCAAAGGCCATCATGATCATGGGCACAGGCTCTGATGTGGGGAAATCGCTTATTGTTGCCGGTTTGGCGCGGGCATTTGCGAGGCGCGGGCTACGGGTGGCACCTTTTAAACCACAAAACATGTCAAACAACGCGGCTGTCACCAGTGACGGTGGCGAAATTGGCCGCGCCCAAGCCTTGCAGGCCCGCGCCGCAAAAGTTCCGGCAACAATTCATATGAACCCGGTTTTGCTCAAGCCCGAAAGTGAAACTGGCGCGCAAGTCATTGTGCAAGGAAAACGCGTGGCAACACTGAAAGCACGGGAGTTTTTTGCTGCGCGCCAAAACTATATGCCCGCCATCCTTGAAAGCTTTAATCATCTGGCACAAAACCATGATCTTATTCTGGTCGAAGGTGCAGGAAGCCCGGCAGAAACCAATTTAAGAGAAGGTGATTTGGCCAATATGGGGTTTGCTGAAGCGGCGAACATCCCGGCGCTGTTGGTAGGAGATATTCATCGCGGCGGCGTTATTGCTTCCATAATCGGCACGTTAAATGTGCTGAACAGCCAAGACCAAAACCGCATAAAAGGATTCATTATCAATAAGTTTCATGGCGATCCCAATCTCTTTGATGAAGGAAAAACCTATATTGAAACCAGATTGAATTTGCCTTGTTTAGGGGTGGTTCCACATTTTACAAATGCGCATAAACTCCCGGCCGAAGATGCGGTGGCTTTGGAAGATATGGCTGCAACCATCAGTAAAACCGTAAATATTTATGTTTTGCGCCTGCCACGAATTGCCAATTTTGATGATCTTGACCCGCTGCGCTTGGAAGAAGGCATTGCCGTGCATTTCCTCAATGACGGCCAGCCCATTCCCGCTGACGCCAATTTGGTGATAATTCCCGGAAGCAAATCCACCATGGCAGATTTGGCCACGCTGAAAGCTTACGGCTGGGATATTGATCTCAAGGCCCATGTGCGCCGCGGCGGCAAGGTGCTGGGCTTGTGCGGCGGCTTCCAGATATTGGGCACGAAGATCCATGACCCCGAAAGCTTGGAGGGAACAACCCCCAGCGTTTCAGGGCTTGGCCTGTTGAACGTTGAAACGACGCTTCAAGTCCACAAAACCACAACCCAAACCCAAGCCATGCACGCGCTTTCAGGGCAGTTGATCAACGCCTATGAAATTCATCTTGGCAAAACCACTGGGCCAGATTGTGAACGCCTTTTTGCACAAACTCTGAATGGCCCTGAAGGCGCCATGAATGAAAGTGGCAATGTGATTGGAACTTATCTTCATGGCTGTTTTTCCAATGATGGGTTTCGCCAAGCTTTTCTGAGAAGCCTAGGGGCCAAGTCTTTCGGTTTGGCCTATGATCAAACCGTCGAAACCACGTTGGATGAATTGGCCGATCACTTAGAAAAACATCTTGATGTTGATAAAATTCTAACCCTTGCTGGAACCCTATCGTGAACCAAATCGCTCTAGTATGTCTCGCATTTTTGATTGAAAGCCTCGTCGGTTATCCAGCCCAGCTTTATACCGCAATCGGCCATCCGGTGGGATGGATCGGCAAACTCATTTCATTTTTGGATGATGGTTTGAATGATGAAGAAGCATCCCCTTTCAACAACAAGATAAGCGGCGTCATTGCGCTTTTATGTTTGATCATCGCTGTGGGCTTTCCAGCTTGGCTCATCGCCAAAGCACTGGCAGTCCTGCCTTATGGCTTTTTGCTCAACGCAGTTATTGCAACTGCATTTATCGCGCAAAAATCCTTAGGTGATCATGTTCGAAATGTAGCAGAAGCTTTGTCACAATCATTGTCGAAAGCCCGTATTGAAGTTGGCAAAATTGTGGGCCGCGACACAACGAATTCGAACGAAGGCGAAGTTGCCCAAGCGGCCTTGGAAAGCTTGGCCGAGAACACATCCGACGGCGTTGTGGCCCCCCTGTTTTGGTATGCGGTTGCGGGCCTGCCGGGCTTGGTGATTTATAAAGCAATCAACACCGCCGATTCAATGATTGGCCATAAATCAGAAAAATATCTGAACTTTGGCTGGGCCTCAGCAAGGCTGGATGATCTGGTCAACTTGCCTGCATCGCGCTTAACGGGAGCACTGTTTTCGGCCGCCGCTTATGCCCAGGGTAAAGCCGCGGCAAAACACGCCTGGCAGGCGATGTGGCGCGACGCTGGCAAACACAATTCGCCCAACGCAGGTTGGCCCGAAGCGTCGATGGCAGGCGGCCTCGGCTTGCAGTTTGGCGGCCCGCGTAACTATGCTGGTGAGGTTGTTGTCTTGCCCACCATGGGCGACGGCCGCAAAGCCCAAGGCGTTGCCGACATCAATGCAGGACTAAAACTTTATCACAACGCCATGGCCCTGTTGTTTTTATTGGGCGTTATTTTGGCAATTGCCCTTTAAGCACCAAAGGAAGGCCCGCCGCCACAAACACCACATTGTCGGCAACTGTTGCAACACGTTGATTGGCGATGCCTTGAATATCGCGAAATGCGCGGGCCAATTTGTTTTCTGGCACAATGCTAAGACCCACTTCATTTGAAACCAGAACGATATTGGCCTCGGCTTTTTGCAAACACAAAACCAATTGATCAACCGCCGCTAAACAATCCGCATCGGCCAAAAGCAAATTGCTCAACCAAAGTGTGATGCAATCCACCAAAATTGTTGTGCCCAAATTATCTTGTGAAGCCACGGCACCAACTAAGTCCAAAGGTGCCTCAACAGTCTGCCACCCTGCCCCACGTTGAATTTTATGCGCGGCAATGCGTTCCCGCATTTCATCATCAAAGGCTTGCGCCGTTGCAATATAGATACGCGGGCTCATACAAAACTTTTCCGCCAGCTTGCTTTTGCCGCTGCGGGCACCGCCCAAAACCAGCGTAATGCTCATGCCTTCACCGGTGGAATGCGCGCGATGAAATGCCCGCGCATGAGCTGTGGCCAAAGCTTGAAAGGAACCTCGCCCGTTTCGGTTTGGCCATGCGCATCAAACCACTCTAAAATTGCTTCGGCCTGTTCAGGCGTGGGTTGGTTGCTGCCAGTGATATATGAAAAACGTTGATCATCTTGAATAACAACGCTGCAATGTTTGGTGCAATTCCACAGGCAGCTTTGCGTTTCCACAATAACGTCCTCACGGTTTTTCGCTGCTAAAACATCTGTCATGGCCTCAATCAACATTTGGCCGCCCGTTCTTCCATCGGGAGCAAACTTCGATTCAGCAGAAAACTTACAGGTGGAACAAATAACCAAACGGCGCATGAGATATGGACAAGCCTTTAAGGGGTGCTAACCTGCTCCATAGCCGAAACATTAAAGCACGAAAATGAAATTCCACCGTATAGCCTTTTTAGCGTCTGAAGCACCCGATGCACGCCGTGCTATTAAAAAGCTCGAGAAACTCTACGGCAATGCGACTGCTGAAAATGCCGATGTGGTGGTAGCTTTGGGCGGCGATGGCTTAATGTTGCAAGCTTTGCATACATATATGGAAACGGGCATCCCAATTTATGGCATGAACCGTGGGTCTGTCGGCTTTTTGATGAATGAATTCAGCGAAAAGAATTTGCTGGATAGGTTGGCCGCAGCCGAGTTGACAACCATTCGCCCCTTGAAAATGACAGCCAAAACTGCCGATGGTAAAAAACATCCAGGCTTGGCTTTCAATGAAGTTTCACTTTTGCGCCAACGTTCGCAAGCCGCAAAAATAAAAATCATAATTGATGGCCAAACGCGATTAGAGGAATTGATTTGTGATGGCGTTTTAGTGGCAACGCCTGTTGGATCCACAGCCTATAATCTTTCCGCCCACGGGCCAATTTTGCCGATCGGTGCACCACTTTTGGCCCTAACGCCCATCAGCGCATTTCGTCCGCGCCGCTGGCGTGGAGCCATGCTTTCGCATCGTGCCAAAGTGACACTGCAAATTTTGGAACATGAAAAGCGCCCGGTTGCTGCCGTGGCTGATCATCAGGAAGTGCGCAATGTTGTTGAAGTTGAAATTAGCGAAGACAAAAAGCGCAGCGTGAAAATTCTCTTCGATGCTGCCCACACTTTGGCCGAACGGGTATTGAACGAGCAGTTTAAGTTTTAAGCTGCCCGCACCAAATCTGCTTTCAAACGCTTGGCCACCTTGCGGATGCGTTCTTCGCCATAGCGGCCAAGATATTCAATTTGTTTGGCGCGATCAGCGGCGTCCATCGCCTCATAGCGCGTCATCAAAGCCTCAAGTACGCGCCCACCAAATTCTGAAGCCGTAAGGTCGCTGCCTTCTTCACGCATATCAATCACAACATCACAAGCAGCGCGCAAAATTCCAAAACATGATTGCGGCAAGCCAGAGCGCTTGAAGATTGATTTAAAACCAAGCGATGATCTTGAATACATCTGTTCTGAGGCGCGTTGTGCGTTAAGCCCACTCAAATGCGCCAAAGCGGCTTCAACAACAGTCATTTGCCCGGTGGCAGCAGCACGCACGATAAGCGCCGACGTGAGCATGTTTTTCGCGGCCATAAAGTTTGTCACTTTGGCGCGTTCAACCGGCGTTGCTTCCACAAGCACTTGCATCACCGCTTTGTCTTCAGCATCAGCCACCAATTCAACCGCATCATTGGCCGCAATCCAACCCTTTTCGGCCATCAATGTGCGCATGCGAAGTGCTGTGCGCCTGGCTTGTAGAATACGAATATCAAGAGGCAAATCAGATTGTGCCAAAAGTTTTTCGCACATGGCTTCAGCCTGGCCGAAACGTTTGTAAAGCGCATGATAATCGACATCTTCCAAAACGATTTGTGGATTGTCAAAAAGCGCCAATGCCACTTTCAGCGAACCCACTTTAATAATATAGACCGCTGCCTCAGCGCTTAGATCAGGCCGCTTTGCAACTGTAATCTGACGCGGCTCATCGCCCACGCGCAAAATTGCAATCTGGTGCCAGCCATTCAATGCAGGCGTTTGCGCCAAAAATGGCAACGCAATTTCGTCGATATCAGCAATGATTGAAAAAGCCACATCAGGGTGCAACAGCGGCTCCAAAGCCAACTCTTCTGCCAAAACGCGGCGCACTTCAGCAGATGGATCCACCGATAATTTCAATAAAACGGGAGTAACTTGATCGCGCTCAATCTTGGGCGTCGCCGGGTCTGCAACCAGCGCAACCAACTGCCGCGTGAGAGTCATACGCGCATCAACATCGCCAATGTCTAACACACCGGTAAAAACGCTGACATCCAAACCAATACTGTTTACTTCACTCATTTTTACACCAACTCAGGAAACTTGAATTGACGCTATCTCGGAAGGTTTAACAAATTGTTCACTGTAAAATTTAAGCTTTTGTTAGCGCATATTTAGTGAGGCAAAGCACCGGCTTGCTCAAGTTTGAAGTGCAACAGGTCGCGATCAAACGGAGAAACCAGAAAATCTGAAGCGCCTTGAATGATGCTGCTGCCCATGGCCGAAAGATCTGGGCTTTCCGAATAAAGGATCACAATCGGCCTTTTGTTGGAACGGCCCTGATAATTCAGCAAGCGCAAGAATTCTTTGGTGGCGGGCAAAGCAGATGCTTCCATCAAAACCACTTGCGGTTGGCTTTCCTGGCAAAAGCGAATTGCATCATCAGCACCTTCACGCTCTATGCATTCAAAACCAAATCCGTTTAAAAATCCCATTATGCGGCTGCGTTCTGCAGCATTTTTTTCAACTAACAGACAACGAACCATGACTTACACTTTCTCTCAACACACGCGCAAAAGCTGCACGTATTGCGAGTCCTGACTCTGAATGGTTAATGAGATATTAAACAACTTATCCACAGGCCTACGGCGCATTCCAAGACATTGAAAATGCAATATTATCGTCAATTTCTGACACGGTTGTCCACAGGTGAAGCTTTTCTCTGAATCAGGCCCAACTTGTTTTGGTCACGACTCATCTGATTCTGCCTTTCAACCTTAAGGTGCAATAAAATCAGGGTCTGCGCATCCGCCAAATGTTTTCAACAGTGGCATATTCCGCATAGCCAAGCCGTGAAATGGGCGCCATTGCTGCCGTATCAACCCGTCCGTCTTTTATAAATTCATCGGCAATATGAATTCCAACTACGCGGCCGATCACCATATAATCGCCAACTTCACCAGCGTTATTTGGCAAAGGCACGGTTTGATAATATTTGCATTCTAATGAAACAGGGCTTGCCGCAACGCGCGGAGGCTTTATCAAACGACAGCTTGCTTTTTCTAGTCCGGCCAATGCAAACTCATCTTCGCTCGTGGTCAACGAACTCACATTCATCGCCTCACGCAACGCGAAGCTTGGCATGTTCACCACAAATTCGCCGGTCTCTTCAATGTTGGTTAAACTGTGCTTTTTTGCAGATGATCCAAAGGCAACATAATGTGGGCTGTGAGAAAAAGCGTTGTAAAAACTATAAGGCGCTAAATTCGCAATGCCTGCTGTTGAAAGTGTCGAAATCCAGGCAATCGGCCGTGGCACAACCAGAGCATAAAAAGGATCGAGTGGAAGCCCGTGCGCGTTCGATGCCGTGTCATAAAACATCAACGAAGCTTTTTCATCAGCGCCGGCAGATGGGCCACGCTATCAATCACATGATCAGCAAGGGGCGTTAAATCATCGGCATTAGAGTTGCCGCTCAAAACACCAACGGCAAGGCCAGCACCGCCTGCCCGCGCCTCGTTCATGTCATGGGCGTTGTCCCCCACCATCGCAACTTCATGGGCCTCAAGCCCGATTTTTTCGCAAAATAATCGTATCATATTGCCATGCGGTTTTGGCGCTGAAACACTGTCTGCACCAATCAACAAATCAAAATGATCAACCACACCCAAATGAGACATATGCGCGTGGGCTGCGGCCTCTATGTCATTGGTGGCAATTCCCAAAACATATCCGGCACTTCTCAACTCGTCAAAAACCTGCGTTAATTCTGCAATGGCTTTTGGCTTCTGCAAGGCTTCGCGATCAAAATTCTCATCAATTATGCGCGCACGCGCCTTTGCCTCGGCTGCGGCAATGTCTGGCCACCATAGGCGCACAATTTGACCAAGCGGTTCAGATGCAAGAGCACTTCCCCCAAGGCAGCTTCCTGTTTCCGGCACAAATCCAGTTTTCACCAAAAGCGCAAGCGCCTCTTCTTCACTATGGCCAAAATGCCGTTGCAGCATTTTCAAATAAGTAAAACCAAAAAAACCATCAAACTCAATCAGCGTTCCGTCCTTATCAAATAATATGCCTTTAATCGCCATCACCCACCCCAATATGTTGTTAGACCCGCCACGTCAGGCCGCGGCCTATCTTCCAGCGGCACGGTGGACATTCCAATATAGATCACGCCTGCCACTTGCTCCGCAGCTGAAACCCCCATGGCAGCTTTGGCCGCTTCGTCATAGGCCACCCAATCAGATTGCCATTGCGCGTCAAAGCCATGGGCCTGGGCCGCCAAAACCATGTTGAAACATACTGCCGCTGATGAAAGCTGCTGTTCCCACACCGGAATTTTAAAGTGAGGTGCCGCCGTTGAAACAACCGCCACAACAATTGGTGCGCGCATGAAAAGCTTGGTCTGAAAATCTAAACTCTCTGCCCCATGGTCGGGGTGAAGCTTCGCCCAAGCAGCCTTAAACTTTTCTCCAACTGCCGCTCTGCTGCCACCTTCAAAGACAATAAAGCGCCAAGGGTTCAGCTTGCCATGATCTGGCACACGCGCCGCAATTTCCAGAATGTCTTGCAGTTGGGTCGCATCTGGCCCCGGGCCAGCCATGGCCTTCGCAGATGCCGATTTGCGAGTTTTCAGAAAAGTCAAAAGCGAATGCGTGTCATTAAATTTTATCATAGCCCCACATTGCAGGCGGCACGAAAAATTTCAACCGATTCAATTCAACTTCAATGCAAGCAAAGCCGTTAACCACTGATTAAGCATTATGTTGCGGCGGCAGGCCGCGCCTGCTTGAAAGATCAGGCCAGCCTGAGAGCTGGGGGAGAGTTAAACAGGGGACAACAAGCAATGGGCGATAGCACCCGCTCAAGGCTTAACAGCCACCAAGCCAGCGCAGCAAAAGCTGCCAGCTTGGTGGCTTTTCTATTGGGCTTTGGCTCAGCAATCGCCAGCACGAACAACAATGACCAAAACAATTCCGTGCTCGCCACCCCGCTCACCCCAACGGCTGCAACCACAGCTATCGCCAGTGTGAACGCTGGCGAGGAAAGTCTAGAACTTTCCAGCCGCTTCGCCCAAGATGGTAATATTTACGTGGAAGGCGTTGATTGGACACTAAAAACCCAATCTGGTGAAGTGATCTACCACAGCCTTGCCACCACCACAGACATTAAGGTGCAACCGGGTTCTTATGAAGTGATTGTTTCTTATGGAACGGTGAAAATTGACGAAGCCGTAAACGTTCCACCCGAAACAAAGCTTTCAATAAACTTCGTTTTGAATGCGGGTGCCTTACGCGTATTGCCAAGGCTTTCGGGCTTGAACGGTGAACAAATTGCAAGCGTGGCCAAAATCTTTGCCCTCAATGGCACGCAAAGTGGAAAACTCATCGCCAGCTCAAGCCAACCCGGCCAAGTAATTAAACTGTCCGCAGGCAGTTACCGTATCAAAACTCAGTTTGCAGATAGTAATGTTGTGGCCATCACCGATGTTGATGTGAAACCCGGCATCATGCGCTCGCTCGATGTTGCCCATCACGCAGGGCTGGCCCATTTCTCGTTGCTCCATGCCGCCGAAAATATTGAGTGGTGCGTCATGCCCGATCAAGGCGACGAACTTTCAATCAGCAATCCGATTGATCCAACAGCAGTTCTAAAGCCAGGCCACTATACAGCCCAAGCAAAAATCGGCGATAAAATTCTGAAACAGCCCTTCACCGTGGAAGATGGCAAAGTGCTGGATGTGGTGTTGGAGAATTAGTTGAAATGATTCACCGGAATACAGCGCTTTCAAACACAGTCATCCCGACGAAAGTCGGGACCCAGTTTTAGCGGCGCTTGATTAAACTTAATGAAAGAAATATTCAACCCCGCTGTCTACATTTTGTGCAGTAAGCGGAATGGCGCGCTCTACATCGGCGTCACCAGCAACCTCTGCAATCGCATCGCTGAACACAAATATGGAATGATTGCAGGTTTCACTCAAAAATACGGAGTGAAAACTTTGGTGTGGTTTCAAAATCTCGACAATATGGATGAAGCCATCAAACGCGAAAAGCAGATGAAAGAATGGAAGCGCGCATGGAAAATAGAACTGATCGAAAAATCAAATCCTGATTGGCATGATCTATATCAGGAAACCTGTGAAAGTGTTGAACCGTATTTGTATCCCATCACATAGTATTATCATTTTAAACTCGTCATCCCGTCGAAAGACGGGACCCAGAAACACCAACTCAGTTTAAAAAATTGAACACCCACCACGTTGCCCTAGGTCCCGACTTTCGTCGGGATGACTGAGGAAGTGAATGCGCTGAAGTTCCGTCTTACCAAGAACAATTTCACTCTTCTCCTCTGGAAAAAATTGGCCGAAAGCCAGATGAGGTGCCTAATTGCCAATTAGCCAGCGCTGAAATCAAACTCACGATACTTGGGAGCAATTATTTCAGACCACCAATTTTTATGAAATAAGAAAAGCCGATTATTCTCACCAAGATACCAAATACGACGAAATTGATCGTGGCTGTTATTCCAAAGCACTTCTTGAGCATCTAATAAGTTTAGATCATTTGTAGCCATTGAATTGCGATAGTAGATCAACAATTCAATCGGGACATTACTTCGATATTCAGTCTCCAATTTCTTTAATAAGTTTCTGCGTAAAGTAGTTTCACTGGGATAGATTATCTGAGCATTTATCACCGGTTGCAGAAACTCACGTTGCGTAACTGACAACAACTCAAACGCAACGCTTTTTCCGTTGAACGTATAGAGTATATCTGGTGCTGGAGGATTTCTGCTTTCAACACTTGTGAAATCCGCGGGCCAACCGACAATTTTAAGAAATTCGGCAAAACATTCTCGTTCGTTCTTTGCCTTCGATTCGTCTTTGCCCGACATTGACCTCTCTCACCTCAAGTCCGGCGGCATCGCTTCCTTAGCCAGCGCCGCCAACGTATCGGCCAACGTCGCAACCTTTTGATCTTGCGAACCCAGTCTGCGCACTGAAACGGTTTTCTCTTCCATCTCGCGTTTGCCCACGGCCAAAATTACTGGAACCTTGGCCAATGAATGTTCACGCACTTTATAGTTGATCTTCTCGTTGCGTAAATCTGCATCGGCTCGCAAACCCATTGCGCGCAATTGCGTGCGCACTTCCACAGCGTAGTCATCTGCCTCCGAAGTAATCGGTGCCACCATCACTTGCACAGGCGCCATCCACAATGGGAAATGCCCAGCGAAGTTCTCGATCAAAATTCCTAAGAACCGCTCCATCGAACCACAAATGGCGCGGTGGATCATCACCGGCACATGCTTTTCACCATCAGCGCCAATATAGAATGCGCCAAAGCGTTCTGGCAGATTGAAATCCACCTGCGTCGTGCCACATTGCCAATCACGACCAATAGCATCACGCAATACATATTCAAACTTGGGGCCATAAAAAGCGCCCTCACCCGGGTTGATTGCGGTTTTGATTTTGCCGCCAGAGGCTTCAGAAATTTGCACCAAAACCTTTTGCATAATGTCCTCGGCCCTGTCCCAATCCGCATCGGTGCCAACGCGCTTTTCAGGGCGTGTGGAAAGCTTCACAACAATGTGGTCAAAGCCAAAGTCTTTGTAGGTTGATAAGATCAAATCATTGATCTTCAAACATTCATCAGCCATTTGTTCAGGTGTGCAGAAAATATGCGCGTCATCCTGTGTAAAACCACGCACACGCATAAGGCCATGCAATGCGCCTGATGGTTCATAGCGATGCACAGCGCCAAACTCAGCCAGCCGCATGGGAAGCTCACGGTACGAACGCAAACCATGTTTGAAAAGTTGCACATGGCCCGGGCAATTCATGGGTTTTAATGCAAAAACCTGTTCGTCTTCGGTGTGTTCACCTGCGGATGTGGCGGCAAACATGCCTTCACGATACCAGCCCCAATGGCCCGAAGTTTCCCACAAGGATTTATCCAACAACTGCGGCGCGTTCACTTCTTGATAATCCAGCTTCGACAATCGCCGACGCATATAGCTGATCAGCTGTTGGAACATGGTCCAGCCCTTGGCATGCCAGAACACAACGCCTGGGCCTTCTTCTTGAAAATGAAACAAGTCCATCTCGCGGCCAAGTTTGCGGTGGTCGCGCTTTTCAGCCTCTTCCAATGCTGTCACATAATCTTGCAACTCTTTGTCCGTGGCCCAAGCCGTTCCGTAAATGCGCGTCAACATGGGCTTGGTGGAATCGCCGCGCCAATATGCACCAGCCACCTTCATCAACTTGAAGGCGGAACCGATTTTGCCAGTGGATGTCATATGCGGCCCGCGGCACATATCCACCCAGCCGCCCTGATCATAAAATTTAATGTCTTCGTTGCCGGGAATAGAATCAACCAATTCAACTTTGAAGGCCTCGCCCTTTTTTTCAAAAAAAGATTTGGCGTCTTCGCGTGTTTTCACTGTTTTTGTGAAGGGCTTGTCGCGCTGAATAATTTCACGCATCTTTTTTTCGATGGCCGGAAAGTCTGCCTGCGAAAAAGGTTCATTGCGGAAAAAATCATAGTAAAAACCGTTTTCAATAACGGGGCCGATTGTCACTTGCGTCCCGGGGTGCAATTCCTGCACGGCCTCGGCCAACACGTGGGCTGCGTCGTGGCGAATAAGTTCCAAGGCCCGTGCATCATCGCGCGTTACAATTTGCAGCGTTGCGTCAGCATTTATCGGGTCTGCCAAATCCACCAAAACGCCATTGACCACGGCGGCCACCGCCTTTTTTTCCAGTGATTTGGAAATGGATGCGGCCACTTGGCCTGCTGTCTGCCCGGCCTCAACCTCGCGCTTGGCACCATCGGGGAAAGTTAAAGTAATCATTTTATTCTCCTTCTGCTCACTCCCGCAAACTGTGGCGGGTAAGCCCATTGATTGTTCAAATGCAAATGCCCCGCTGAAACCTTAACGTCAAGGCCTAACAAAAACGCGCCGTTAACCCCGCTGAAACTTTTTAATAACCCAGCATTAACCTTAACGGTTCATGTTCAACCTCATTAATGCGTTTCAACAGTCAGTAAAATGGGTTCTCACATGAAAAAGTTTCTTGCCGTTCTTTCTATCACCGCTTCGATGTTGGTGCCTTCCGCAAAAGCCATTGCGGCTGATTTAGAAACTCTGCCTCCTCCTCCGGTTGAACAGCTTCGCCCAGCAGCATATGATTGGTCAGGTGCCTATGCAGGCGCTTGGGTCGGCAGTGCTTGCATCAACGGCAGCTTGGTTGATCATACTGGCGGCGGCACATGGCTAAACGCTGGCTGCGGCTTCAAGGGCGGCGGCTTGTTGGGCTATAACTATCAAATGAGCGACTTTGTGATCGGTGCCGAAATTGATGCTGGCCTCGTTTCAAATCTGGTCAGCAACAACGATCCCGGCGCCAACTATACAATGGGTTTGGATTTTCTCACGTCAGCCCGCGCCCGCGCCGGTTATGCATTGGATGACACATTGTTCTACGTCACTGCTGGCGGCACCTGGGCCCAAGGCAATATCAACGGCATTTTGCCATTCACCACACCAAACAACCTGAAGGCCCAAGAATTTGGCTGGGTTGTGGGCGGCGGTGTTGAACATGCTGTGACAGACAAGTTCCGCCTGCGTCTGGAATATCTCTACACCCACATGATCGATACAGATTACAATGACGTATGTTGTAACGTCACCGTAAATTGGGGTGGCGAACATGAATTCAAAGCCGCTGCCATCTGGGCATTCTGATCTACAAAAATTCCAGAAGAGGCCACCTTCGGGTGGCCTTTTTTATGGCACGGGGTCATAGCCTCCACCACCCCAAGGGTGGCATCGGCAAATGCGTTTAACCGCCAAAATAGACCCTTTGCCAGCCCCATATTTTTGAACGGCTTGTGTCGCATATTCTGAACATGTCGGCAAAAATCGACACCCCCTTCCCAATACAGATGATAAGGTGAGTTGATAAAACCGAATTAACAGCAAGATGATCGCTTTCATAAAGGCAATATAGTGGCTTTAAGCAACAAACCCAACATCCTGTTCATCATGGCCGATCAGTTGGCGGCGCGTTATCTTTCGGCCTATGGCCACAAGCTGGTTAAAACGCCAAACTTAGATCGCCTTGCCAGAGAAGGCGTTGTGTTTGAAAATTGTTATTCGACCAGCCCGCTGTGTGCTCCGGCGCGGGCCACAATTATGAACGGCCTGCTGCCTTCGCGCACTGGTGTTTATGACAACGCCGCTGAATTTCCATCCTCCGTTCCCACATGGGCGCATTATTTGCGTTTGCAGGGCTATCAAACTTGCCTTTCCGGCAAGATGCACTTTGTGGGGCCAGACCAACTTCACGGCCTTGAAGAACGCCTGACAACAGATATTTATCCAGCAGACTTTGGCTGGACACCAGATTGGCGCTTGAAGCAGGAACGCATTGATTGGTGGTATCACAACATGACATCCGTGCTGCAACCGGGTGTGGCTGAAATTTCCAACCAACTTGAATTTGATGATGATGTGGCATTCCAAGCCAAGCGCAAGCTTTATGATTATGCCCGCTTCACGCCAGACAGGCCTTTTGCCTTGATGGCATCTTTCACCCATCCGCACGACCCCTATGCCGCACGAAAAAAGTTTTGGGATCTTTATAAAGACGAAGATATTGATCTGCCCCAAGTGCCCGCAATGCAACGCAGTGAACTCGATCAACATTCCCAGCGGCTTTATGATGTTTCCGCCATGGCAGATTATAACGTGACAGAGGCCGACCTTCGCGCCGCACGTCACGGATACTATGCAAATATTTCTTATGTCGATGAACTTGTCGGCCAATTGCTCGACACTTTGGAAAACCTTGGCCAGCTTGAAAACACCATCATTATTTTCACGTCTGATCATGGTGATTTTTTGGGAGAGCGTGGCTTGTGGTACAAGATGAGCTATCTTGAGCCTTCCGCTCATGTGCCTTTGATTGTGTGGCACCCAAAAACCATGAAGCCACGTCGCGTTAAAGAACCTGTTTCACTTGCCGATATTATGCCCACGCTGGCAGATTTGGGCGGCACAAAACAATTGGCAAAACCAGTTGATGGCCGCTCGCTTGTGCCATTGCTGAATGGGGCTGAAGACAATCCCGATGCAACTGCTTGGGGCGAATATCTGGCCGAAGGCACCGTGTCGCCGATGTATATGCTGCGCCGTGGACCGTGGAAATATATCCACGCACCCACAGACGAAGATCAACTTTTCAATTTGGTGGATGATCCGAACGAACTCAATAATCTTGCTGCATCGCATCCGCTTGCAAAAAAATTCCACGCCGAAACGATAGCGAAATTTGATATTCCAAAAATCCATGAGCAAGTGTTGCAAAGCCAGCAAGCGCGACTGATGTTGTTTGAAGCCATGAAACGCGGCAGTCATTTCCCGTGGGATTTCCAACCCCTGCGTGATGCATCGGAGCAATATACCCGCAATCACCTCAGCGTCACGGAACGCGACTTGAAATCAAGATTCCCAAAAGCGCCCGATATTGAAAGCAAGAAAAAGTGATATTTTTCCTTTTATTTCAATAAAATAAATAAATATTCATGGTGAAATTGCCTAGCTTGATCTTAGATTGTTGCATGAGCGAATCCTAATCACTTCATTCAAAGGACGCGGACAATGGCCAAGACTATTTCTGACAGGCGCATTCTGATCGCAGGTGCAGGCCCAGTGGGCCTTACAGCCGCAATGGAATTGACGCGCCGAGGCTTCGCGCCGCGCATCATAGACCCGGATGGAGAAGTCTCCGCAGAGTCACGCGCTTTGGTGGTGAACAACCGTACATTAGACCTGATGGAACCTTCGGGTGTTACTGAAATGATGTTGGCTGCGGGAAATCGCGTTACGCAAGTGGTGATCCGCCGCAACGAAAAAATTCTGGCGCGCATAGATCTCAGCCAAATTCCGCATCGCTTCAATTTTCTTTTGGTTCTGGCTCAATCAGAAACCGAAAAAATCCTCATCCAAAAACTTTTGCAAATGGGTGTGGCGGTTGAAAAAAATACGGCACTTGGATCTTTTTCAGTTGGGGACAACGTCGAATGCCAATTGAGCACTGACAAAATAGCCGCAACGGATATTCTAATTGGGGCTGATGGCGCGCATTCAACAGTGCGCAAAAGCTTGGGGCTAAGTTTTGATGGCGAAACCGATGAGCAGGTTTTTGGCCTCGCCGATGTGGAACTGAACGACTGGCCATTTTCGGACAACACCGCCGTGTTGACTATTTTGGACAGTCATTTGGCACCCTATATTCCCATGGGCAAAGGCTTTGGCCGATTTATCAGCACCAGGGAAGATTGCCTCAACAGTTTGCCGCGTGATGCCAAAGTGAAAAAGGTTTCGTGGGATACCAATTTCAAATTAAGTTATCGCCAGGTGCAAACCTACCAGCAAGGCAATGTGTATCTGGCAGGCGATGCGGCACACATTCATTCGCCCGTGGGCGGCCGCGGCATGAACCTTGGCATGGAAGATGCCTGTTGGCTGGCATGGTTGATCGAGCAAGGCCGCGAAGCTGAATTCACAGCACTGCGCCACCCCATTGGCGCTGACGTGTTAAAACTCACCCACACCTTCACCAGCTTCGCTAAATTACGCGGGGTTCTGCAAGATCTATTCTTCAAATTCGGCATACCAATTCTCACCAAATTGCCAGCCGTCCAGCGTCGCGCCTTCAACATGCTCACAGCGCTAAACACCCCCGCCGCACCTTGGCTTTGAGAGGGCGGGGATTGCCCCATCAATTACCCAAAAGCCCATTGGCCAGCACATAATAAACTCCGGCAAACACGAGTGCAGCAACAACAGTCGTTATTGCTGCCTTCTTGATCAATGCGGGGGCAACGGGCGCGCCCGGTTCATGTCCTTCTTCCACAGCAACACCCGCTTCCGTTGAATTGCGAATGCCCCATGGCAAAACCGCGAACAGAACCACCCACCAAATCACAAAATAAATCGCAATCATGCTGCCAATTTTCATTGCTGTTCCAATTCAATTAAAGTTCCAAAAAAATCTTTAGGGTGTAAAAAAATAACAGGTTTGCCATGCGCCCCAATTTTAGGCTGGCCATCACCCAAAACACGCGCACCCTGCTTCACCAAACGATCGCGTGCCGCGATAAGATCATCCACCTCATAACAAATATGGTGCATGCCACCCGCTGGGCTTTTCGCCAAAAATCCAGCAATGCTGGAAGCATCACCCCATGGTTCCATCAATTCAATTTTGGTGTTGGGCAATTCTACAAACGCCAAACGAACGCCGTGTTCGGGCAAAGCCTGCGGCTCTGAAACAACAGCACCTAAATTTTCACGATAGGCTTTTATGGCAACATCCAAATTCGGCACAACCAGCGCCACGTGGTTCAACCTTCCAATCATGCGGCCATTCTCGCGGTAAGACCTTCATAAAGCCACGCGCGCGCCTGTGGCATGGCAACGGCGCGGGGTTGAAAAATATGGCGTTCTAAAAAATAACCCGTCAGTTTAAAGCCCGCCAAAATATCAGCGGCTGATAACCCCTCTGCCCCGCGTAAAAATGCCGGCAGGCCAAACAGCTTATCGTGATAAGGCATTCCGGCATCGCGAGAAACGGCTTTGCCTGTGCGTGGTGAAACATAAATCAAATCATGCGTTGTGCCAGTTGACGCACATTTGGAAAGATCAAGCCCAAAGCCCAATTCATCAAGCAAGCCCATTTCCCAACGCACCAGCAAGGCGGGCCACACATCATCATTTTCCATCGATGATAAAACCACATGGGCTGCATCATAAAGCTTCTGGTGCGGCTCACGTTCGGGCAACAGTTGCGTTAGCGCCATAAGCGAGCTCATCCCCGCCAAACGAAATGCATCCGCCAAAATAAATCCGGCTTTTAAACTTAGAGCCTCAACCTGAAACGCACCCAAATGTTCCTCAAGCCGCGCCCGCCACGTCGCCATGACTAAATTGCCGGGTTGTAAAACAGGCCTCAAAAGGCGTGATCGACCGCCCCGCACCATGCCCAAACAGCGCCCATGTTCAGCCGTAAAAAGTTCAACAATGGCCGAGGTTTCGCCATGCGCACGAACGCCAATGACAACCCCTTCGTCGCGCCATTCCATGTTGCCTTAAAACTCCAAACCTTCTTAAATTTCCAAACCCATCATGCGCAAACGCTCAGGGTCAACCGCCCAATTCTCGCGCACTTTCACAAACAAAAACAAATGAACTTTACGCTCGAATGATTCTTCCATTTCAGCACGCGCCAATTGGCCCAGCAACTTGATTTGCTGGCCGCCCTTGCCCAACACAATAGCTTTTTGAGTGTCGCGCTCTACGAAAATTGTCTGGCTGATTTTAACGGAACCATCTTTGCGCTCTTCCCACGCTTCAGTTTCCACGGTGGAAGAATAGGGCAGTTCATCGTGAAGTCGCTCATAGATTTTTTCGCGGGTAATTTCTGCCGCAATAAAGCGCAAATGCACATCAGCGGTTTGATCTTCAGGATAAAGCCATTCACCAGCTGGCATCAAAGCTGCCAAGCGTTCACCTAATTTATCAATGCCAGAGCCTGTTAAAGCGCTCACCATAAATGTTTCGCTGAAATCATAAACAGCATTGATTTCTTGTGATAAGGGCAAAAGCTTTTCTGCGGGCAAGAGATCAACCTTGTTGATCACCAAAATGGCTTTGGTTCTCGTCGCCTTGAAATTTTCAACAATGCCAAGCGCCTCTTCATCAAGGCCACGGCGTGCATCAATCAACAATACAACCGCATCAGCCTCAGATGCTCCACCCCAGGCATTGCCCACCATGGCTTCATCAAGTTTGCGCCGCGGCTTAAATATGCCCGGCGTATCCACCAATACAACTTGTGAATCGCCCCTCATATAAATCGCTCGAATGCGTGCGCGTGTGGTTTGCACTTTGTGCGAAACGATCGATATTTTCGCCCCCACCAACTTGTTCACCAATGTGGATTTTCCAGCATTGGGCGCACCAATTATTGCTGCAAAGCCACATCGCTTCATCGTTTGAACCATTGTCTGAACCACTGTCTCAACCATTATCTTAAACTTTCCCGCGCAATGAAGGCTTGTGCTGCTGCCATCTCTGCCACTTGTTTTGAATTTCCCTGGCCCTCGGCAAGTGGAAGATCACCAACCTGCAAGCCAATCGTAAATATGGGTGCATGCTCGCTTCCCACGCGTTTTAAAACTGAATACTGCGGCAAAGCCAAGGCCCGCGCCAAGGCCCATTCTTGCACGAAAGATTTTGCATCCTTCAAATCACCCTGAGATTTTACCAGCATATCTTGCCAATGATGCAAAATAAATCGCTGCGCTGGCTCATATCCGCCATCAATATAAATAGCACCAATCAAGGCCTCAACCACATCTGAAAGAACTGATGCGGCTTTGTGAACGTCTTTGCGTTTTTCAACTGCCCCCAGAAGAACAAACTCCTGAAGCCCCAAGGCTTGCGCAACGGCGGCACAAGCTTCTGCCCGCACCAAAAGGCTTAACCTTGCAGCGAGCTTTCCCTCGCGTTCATCAGCGTGGCGTTGATAGAGATCTTGCGCGATCACCAGACTTAAAACACGATCGCCTAAAAATTCGAGCCGTTGATAATCAACCAGCTTGTTTTTGTGGCTGCCATGCGTGAAGGCCATCGCCACCAAACTTGCATCTTTGAAATTATAACCAATCAGATCTTCAAGTTTCGCCAATGCCGCAGTCTGTTGCAAACTCAGCGTACCCAGTTGAAAAAGCGCGAATAGCGAATTTCAAATGGCCAATTCCAAGGTTGGAAAAGCGAAGCACTCGGTTTGAACGAGAAGAAAATGATATCTGCGCGGCCCACAAAGTTTTCGATGGGCACATAACCCACCTTATCAAGAAAGCGCGAATCTTGGCTGTTGTCGCGGTTATCGCCCATCATGAAATAATGATCGGCCGGAACCACATATTCCTCAGTGTTGTCTTCGTCTGTCTGGCCAAAATCCAAAACATTATAAATCACGCCATTTGGCAAGGTTTCACGAAATTGCGCCACAACCGGCCCACGGCCGCTTTCGCCATTGGGGTCAACAAAGTCTTCGATCCGTTCTTTTTTCACTTCTTGGTTGTTGATGAACAACACACCATTTTTCATTTGAATGTGATCTCCCGGCAGGCCGATCACACGCTTGATGTAATCAATGGTCAAATCTTGCGGATATTTGAACACCGCCACATCGCCACGCTTAGGCAAATCTGGCAAAATTTTGCGGCCCGGAAAATCCACAAAGTTACAGCATTTGACGATCGGCGGGCCCGAAAAACCACCCAATTGGAAGTTAAATGAATACTTGCCATATCCATAAGAAAGCTTTGAAACGAATAGATAATCACCAATGTTCAAAGTGGGATACATGGATGCTGATGGAATGTTAAAAGGTTGGAACAAAAACAGACGCACAAAAAATGCAATGGCCAAGGCCTGCACAATAACTTTTGCGGTTTCCCACATTTCGGCGCCGAGTGATTTATCTCCAAACATGTATGAATCTTTGCTCATCAAACAACCTTGTCAAGCGGACACGCCCGCTTACGAAAACTCTATATAGTTCAATCGCTTTGTGATGCAATCACGCCCAATTCATGGCAGACCACTGTGGCGCACATGTCACACTGCGGGCAAGGCCTCGATAATCACCACGGCTTGGGCATAAGGCATGTCATCTGTGATCGTTAGAAACACTTTGGCCGTCATGCCTTGGGGGGTTAACCGATCAAGTTGTGCTTTGGCCCCGCCGGTTAAAACCATCGTTGGCCTTCCTGATGGCTCGTTCACAACGCCCATATCTTTCCAAAATACACCGCGCCGAAAGCCCGTGCCTAAAGCCTTGGAACATGCCTCTTTTGCTGCAAAGCGTTTGGCATAGGATGCTGCGCGCAAAACCCGCCTGTCAGATTTGCGCTTTTCAGTTTCCGTAAAAATACGATCGGTAAACCTTGCGCCGAAGCGTTCGAGTGTTTTCTCAACCCGCCTGATATCAACAATGTCATTGCCGATCCCCAAGATCATTTATTCAGGCCCCTGCTTCCGGGCTTCACCGCAGGCACGTTCGCCAATTCTGGCGGCAGTTGGTCTGCGGGATATGTGGGCACGTCCAAAGACGTCAGCGCATATAACGGAACACCCACATCAGCCTTGCCGCCTGATCGATTGATAAGGCAAGCAGCCGCAATACACACGCCACCTTCCGCCGTAATGCCATCAATACATTCGCGAGATGACAAGCCCGTGGTGACGATATCTTCCACCATCAAAACACGTGCACCCTTTTCAATATTAAAGCCTCGGCGCAAAACCAATTTGCCATCCACACGTTCAAAAAAAATCGCAGGCACACCAAGTTGGCGGCCCATTTCATAACCCACGACAACGCCGCCCATGGCGGGGGATGCTACCAAATCAATTTTGCCATGTGCGCCGCTGCGCACCTGTTCAGCCAAAGATTTGCACAACCGATCAGCGCGTGCGGCGTCCATCAACACCCGTGCGCATTGCAGATAGCGCGGAGAGTGAAGGCCAGATGATAAAATGAAGTGCCCCTCTAATAAAGCGCCCGCTGCACGAAACTCATCTAAAACTTCAATCTGCGAAAGCATCATCCTGCCACTCTGTTAATTTCATTCACCAAGGGTTTTGCTCTTAGCCCATTCATAATCTCGTTCAAATGCCTGATGTCAAAAACCTCAAGCAAAATGCGAAGCTCAAAAAAGTCGCGAACGCCATGGCGCGCCTGCATCGTAAGCTCGTCGATGTTTCCGCCATATTCGCCAATGGTCTGCGCAACCTGGCCCAAAGCTCCCACTTCATTCATCAGTGTTATGCTCAACCGCGCGGGAAAACGCATGCCTTCTTCAGCAACCCCCCAGGCCAAATCCACCCAACGTTCTGGTTCTTGGTCAAACTGTTCCAAAGCTTCGGCAAAAATCGGATAAATCGTAATCCCCTCGCCTGGCGTAATAATGCCCACAATCCGTTCGCCTGGCACAGCACCTGTGAGTGGATAAATTTTCAAAGCCATGTTGGAAGCAGCGCCGCGAACGGGCAATGAAAACTGCCCTTCTTGCAAATCACGAACTTTGGAAGATTTGCGTTTGCTGGCTTTGGCGTCCTTTTCATCAACAACCAATCCCATGGCTTTTAACAAGTCAGCGGGAACCAAGTCGCCCCGCCCAACTGCGGCAAAGGCATCATCACTGTTGCGGTGGCCCACACGGGGCAAGGCAATTGCCATTTCTTTTTCAGAAAATTCTTTGCCCTGCCGCGCCAGAAGCTTTTCAACCATCTCGCGGCCAAGGCCCGTATATTGCTTTCGAATATCTGCCCGCGTTGCCCGCCTGATAGCGGCCTTGGCTTTGCCGGTGACAGCAATTGCCTCCCATGCAGGCGGCGGAGTTTGCGCGTCAGACCGAATAATCACAACTTCATCGCCATTTTGCAGCTTGGCAACAAGCGTGGCATGCCTGCCATTAATTTTGCAGCCCACACAACTATCGCCAATCGAGGTGTGAACAGCATAGGCAAAATCAATCGGCGTGGCACCCACTGGCAGGGCAATAAGCTGGCCTTTGGGTGTGAAACAAAACACTTGGTCATGGAACAGTTCAAGACGCGTGTGTTCTAAAAACTCTTTGGGGCTGTCGCCTTCTTGCAGCACATCCATCAAATGCCGCAGCCACCGATAAGCGTTGGACTCGGTTGCGGGAATGCGAACCCCTGCCTCAGCCTGTTTGGCTTCGCTGATATCTTTATAAAGCGCATGGGCTGCAACGCCGCGTTCAGCAATATCATGCATTTCAAAGGTGCGAATTTGCATTTCAACCCGCTGCGAATGCGGACCAATTACAATGGTGTGCAGCGAACGATAATCATTTTGTTTGCTGTTTGAAATATAGTCTTTGAATTTGCCGGGCACAGCCAACCACTTTTGATGAACCACGCCCAAGGCACGATAACATTCATCAACATTGTTCACCAAAACGCGAAAGCCAAAAATATCCGACAATTGATCAAGTGCCAAATGCTTGCGTTCCATTTTGCGGAAAATTGAATAGGCGCGTTTTTCGCGGCCCTTCACTTCTGCCACAATCTGGTTTTCCGCCAGTGATTTGCTTAAAGCCAATTCAATGCCTTGCAAAAGGTCGCCACTTTCTTGGTGCAGGCGTTCCAACCGTTCGCGGATCATTTTATTCGCCGTGGGGTTCAAAATTGCAAAAGCAATATCTTCCATTTCATCGCGCACAACCTGCATGCCCATGCGCCCGGCCAGCGGCGCATAAATTTCCATAGTTTCTTGTGCAACGCGCAAACGCTTTTCTGGCTTAACATGTGAAAGGGTTCTCATATTGTGTAAGCGATCAGCCAACTTCACCAACAACACACGAATATCACGAGACATGGCCAACAAAAGCTTGCGCAGGTTTTCGGCCTGCGTGGCTTCCTTCGTCATCATATCCAGTTTTTTGATCTTGGTTAAACCGTCAACCAAAGCAGCGATATCAGGACCAAACTTTTCCACCAGTTCAAGATGCGTGGCCTCGGTATCTTCCACCGTGTCATGCAACAACGCTGCAGCGATGGTTGCCGCATCAAGTTTCATATCTACAAGAATTGCCGCCACCTCTAAGGGGTGATTGAAGTAGGCCTCGCCCGAAGCACGGGTTTGGTTGCCGTGGGCCTTCATCGCATACACATAAGCGCGGTTGAGCAAATCCTCATCCGCATTCGGGTCATATTTCTGAACCCGTTCCACCAATTCATATTGACGCATCATAAGTGCAGAATAAGCAAAAAAAAGCCGGGCGCTAGGCCCGGCGTAAAACTTTGTGAAATAAGATCAATAACCGTTGCGCTGGCTGCCTGGGCTTTCAGCTGGCGGCAGGCCTTCAAGGCCGCGCAACAATTCTTCCTCGGTCATTTGCTCCATCGGCGCACTATCACCCGAATCGTCAACCATGCTCATATCGCCCGATTGGGTGATCATTGGAACTTCGGTTTCTTCGGCATCGTCAACTTCAGCCTGCTTTTGCATGGCGTGGATAAATTCTTCGCGCAAATCATCGGTGTTGATGTGCGAAGAAGCAATTTCGCGCAATGAAACAACGGGGTCTTTGTCATTGTCGCGTTCAACCATAATGGGGGTGCCCTGCGCAATGTTACGCGCACGATGCGATGCCAAAAGCACCAATTCAAAACGGTTTGGAAGCTTGTCAATGCAATCTTCAATGGTCACACGTGCCATAATAACTCCTAATATAAAGCGGGATTTGAAGGGCTTCTAGCGATCTTAAGGCGAAATGGCAAGTGCAGCGCGATAGGCCGCAATATCGGCATGATTGATGAAATAAGGGATATTCATCAAAATCGGGTTGAACGCATAGCCACCATGTTCCATTTCGTCCAAAGCCTTTTGCTTGGTCCAGCCTTGAACAACGATGCGATACATCGCCATAACCGCACCGGTTCGATCAGCGCCGCGCTGGCAATGCACCAAGACCGGGCCTTTCTTTTGGGCCGCGATGATAATTTTCAAGGCTTTGATCACTTCATCTTGGGTGATGAATGTTGTCATAGGAACGTGTTCCCCAACAATGCCGGTGCCTTTGAGCATATCAATTTCGTTGGCACCTTCGCGTAAATTCAAGTCCGTTTGAATGTGTAGGCTGGCCGCGAGATTTTTAAACCCCTGGACGCTTGGTTGGGCTGACCGATATAAATTCGGCGTTACTTGGTTCAAATTTCCAGCCCCTGCCAAAACCAAAGGCTTGGCCCAAGTTGCGTCACGCGAATGGGCCGAAACAGAAAAAGTAACGATCAAAATCAGAATGGCTAAAATGCGCCGCATCAAGTTCAACCCTTCCTAAGCCACAAGCTGGCGAGCCCCAAGAATGAGAAAAACCCAACCACATCCGTCACCGTGGTCAAAAACACGGCGGCTGATACTGCGGGGTCAAATTCAAAGTGATCCATCACAAGTGGTAAAAGAATTCCGGCCAAGGCAGCGGCCAACAAATTAATAATCATCGCAGCACCGATAATAATGCCCAAGGCCCCAAACCCAAACCAAGCCCAAGTGAAAAGCCCAATAATCACTGCAAACAAAAATCCATTGATCAGACCGACAGCGCATTCACGCCAAACCACTTTCATGGCGTTGAACGGCCCAAGCTGCCGTGTGGCCAAGGCGCGCACTGCAACAGTCATTGTTTGGGTGCCAGCGTTTCCGCCCATCGAAGCAACAATCGGCATTAACACCGCAATGGCCACCATTTGTTGAATGGTGGCATCAAACCACGAAATTACCCATGAAGCCAAAACAGCGGTAAGCAGATTGATAAACAACCATGCAAAGCGCAAACGTGTGGTTTCTAAAACCGAGCCTGTAATATCTTCATCAGCAGCAACACCGCCCAAACGCAACATGTCATCTTCAGCGCGTTCTTGAATGATGTCGAGAATGTCGTCCACCATCAACATGCCAACCAGTTTGCCCGTGCTGTCTGTCACGGCGGCTGAAACTAAGTTGTATTGTTCAAACTTATAGGCCACATCTTCTTGCGGATCATTCACGTTGAACACGGTTTGATCGGTGTCCATTAAATCCGCAATTTTGCGTTCCCGCTTTGAACGCAACAACCGCGCCAGCGGCATAGCCCCCTTAAGGTTGAAACTTTCGTTGGTGACATAGATTTCTACAAAGTTCTCGGGCAACCCTCTGGCAGACCGCGTATGATCAATCACTTGGCCAACCGTCCAGAATTCTGGCACAGCCACAAATTCGTTCTGCATCAAACGCCCAGCCGTATCTTCGGGATAATCCAGCGCCCTGCTTAAAGCGGCGCGATCTTCTTTCGAAACCTTTGCCAAAATTTCGGCGCGGTCTTCGCGATCAAGATCTTCCAGCAAATAAACCGCATCATCGGTATCAAGCTTCTTGATAGCAGAAGCCACAACTTCGGCAGGCAGTGCCTCAATCAAACTGTCTCTGGTGCCTTCATCAAGTTCGGCCAAAGCTTCAACATCAAAGTTTTTGCCAAGCAGGCTGATCAGCGCCACGCGCTCTTGCGAGTTAAGTGCCTGTAAAGCATCGGCCAAATCTGCCGCGTGAAGGTCGCGCGTTTGCAGGCGGGCCGATTTTGCATCTTGGGCCTCGAGGCACTCGCGCAGATCCTCGATGAAATTAGAATTCAGCGCGCCCCAAGGGTCGCGCAATTGGGTGACATGTGAAAAATCGCTCATGTTCACCCCTCCTCGTCGTTAACGCATTCCTGCGTTTTACATTCCAATTAGATGGAATGGTGCGGCCAAGAGGACTCGAACCTCCACGAGTTTCCCCGTTACCACCTCAAGGTAGTGCGTCTACCAATTCCGCCATGACCGCATGCCATTTCAGATAGTTGCCGCGTAACTATCAGGCGCAATGCGTTTCTGCAACCCCCGCCGTGGCCGATCCTGGTCAATCGCCATGGTTAACAAATTCAATACAATTTACCTAACAATTACATAGACTTATACCGCGCAAACGAACGCGAACGAAATCTCTCATGGCTATGTTCAACCCACAACAAAAAAAGAATTCGGGGCTTGAACATGAATATTCGAACAGCAGCAGGAACTGTTTTAACGCTCATAAGCTTGATGGCAACATCGGCACAGGCCGCTACCAATGGAAATTTTGTGAAGCCCGCTGCAAACACGCCACAAGCCACAGAATATGGAAAGTCGCTTCCACCTGTCGGCTATGTGGCGTTTTGTGGTCGCGGCGAAGATGAATGCAAATTCAATTCGGGCAAACAAGATCGCTTGGGCTTGACGACTGAGAACTGGGACCAAATTCAACAGGTCAACCACTACGTCAACACCAAGATTCGCCCAACAACTGACCTCGCTCTTTATGGTGTTCCAGATTTTTGGACCTATCCTGTTGATGCTGGTGATTGTGAAGATTATGCACTTTTGAAAAAGCGCTATTTGCAAGGCATGGGCTTTAACGCAGATGAATTGTTGCTGACCGTCGTTCTTGATGAGAACGGCGAAGGACACGCAGTTTTAACCATTCCAACCAGCAAAGGCGATTTCATTTTGGATAATCGCCGCGCGGAAGTTTTGCGCTGGGATGCGACAGGATACACTTTTCTAAAACGTCAATCGCAAAATCAAGCCACGCAATGGGTCAGCTTACAAAAGCAACCGGCGCAAGTTTTGGTGGGCACGAAAAGCAATTGATGAATTAATTTGAGTTTGACTTGCTCGGCTGGCGTCCCCCATCCCCCAAGCCGCCGGGCTAACTCGGAGCCGACACTGTCCCCCACCTTCAGTGTCGGCTCCACT
>JAYWFC010000066.1:0-5517 GCA_043778995.1 Aestuariivirga sp.
TATGGTCGACAAAATTTCTCAGCACATGCGTGTGATGGTGGATGGCGTGCAGCAATATGATTGGCTGGTTTCGACCGGCGGCCAGGGCTTTGATACGCCTTCAGGCAACTATCACATTTTCCGCATGGAGAAAGAACACTTCTCGGTTGAGTGGGACAATGCGCCCATGCCCTATTCCATGTTCTTCACCGGCATTGGCCACGCCATTCATGGCTCATATCATGTCAAAGCCTTGGGCACGCGCGCCTCTCATGGCTGCGTGCGCTTGGCCCCCGAAAATGCTGCCGTTTTGTGGGAATTGATAACGAAGGCTGGGTTTAAGAACAACACCGTGACGATCAAAGGCGGTTTCTTCGATGGCGGGCCAAAGTTGACGACGGAAGAAACCTTTCACATGGCACCCAAAGACCATGGCACAGCCTTTGCGTTTTTGAACTCAATTCCAGACCCACAGGCACCTTTATTCTGGTGGCAGAAGAGCAAAGTGACGACGAAAGACGTGAAGATCAAGAAAGTCGCTGATTCAACCAAGCCTGTGAACAAAGGCAAACGTAAAAAGAAAGAAAAAGTGTTCTCTTTGTTTGGCGCTAATGAAGGCTGAGGGCATTTAATCACCCAGCTTCATCCATTTATCAGTTGAAGTTATCCCCGCGTCTGTTGCGGGGATTTTTTTTGAGAATTATTCTGCGGCAGGCTTAAACTTAGTCACATTAGAAGCTGGCTTCACAAACTTGGCCAAGCGGCCTTCCAATTCTTCCACCCTTGCCGCAAGGCCGTCCACATCGGCATCAACAGCGGACACACGGGCATCCACTGCGGCAACTTCAGGATCAAGCACTTTGGGTTCATCACGCTTGCCAACAAAGCGACCAAAAACCCAACTGAACAGCCGTGCCACGTCATCCATCACCACGTAGAAACTGGGCACAAAGATTAGACTGAGGAAGGTGGATAGGATCAACCCGCCAATCACGGCGGTGGCCATGGGCGAACGGAAAGAGCCACCTTCGCCAATGCCCAGTGCTGTTGGGAACATGCCAGCACCCATGGCAATGGTTGTCATCACGATAGGTCGCGCGCGTTTAAGGCCAGCATCAATCACGGCTTCCACCCGCTCCATGCCGGCTTTCTTTCGCTCCACCGCGAAATCCACCAGCATGATGGCGTTTTTGGCGACAATGCCAATCAGCATCAACATGCCAATGATCACTGGCATCGAAAAGGCTTGCTTGGTCAGAAGCAAAGCCAACACCACGCCGCCAAGCGCCAGCGGCAGCGACAAGAGGATTGAGAAAGGCACAAAGAAGTTACGCAGCAACAGCACTAGAATGAAATACATCAACAAAATGCCAAAGCCACCAGCACTGATAAAGCCAGAGAAAATTTCACCCTGAATTTCTGCATCAGCGCCAGCTTGCACCTTCACTGATTTCGGCAGGTTTAGTTTCGCTGCGGTTTCTTCGATAATTTTAGTGCCGTCGCCCAGTTCCACACCAGGCGGCAAATCAGCCCCCACTGTGGCTTGGCGTTGGCGGTCATAGCGCTTTATTGAAGATGGTCCTTGAGCAACCTTCACATCTGCCACTGAGCTTAACGGCACTGCTACGCCCTTGCTGTTGACCAAGCGCAGATTACTGATTTCCGCCAAAGAGCCTCTTGCCTTTTCAGGAATTTGCACGCGGATTGGAATTTGACGATCGTCAATGGAAAATTTGGCCAGCAAAGGCCCAAAATCACCGATCGTGGCCACGCGCACAGCTTGCGACATTTGTGCCGCAGTTATGCCAAGCGATGAAGCTTCGGCCGTTTTAGGGGTGATTTGAATCTCTGGCCTGTCAAGTGCGCCTTGTGCCATGGGTGCACGCAGACGACCATCTGCACGCAATGCCGCTGCCAGTTTTTGCGCACCTTCTGACAGGGCCGCCGGATCAATGGACAGCATGTTGAACTCAACTTCACGCGCACCGCGTGGGTTGATTTTGGCCCAAAGCAAATCTGGAATGGCGTTCAGTTTAGGCAGTATTTCATTTTCAACGTCAGACTGCGGGCGGATGCGGCCGTCCCATGCAAACTGTGGCAAATGCAAGCGACTGGCTAATGGATTCCACAAATTGTGCAGCAGTTCAACGTCACGGTGACGCAAATTCACAAAGATGGAAGCGCGGCGTGGTTCAACCGTGCCCGTTGGCGAAGAACCACCTAGAACAAAAACTTGGCTCACTTCGTTGTTGGCCCTGATCATGTCAGCCATTTGATCGGTCACAATGCGGTTTTGTTCCAGCGTGGCGCCGGGTGGCAATTCCACTGACAAAACAAAGCGCGAAGAGTCATCTTTTGGAATGAAGCCTGATGGCAACAATGGAAAAAGCAAGATCGCCATCCACAACACGGCAAAGCTTGTGGCAACCGTGGCGTAACTCATCAAATTGGCATAACCCGTTGCCGCGTGCCCATCGTTGCGGGCCACACCGAACACGCGGTGAGCGATAAAATTGAAAACTGCGCGAATGATCAACACCAGCAAAAGCACTAGGGAGCCAACCATGGCTATATTGGCCAGCATTATGAGAACGGAAATCACAATGGAAATTAAATAGACAACACCTGTGCCATGGATGACTGATAAAAATTCAAAACCGCCACGGGCAAGGCGAAGACCGATGCCAGCTGCTGCTATGATAGAAGCCCCAATCCAAAGTCTTCGCGTTATTGCTGGCGTTGCTTGCAAGTTGGAATGATGCAGCAGCCAGATATAGCTGCGCATCAGCCAACCCGGCTCATGTTCTTCATGCGGCAGTTGCTTCAGCAGATAGGCTGACATCATCGGCGTGATCAGCCGCGCAACGATCAATGAGAAAAATACTGCAACGGCAACCGTCAAACCGAATTGCTTGAAATACTGCCCAGCGATTCCGCCCATGAAAGAGACAGGCGCAAAGATCGCGATAACCGAGAAGGTGATGGCAATAACTGCAAGGCCGATTTCGTCAGCAGCTTCCATGGAAGCACGGTAAGGGGTTTTGCCGGTTTTCATGTGACGTGCGATGTTTTCAATTTCCACAATCGCGTCATCAACCAAAATGCCCGTGGCCAAGGTGATGGCGAGGAAGGAAACAAGGTTCAACGAGAAGCCGAGCAGGCTCATCGCCCAGAAAGCTGGCAAAGCCGAAAGCGGCAAAGCCATGGCGGTGATGAAAGTGGCGCGAACATTGCGCAGGAAAATCAACACAACCAAAACCGCCAGCAATGCGCCTTCGATCAGGCCTTCCATGGCGGCTTTGTAATTGCCGTAAATAAAGTAAACCGTGTCATCAACCATGGTGAAACTGGCTGCACCTTTGGCGTCAGCGGTGATCTGGGCGATTTTATCGTCCAAGCGCTTGGCCGTGTCGGTTGAGCTTGCACCCTTGGCGCGGAACACCGAGAAGGTGACAACGCCTTCGCCATTATAACGGGCAAAAGTGGTTTGCTCAGCGTTGCTATCAGCAACATCGCCAAGTTGGTCTATGCGCACAGCAGTGCCCGTTGGCAGTGTGATCTTGGTTGATTTCAAATCATTGATTGTTTTGGCACCACCCAAAGTGCGGATCGCCTGATCTTGGCCACCCACGTTGCCTTTGCCAGCGCCGGAATCAGAATTGGTGCTGGCCACTTGGGCATTTACTTGCGCGGCGGTCACACCATAGGCTTGTAATTTTGCAGGGTCGAGGTTGATGCGAACTTCACGGTCAACGCCGCCATAACGTTCAACACGGCCTACACCATTCAAACCTTGCACGGCGCGTTTGACTTTATCATCAACGAAATATGAAAGTTGCTCCAGCGTCATACCGGGGGCCTTCACGGCGTAAGTGCGGATTGCCTGATTTTCAACGTCCACACTGGTGACGACCGGATCATCAACGCCCGCTGGAAGCGTGGAGCGGACGCGGGCGATTGCGTCCTTTGTGTCTTGCAATGCTTTTTGGGTGGGCACCTCAAGGCGATATTCCACAGCAGTGGTGGATTTTCCGTCAGACATGGTTGAGGTGATGTGCTTCACGCCAGAAACACCAGCCACCGCGTCTTCAACAATCTTGGTGACCTGATTTTCAAGCTCCGAAGGTGTGGCGCCCTGCTCCGAAACTGACACAGCAATGATCGGCACGTCGATATTCGGGAATTGCTCGATTGCCAAGTTCTTGAAACTGAAAATGCCAACAATCGTCAGAATAACAAACAGCAAGATGGGTGGAACCGGATGACGGATAGCCCAAGCGGAGAAATTGAAATTCATGGTTTATTCCATCATTGCGAAACAAGTTGAACAGGGGTGACGGCATCACCATCACGAACGAAAGAACCAGCACGCGCCACGAAAACATCACCGGGCACAACACCGTCGGTGATTTCAATGTCGCTGGTGCCAACAAGACCAGTAATCACTTTGCGCACCATCACTTTGCCGTCTTTGACCAGCTGAACCGTGGGCCCATTATCGCCAAAGGTCACAGCAGTCAGTGGCAAGGCCACGCCGTCTGCCGCGGCCAAGGCAATGCGCGCGCGGCCAAATGCACCAAGTGGGATTTGTTTGTCGGATGTAACGGCAACATGGGCAATGCCAATGCGGGTTTGTTGGTTGACTTGCGGTGAAACCAATTTCACTGTGCCTTCAATGGTTTTATCAAAGCCATTGATTGTAACCTGCGCAAGTTGGCCAACCTTTATGCGCGGCAAATCAGATTCTGGAATTTCCGCCAGAAGTTTCACCACGCCGTTGGCCACAATTTCATACATCGGAGATTTTGAGCCGGAGGCAATGGCACCAATCTGCACATTGCGGGCCGAAATATAACCGTCCACCGGGGCTTTAATTTCGGCGCGAGATTTGTTCAACTGCAAATTGGCCATGGTGGCATCAATGCCCAAGCGATCTGTCTTGGCACCTTCAAGAGCAAGATTGGCGGCGTTGAACTGCGCATGGGCCAGTTCGGCTACAGACTGAATTTGATCAAAAGTTTGTTGGGTGGCCACGCCTGAAGTGCGCAGTTTTTTGGTGCGATCTAAATCGGCATCAGCTTTTTCACGGTTAATTTGGGCCTGCTCAATTTGGTTTTTTGCTTGATCGACCGCCAAATCATTTCGCGCCAAGCTGGCTTTGGTTTGTTGGATTTGAATATCAATCGTTGCGGAATTCAAACGCGCCAGCACCTGGCCTTTTTTTACGGTATCACCTTCTTCCGCGAGGAATTCTAAAACTGAAAGGCCTTCAATTTCAGGCGAAACCAAAACCGCTTCACCCGCAGCAAAACTTCCCGTCACGTTCAAATCCTCTGCAATGGGTTTTTTCTCAGCCGTGAGCACTGAAATCGTCGGTGGAGCTGGTGTATCTGCAAAGGCTACATTTGCCGTGCCCAAAAATGCTGCTAAAACCAAAGCTGATACTGATGTGAACTTCATGTTGTTTCCCTATTCCGCCGCTGTTAATTTGGGTTTTCTCAATCGCGGGCATTGTGCTTCAAGATAGTTCAGCGCCGC
>JAYWFC010000067.1:0-5489 GCA_043778995.1 Aestuariivirga sp.
CGGCGATAAAATGGCCGGTCGCCATGGCAACAAGGGCGTTGTATCTCGCATCGTTCCGCAAGAAGATATGCCTTACTTGGAAGACGGCACACCGGTTGATGTTGTGCTCAATCCGTTGGGCGTGCCTTCGCGCATGAACGTGGGCCAAATCTTGGAAACCCATTTGGGTTGGGCCTGTGCTGGCATGGGCAAAAAGATTGGTGCAGCCTTGGAAGTTTATTCGACTTCACAAAAAGTGAAGCCGGTAAAAGAAGAGCTGCAACGCATCTATGGCAAAAATGCCGAGATTGACGCACTTGAAGACCAAGCTGTTATTGAGTTTGCAAATTCTGTGCGCAAGGGCATTTCCATTGCAACGCCAGTGTTTGATGGCGCACGCGAAGAGGACATTTCAAAAATGTTGATCGACGCTGGCCTGTCATCTTCCGGCCAAACCAAGCTTTACGATGGCAAAACCGGCGATGTATTCGATCGCATGGTCACAGTGGGTTATATCTATATCTTGAAACTTCACCATTTGGTGGACGACAAGATCCATGCCCGCTCTATCGGTCCATATTCACTGGTTACCCAGCAACCGTTGGGCGGCAAGGCCCAGTTTGGTGGACAGCGCTTTGGTGAAATGGAAGTCTGGGCTTTGGAAGCCTATGGCGCCGCTTATACATTGCAAGAAATGCTTACCGTTAAGTCAGACGACGTTGCCGGACGTACAAAGGTTTATGAAGCCATTGTGCGCGGCGATGATGCCTTCGAAACCGGAATTCCTGAAAGCTTTAACGTGCTTGTGAAGGAAATGCGGTCTTTGGGTCTCAATGTCGAATTGCAAAACGGCCAAGATCATCAAGCCCAACAATAGTTTCAAACGCGAGTTTGAAACCACTGCTGTGAACGACTAATTTCTTAATCCACGCGGCACCCTTCGGGGGCCGCAAAAAAGGAGCAGACACATGAACCAAGATCTCATGAACGTCTTCAACCCGGCAACGCCGGTTCAGGTTTTCGACCAAATTCGCATTTCAGTTGCGAGCCCGGAGAAAATTTTGTCCTGGTCTTTTGGCGAAATCAAAAAGCCAGAAACCATCAACTATCGCACGTTCAAACCTGAACGCGACGGTCTGTTCTGCGCACGCATTTTTGGCCCCGTGAAGGATTACGAATGCTTGTGCGGCAAATATAAGCGGATGAAATATAAGGGCATCATTTGCGAAAAATGCGGCGTTGAAGTCACGTTGTCTAAAGTGCGGCGTGAACGCATGGGCCACATCGAATTGGCAGCGCCCGTTGCACACATCTGGTTTTTGAAATCAGTTCCATCACGCATCGCCAACCTGTTGGACATGACGCTGAAGGATGTTGAACGCATTCTCTATTTCGAGAACTATATTGTGGTGGAGCCAGGCTTAACCCCGCTGAAGATGAACCAGCTTTTGGGCGAAAACGAATATCTCAAAGCCCAAGAAGAATATGGCGAAGACAGCTTCACAGCATCCATCGGTGCCGAAGCTATTCGCGATATGTTGACAGCAATCAATCTTGACCAGTTGAAAATCAGCTTGCGTGAAGAATTGAAAGTGGCAACTGGCGAATTGAAGCCAAAGAAATTGGCCAAGCGTTTGAAGCTGGTCGAAAACTTCCTTGAATCAGGCAACCGCCCTGATTGGATGATCCTCACTGTCGTTCCTGTTATTCCGCCTGAGCTGCGTCCGTTGGTTCCGCTGGATGGCGGCCGCTTTGCCACATCTGATTTGAACGATCTTTATCGCCGCGTCATCAACCGCAACAACCGTTTGAAGCGTTTGATCGAACTTCGTGCTCCAGACATTATCGTGCGCAACGAAAAGCGCATGTTGCAAGAATCTGTTGATGCGCTGTTTGACAACGGCCGCCGTGGCCGCGTGATCACGGGTGCTAACAAGCGTCCGTTGAAGTCGCTGTCTGATATGCTCAAGGGCAAGCAAGGCCGTTTCCGTCAAAACTTGCTCGGCAAGCGCGTGGATTATTCAGGCCGCTCGGTTATCGTAGTGGGTCCAGAATTGAAATTGCACCAGTGCGGCCTGCCAAAGAAAATGGCCTTGGAACTTTTCAAGCCGTTTATTTATTCGCGCCTTGAAGCCAAGGGTCTGTCTTCAACAGTGAAGCAAGCCAAGAAACTGGTTGAAAAAGAAAAGCCAGAAGTGTGGGATATCTTGGATGAAGTGATCCGTGAACACCCCATCATGCTCAACCGTGCTCCAACGCTGCATCGCCTTGGCATCCAAGCGTTTGAACCTGTGCTGATTGAAGGCAAAGCCATTCAGCTACATCCGCTGGTATGTACTGCTTTCAACGCTGACTTCGACGGCGACCAAATGGCCGTTCACGTTCCACTGTCGCTTGAAGCACAGCTTGAAGCGCGCGTATTGATGATGGCGACGAACAACGTGTTGCATCCAGCCAACGGCCAGCCGATTATCGTGCCGTCGCAAGATATTGTGCTTGGTCTTTATTATCTCTCGTTGATGCAAGACCATGAACCAGGTGAAGGCATGATCTTCGGCAGCATGGCCGAAATTGATCACGCTCTTGCTGCGGGTGCTGTTACGTTGCATGCCAAAGTGAAAGCTCGCGTGCGTGAAATGGGCCCAGATGGAACACCGATCAATCGCGTTGTGGATACAACACCTGGTCGCATGAAGATTGGTGAACTTTTGCCAATCGCAACAAACATCAGCCATGATGTGTGCAACAGGCTTTTGACCAAGCGTGAAATCTCAAAGATGATTGACTCTGTCTATCGTCATTGTGGCCAGAAAGAAGCGGTTATTTTCGCAGATCGCATTATGGGCTTGGGCTTCCTCAATGCTTATAAGGCTGGCATTTCGTTCGGCAAAGACGACATGGTTATTCCAAAGGCAAAAGACCGGTTGGTTTCTTCGGCTCGCGTTTTGGCCAAGGAATTTGAACAACAGTTTGCTGATGGTTTGATCACGCAAGGTGAAAAATACAACAAGGTTGTGGATGCGTGGAACAAGTGTTCAGCAGCCGTTGCCGAAGAAATGATGTCTGAAATTTCATCCGTTAAAAAAGATGAAGTGACAGGCCGCACCAAGCCTATCAACTCCATCTATATGATGAGCCATTCAGGTGCGCGTGGGTCACCAACCCAAATGCGTCAGCTGGCGGCTATGCGTGGTTTGATGTCAAAGCCTTCGGGCGAAATCATTGAAACACCCATCATCTCGAACTTTAAAGAAGGCTTGTCGGTTCTTGAATACTTCAACTCAACCCACGGCGCACGTAAGGGCTTGGCAGACACGGCTTTGAAAACCGCGAACTCTGGCTACTTAACCCGCCGCTTGGTGGACGTTGCCCAAGACGCGATTATCTCTGAAGTGGATTGTGGTTCAAAGAACTTCATCACCACACGCCCGATTATTGACTCAGGCCAGGTGATCATTTCGCTTGGACAGCGCGTTCTTGGCCGCACCGCGGCTGTGGATGTTGTTGATCCTGTAACCAATGAAATCATCGTTCACGCCGGCAAAGAAATTCTCGAAGTTGATGTTGAGAAAATCGAAAAAGCTGCCTTGGCAGAAATCCGCATCCGTTCTGTCTTGACTTGCGAAACCAAGTTCGGCGTGTGCGCAACTTGCTATGGTCGCGATCTTGCACGCGGCACGCCTGTGAATATGGGCGAAGCCGTGGGCGTTATTGCTGCCCAATCCATCGGCGAACCTGGAACCCAGCTCACCATGCGCACCTTCCACATTGGTGGTGTGGCTCAGGTGGTGGATGAAAGCTTTGCTGAATCAACACAAGAAGGCACGATTGAAATTCGCAACCCCAACGTTGCGACCGATACATCAGGCAAGCTTGTGGTGATGGGCCGCAACACCACAATCGTGGTGAAAGATGCCAAGGGCAACGACAAAGCCACCCACAAAGTGCGCTATGGTTCGAAGCTTCTGGTCAACACCGGAGACACTGTAAAGCGCGGCATGCGCATTGCTGAATGGGATCCATTTACCCGTCCGGCCTTGGCAGAAGTTGATGGCATTGTAGCGTTTGAAGATGTTGTCGACGGCATCACTGTGAACGAAGCAACAGACGAAGCAACCGGCATCACCAATCGTGTGATTATCGATTGGCGCACCAATCAACGCGGCTCGGGCCTTAAGCCCGCCATCGTGATCAAGGATGCCAATGGTGAAGTGAAGAAGCTGCCTCGCGGCGGTGAAGCACGTTACCTGCTTTCGGTTGATGCAATTTTGTCGGTTGAACCCGGTGTAAAGATCGGCGCAGGCGATGTGCTTGCCCGTAACCCACTGGAAAGCGGCAAAACCCGCGACATCACCGGCGGTCTGCCACGCGTTGCTGAATTGTTTGAAGCGCGCCGTCCGAAAGATGCTGCTGTGATTGCTGAAATCTCGGGCAAAATCGAATTCGGCCGCGACTATAAGAACAAGCGCCGCGTTCGCATTGTTCCACAAGAAGATAGTGCTGAAGCCGTTGAATATCTGATCCCGAAGGGCAAGCATTTGCCAGTTCAGGAAGGTGACTTCATCGAAAAAGGCGAATATCTGATGGACGGCAACCCCGCTCCACATGATATTTTGGCGATTAAGGGCGTGGAAGAATTGGCCGCATTCTTGGTCAACGAAATCCAGGAAGTTTACCGTCTGCAAGGTGTGGGCATCAACGACAAGCACATCGAAGTGATTGTGCGCCAAATGCTGCAAAAGGTTGAAATCACCGACAATGGTGAGTCAACATTGCTGGTTGGCGAACAGTTGGATCGGGAAGAGCTTGATCGTGAAAACGTGAAGTTGATTGCGGAAGGTTTGCGCCCCGCTTCGGGCCAGCCAGTATTGCTCGGCATCACCAAGGCGTCGCTGCAAACCCGCAGCTTCATCTCGGCTGCGTCGTTCCAAGAAACCACCCGCGTGCTCACCGATGCTGCCGTTCAAGGCAAGATCGACACACTGGATGGCTTGAAAGAAAACGTTATCGTGGGTCGTTTGATCCCTGCTGGCACAGGCGGCATGCTTGCACGCTTCCGCGCCATTGCAGATAAGCGCGATAAATTGATCTTGGAAGAACAACAAAAAAGCCAACTGCCACCCGTTGCGGCAGAGTGATTGTTTAACATTTGAATTGAAAAGCCCGGAGAAATCCGGGCTTTTCTTTTGGGGTCATCGCGCTAAGCTGGTGGCTTGGGAGAACTGCCGTGAACGCACTTGAAAACAAAATTCCCCCGCCACTTTTGTTCGTCTTCACTGCATTGATGATGTGGCTTGTTGCTCACTTCACCCACAGCTGGCACTTAGGCTTTTTGCTCAAATTAGTTTTGGTGCTGTTCTTTGTGGTAGTTGCGGCGTTGTTGGCGCCCGCCGCCGTGTTTTCATTTCGCAAAAATGAAACGACACTTGATCCTGTGCATATCGAACGCGTCTCAAACCTTGTCACCTCTGGCCCGTTCAACTATTCACGCAATCCAATGTATCTGGCAC
>JAYWFC010000068.1:0-14483 GCA_043778995.1 Aestuariivirga sp.
TGCAATGCACATCGGCGTACCAAAAGAAATCAAGAACCATGAATATCGTGTTGGCTTCACGCCAACATCCGTGCGCGAAGCTGTGCGCCACGGCCACACCGTTTCAGTGCAACAAAACGCAGGCCAAGGCATAGGCTCCAGCGATGCGGATTATGAAGCAGCAGGTGCCAAAATTGTTGCCGATGCCAAAGAAATTTTCGCCAAAGCCGATATGATCATCAAGGTGAAAGAGCCTCAAGCCCAAGAACGGGCCATGCTGCGCGAAGGCCAAATTCTTTATACTTATTTGCATCTGGCTCCAGACCCTGAACAAACCAAAGATCTCGTCAAATCTGGTGCCATCTGCATTGCATATGAAACCGTAACATCCGCACGCGGCGGCCTGCCTTTGCTGGCCCCCATGAGCCAAGTTGCAGGCCGCATGTCGGTTCAATCAGGCGCGCATTGTCTCGAAAAAGCCCAAGGCGGGCGCGGCATGTTGTTGGGCGGCGTTCCGGGCGTTGCCCCTGCCAAGGTTGTTATCTTGGGTGGTGGCGTTGTCGGCACCAACGCCGCCGCAATCGCCATCGGCATGGGCGCTGATGTCACCATCATCGAACGCTCAACCGACCGCATGGAAGAATTGGTGGCTCGTTTTGGCCTTGGCGTAAAAACACTCTATTCAACGCAGGGCGCCATTGAAGATGAATGCGCCTCGGCAGATCTTGTAATCGGTGGCGTTCTGATCCCCGGTGCTGCAGCACCAAAACTTGTGACGCGCAAAATGCTGAAAGATTGGAAACCAGGTTCCGTGTTTGTGGATGTGGCCATTGATCAAGGCGGTTGTGCTGAAACATCAAAAGCCACAACGCATGCCGAGCCAACCTATGTGGTTGATAATGTGGTTCACTATTGCGTGGCCAATATGCCAGGCGGTGTGGCGCGCACATCAACCTTCGCTTTGAACAACGTTACACTTCCATTCGCATTGAACATTGCCAACAAGGGCTGGAAAAAAGCCCTGCATGATGATGCGCATCTGCGCAATGGCCTGAACGTGGCCATGGGCCATGTGACCTATAAGGCAGTGGCTGATGATTTGGGCTACGCGTACGTGAAAGCCGAAACGCTGTTGGCCTAAGCCTACATGCCCTTTTTGGGTTGCAAGTAATAATTGGCATTCTTGCCATAGATCATTCCACGAATAACCCTGCGCAATGTTTCAGACTTGCGCAGGGGCATTAATGACGCCTGCATCACATCATGCAAAACAACTTTTGTTGCATCCCATGCTGGGCGCGTGCCAGGTGGCTTTTGTGGCATGCCATAATGGCGCAAGGTGCCATTCATCAAACGAATTTTGTTCAGCCGTTTCACTTCCGGCGTTTTCCATGTCATCGCCATGGATATGGAATAGGTGTTGCCCGTACTCACCCAATGCGGAATTGTGTAGGGCATGTGAACCGCATCGCCAGGCTTTAATGTGTGTAAAGTTGATCGCGCTTCAAAGCTTTCATCATAGTGGCGATTGCGATGCACGGCAGGCGAAATTTCCATATCTTCTTCGCTGACTAAAACACAACCCGCGTTATCAAATGTGCGCACAAATTTGTCGCCTTTAATTTGGATCAGGATGTTCTCTTCCATATCAATATGAAAAGGCGTTGTGGCTTTGGCGGAAGACACGAAGATAAAGCCTTCAACATCTGAATAATCGGCCGCGTTGCGCCCCGCTGCTGCATTGGCCTCTTGCACAAACTGATGCAACATGGCGCTGTATGCCGGATCGTTTTCCACATGCTTGATCACCATCCAAGCACTGGCGGTCTCGATGGATTTGATAACATCTTCGGCGGCCATATTGATTTTTGGAATGTCTTCTGGCTTCACCCCAACAGCAACTTTGCCTGAATTATATTCAATGGCATCAGCCGGCATAGACTTTGCCAATTGCACCAGACGCGCCAATGAGAAAAGCGGATTGTCGGCAAGTTTATGTTGCAGCTGAAATGGTCTTTTCAAAAAGTTTTGATGCGCAACTGCTTTGTCAACCACCACAATGCTCATGATACTTTCCTTCTGGTCAATTGATAGTAAATCGATTTGGCCCTGGCGCGCAGCTGCTGTTTAATATTCAGCGCCTTCAGCGTAAGCGCAAAGCGCCGCGGGCTCACACTTTCTCCAGCAACCAAAACATCTGCCATGGCAATTCTGTCGCGCCAAATGCGGTCGATCATCGGATGATTGGGAATGGCGCTGGAATCAACACGTTTGATTTTTTTCTCGGCAAAGAAGCTTTCTGTTGCATCGAGAATAAGCAGAACACCGGGCGAGAATTTTGCAAAATTCTCATCATATGCAATTTTGCCAAGCCACGCCTGATCGCCTTCAACAATGGCATAAAGCACCGCAATGGGCTTGCCATCCAATGCCAAACGCCAAAACCGAAGCTTATCACCCGCAGCCAGATTGATCATGGAAGCGCGAAATGCGAATTGCAAGTCAGCGTCGTTCAACAATGCTGTGCCGCGTTTGCCTTTCCAGCCAGCGGCTTCGAGTTCCATCAAGTCACGAATAAACGGTTCAAGGCCCTCAGAGCCTTTCAGAACATCAAGCGTTAACGTGCCTTGCTCACTCAATCGATTGCGCAACCGCTTAAATTCTTTGCGGCGCTTCTGATCAAAGTTTTTAGTCATCCATGAATCAAATGTGCCTGTTGTTAAAAGGCAGGCGCGTTGCCAACTTTGCGTGATGGTAAAATGCTCTGCCAATTCTTTGAGGGCTTTGAAAAATTTGCCCTCGCTTGGAAGCGCCTTGAATAAAAATGGCGTGGTTTGATTTTTGAGAAAAGCTGTTAACGTTTCATCATGGGCTGATAATGCCACATGGGGCACACCGCTGGCCAACAGCGGGGAGACAAAACTGGATTCTACCAAGCGTGTTGAAACAAATGGCAAAGCCATCAATGTGGATGTTTCATTTTCGATCAAAAGCAAACTTGAATCGTCGCGCTTGCTCAAAATGGGAAGCAACAGTTCTGGCGCGTTAAAGCCAGCAGGCTCCAAGGCAAAGCGCGTCAAAGCGCGCCAACCCCCTGCTCGTGCATGGCCAGCACCGCCGCTGACCACGTTGATTTTCAAATTTTTCCAATATCCTGCCAACATGCCTCAAACTCTGCAAATTTGAGGCCAAACTAAACAGCAGAGATAAAGCAAAGCGTTACAGGCATGGTTTAAAAACAAAAAACCGGCCTAAGCCGGTTTTTAAACTTTCACGCTGAGACCGATTAAACGTCGGCCTTAACGTCCAAAACTTGGCGGCCGCGATACATGCCAGTCTTCAAATCAACATGGTGTGGGCGACGAAGTTCACCAGATTTGGCATCTTCAATCCAAGTTACAGTTTGCATTTTTTGGCCCGAACGGCGCATACCGATGCGGCTTCTGGTCATTTTCTTGCGTGGTACAGCCATTTCTAAACCTCTGAAAAACAATAATAATATTTAAAAAGGCGTTAAAGGCCTTCAATTCATAATCGGGCTTATAGACGAGGATTCTGAGAGAGACAAGTCACATAAGCATCCATGCCCACCATTCGCAGCATGATATGATTGGCCAGCACTTTCACAAAGCCCGAAGGTTTGCCGGCGCTGCGCTTAATGGGGTTTGGCAAAACCGCTGCCAACAAGGCCGCTTCACGCCGCGTTAACTGTGCGGCCGATTTTTTGAAGTGATATTGGGCAGCCGCTTCTGCGCCATAAACCCCCGGCGCCCATTCAACAATGTTCAGATATACTTCCATCATGCGCCGCTTTGTCCAAACGCCGTCCATATAATAGGCCAGCGGAATTTCAATGCCTTTGCGAACATAGCTATGCCCCTCCCACAAAAACATATTTTTGGCGGTTTGCATCGAGATGGTACTGGCCCCGCGCCGTGGCGAACCATTGCCGGTGGCTTCATGAAATTCCACCCAATCCACGCCGTGATGTTCACAAAACCGCTGGTCTTCTGAACTGACAACAGCATTCTCAAGATAAGGCGAAATGTTATCAAGGCTAACCCAAGTTTTGTGAAGGCCATTGCCTGAAAACAACCGAAAAATCATCAAATTTGAAATGGGCACAGGCACCACGCCATAAACCAATGTCATCACAACAGGCCAAAACACAATAAAGCCAACAACGCCCAAGGCCCAGCGTTGCCACCGCGACCGCAGACGCCAGAAGTTTCTTATGTTTTCAAACAGGCGATTGCTCATTGGTTGAATTCTGGCGTCATTGCCACTAGGAACAGCACTAGCACGGGACGAAACATTTTGGCAGCAACTGAAAAAACAGAATTTGAAAATGCGCTTAATCAGGCGGCCCTTGCAACAGAGGCAGCGCTTCATGCCCTTTTACCCAACGAAAGTGGCAACCGCCTGCACGCCGCCATGCGCTATGCGGCCTTGGGCCAAGGCAAGCGCTTGCGACCATTTTTTGTTTTAGAAAGCGCTAAGCTTTCAGGGGTGCCCGGTGATCGCGCCCTGCCCGTTGCGGCGGCGCTGGAATGCATCCACTGTTATTCACTGGTGCATGATGATTTGCCCCCGATGGACAATGATGATTTGCGCCGCGGCCTTCCCACAACCCACAAAAAATTTGATGAAGCGACGGCCATTCTGGCGGGCGATGCGCTACTCACCATCGCGTTTGAAATTTTGGCTGATGCAGGCCAACCAGTTGCACTGATTGGCGCATTAGCCAAAGCCGCCGGACAAGCGGGCATGGTGGGCGGCCAAATGTTAGACATTGTGGCCGAGACAAAAAACTTCAGTTCCCTAGAGGAAATCTCGGCCATGCAATCTGGCAAAACGGGCGCATTGTTTGAATTTGCCTGCATCGCGGGGCCGATGATGGCAGGCCAAGAAATGACCGCGCTGAAAACCTATGCCAAAAACATTGGCATCGCATTTCAAATTGCTGACGACATTTTAGATGTGGAATCAACCGCGGCCGATCTGGGCAAAGCCACACAAAAAGATAAAGCCAAGGGCAAGGCCACCTTCGTAGATTTCTTAGGATTGGATGGCGCTAAAAAACACGCAAAACTTTTGGCAAAGGCCGCGAAGGCCGCGCTGGACTCCTATGGCGAAAGTGCCGTGGTTTTGAATCAGGCGGCAGATTTTATCATTTCACGGCGGAAATAAAAGCCTTGGCCTCAGCATAAGAATTGACCAGATGCACGCGGCCTCGTGAAATGACATAGAGCCATTTCATTTTTTCTGAACGGGCAATGTCTTCCGGCGTGGTGCTCAACAATTCTTCAGTGTCTGTTGGTTTTAAACCATCCTTGAAAATCACCGATTGCAGATCGCCCTTTTGCCGGGCCATCACATCCAGCAAACCAAATTGAATATATCCGCTGCAAATAAATCTTGCCGGTTTCCATTTGCGCAATTGCGGTGATTTTTCTGTAAGCCGAGACCAACCCAATTTGATGCCAAACAAAATTGTCATGGCCAAACCCAGCGCACGCCGAAAGTCGTACCGCTTGTGCACATCATCTAACAATCGGCCACCGACATTTTTGAAAAACGTTTTGCTGAAATCGTGGCTTTTAAACCGCATCACTGCCACAGCTTCGCTTGGCGATTTTCCGGTGATATAGTTTTCGAAATTGGCAACGCCCACGCCCTCATAAAGACTTTCCAACACGAACGTGCTGTAAAAGCCTTCTGATTTGCGTGGCGTTAAAAATAAATAGGCCGCATGGCTGAAAAAGCTGGCCGTAGTTTTGCGAATAATCCACGATGACAGTGTTGGGCTGCGCGACAAAAGAATATCACCACGATCAAGATAGCGTTCCGCATCGCTTAAAAACTCTTTCACCGACATGGGAAATGTTGGCAGAAAGTCTGACAGTTCATCCCCAACGTTTTGCAACATAGTCTTCCACAATCGTTTGGAATTGGCTGGAGATGTTTTCACCGCGCAAGGTTTTCACCTTTTTGCCATCAATATAGATGGGCGCTGCAGGAAGTTCGCCTGTGCCCGGTAGTGAAATGCCAATATCAGCATGTTTGGATTCACCTGGCCCATTCACAATGCAGCCCATCACCGCCAATGTTAAATTTTCAAATCCGGGATAAGTGCTGCGCCATTGTGGCATGCGGGCGCGCACATAGTTCTGAATGTCTTGCGCCAGTTCTTGAAACACCGTGGACGTTGTGCGCCCACAGCCCGGGCACGCAATCACCATGGGCGCAAAAGCACGAAGCCCCATGGTTTGCAAAATCTCCTGGGCCACAATCACTTCACGTGTGCGATCACCACCGGGTTCAGGGGTCAAAGAAATGCGAATGGTGTCACCAATGCCTTGCTGCAACAAAACTGAAAGTGCAGCAGTTGAAGCCACAATGCCTTTTGACCCCATGCCCGCTTCAGTAAGCCCCAAATGCAAAGCATGATCTGTGCGTGCGGCCATCATCCGGTAAACCGCAATCAAATCCTGCACCTCTGAACATTTGGCAGAAATTATAATCTGATCCCGCCGCAAACCAAGTTCTTCCGCATAAAGTGCAGATTGAATGCCCGATTGAACGATGGCTTCATGCATCACTTCACGGGCCGATTTTGGATTGGATGATTTTGAATTTTCATCCATCAAATGCGCCAACATCGATTGATCAAGAGAGCCCCAGTTCACGCCAATGCGCACGGGCTTTTGATGTTTGATTGCAATCTCAATCATGGTTGCGAAATTGCGATCTCGTTTTTCTTTGAAACCCACGTTGCCGGGGTTGATGCGATATTTCGCCAAGGCCTTGGCACATTCTGGAAACTGCGCCAGCAGAACATGGCCGTTGTAATGAAAATCCCCAACAAGCGGCACATCAACGCCCATCTTGGCAAGCTGCTCGAAGATTGCCGGAACCGCAGCAGCAGACTCTTCGCGGTCAACCGTGATGCGCACCAATTCCGAACCTGCACGAGCAAGCTCAGCGCATTGCTTTGCTGTGGCCGTGGCGTCTGCCGTATCCGTGTTGGTCATAGATTGCACAACGATAGGCGAATGGCCGCCCACCAACACGTTTCCCACTTTTACAGGAATAGTTTTATGTCGAAAATCAATTGCCGAATAAGCCATGGTCATGCCGCCGCTTCTATCGTGTTCAAAGCCCAAATTCAACTAAACCATGGAAAGTAAAATCACAGCCGTTTCTAAAATATCTTTCACACTTGCCCCGCGAGAAAGATCTGAAACAGGCCGGGCAAATCCTTGCAAGATGGGGCCAATCGCTTGTGCGCCACCCAGATATTGGCAAAGCTTATAGGCAATATTGCCGGCATCTAAATCTGGAAAAACCAAAACATTGGCAGTGCCAGCAACGGCACTCGCAGCACCAATTTTACGTTGCGCCACCGCTTCAGACAAAGCCGCATCGCCCTGAAGCTCGCCATCAAAGTGAAAATGTGGCGCGCGGGCCTGTGCCAATCTGCAGGCTTCAATCACCTTATCAGCATCAGCGTGTTTGGCGCTGCCTTTTGTGGAAAATGATAACATGGCCACGCGTGGGTCTTGCCCCAAAAGCTTTGAAGCACTGTTTGCAGCTGCGATGCCAATGTCGGCCAACTGTTCTGCACTGGGTTGAACATTCACCGCGCAATCTGCGAAAATAAAAACTTTATCGGGCCATTGCATCAGAAAAAAACTTGAAGGTGTTGTGTTGCCTTTGGCCAAACCAATGGTCAGCAAAGCAGCCTCAATCACCCGTGCGGTGGGGTTTCCAACGCCCGCCAACATTGCGTCTGCTCGGCCCGTTTCAACCATTGCGCCACCGGCATACAAAGGCTTTCGCAAAAGTTTCGCAGCCATAGCTTGGCTCAAACGCGTGCGCTTTAATACCAGAGCAGAAATAGTTTCGGCATCAGCTTCCGCGCCATCTGGCCTCAACAAAATTGGAATTGCCAAATCTTCTTCTTGTAAAATTTGTGCGGCGCTAATGATGCGGCTGTCATCACCTTCCGGCAAAACCAGGCGCAACTTTTTGCCTTTGATTTTGTCTTTGGCGTTCTGAATAATGTCTACGGCTTGCCCCATGGGCCACACCTAACAGTGTTTTGCCCATCTTGAAATCACCTTTTTCCTGCCCGCTGTTTGCCACATTCCCTACCCAAAACTTAATCCGTTGCAGTGGGACGGCACAAAAATGAGAGGGGACAAGGCATGAAGAGATTTTTGCCTGCACTATGCATTTGGGCCATGTCTTGGTCTGGCGTTCAGGCCCAAACGGCTGAAACCAGTTTCACAATTTTAGTGGGCGAACCCAGTTGGATTGCTGATGCTCAATTATTAGCAAAGTCGCTTGACCATGAAGGCGCATTGCGCGTTTTGCCCGTGTTGGGTGAAGGCAGCATTCAAGCAATGCAAGACATTACGCAATTTTCCGCACTTGATAGCGCCTTGGTCACATCTGATTCATTGGCCTATGTAAAAGCGCAAAATCTGTTAGGCGCGGATGAGCAAAAATTCAGCTACATCACCGCCATCAAGCCCCTGCCCATTATGTTAATTGCGCGAAAAAACATCGCCAACATCACAGCTCTTGCGGGCAAACGCATCGCCACGGGGCCAGCTTATTCCGCCAGTTTTGCCACAGGTGAAATGGTGTTTGGCGCAATGGAAATTCCGTTTCTGCGCGTGGCCCAGACACAAGATGCAGCCATCGAATCTTTGGCAAATGGTAAAGCCGATGCCGCCTTGGTTTTGGGCACGCCCAAAAATCTAAGCCGCCTTCAAGCCGGTGACTTTCATATTCTGCCCATCGTTATGCCGACAGAGCTTACACAAACTTACAGCCGCAACACGCTTTCAAACAAAGATGCACCCAACCTTTTGGCCAACAATCAAAAAATTGAAAGCATCTCAACGCAGCTTTTGCTGGCTGTGAATGACCAACATTTCGATGCCGGGCAACGCAACCGTTTGAAGCAGTTTGAGACCGAGATTTTCAAACAAGCCAATTTTGCATCAAAGGCCCAGGTGGAAGGTTGGGCCCGCCAGCAAGATGCACAAAATCAACTTGGCTTGAACGTAAATATTGAACCTACAGGAGCACAACCATGAGCTATTCTCCCGCCCGCTTGGACGAACCAACAAAAACCGAAGCTGAAACACCAAAGCCAGATGAAGCAATAGCCAAGCCCCTAACACCGGGCTGGTTTTCAGATGCATACCCCGCTGAAACCCCTGATGAATTAGCCGAGCGTTATCGCGCGCGCGCCGCAAGACAAGAAGAGTTGCAACATTCAGAATCCGCCGCCCTTGAAGACTATCGCCGCAAATTGGATGAACGCATCAAACACGCGCAACGCATTTATGATCGGCCCCAAAACGACAATGCGCATGATCGCGCGCGTGATAATCGGCATGATAATCCGCCAGAGCCACCGTTGCGCGCCACGAGGCCCACAATGCCGCTTACTGAAATCTATGGCCGCACGAAGCGCTATCGGCTTGAACAGGAACAAGCCCCACAACAACGCAAACCCAAATCCAACGGCATTGGCACCTATGTGGCTTATTCCGCATTGGCCCTGGTGTTGGGCAGCGCTGCGGGCTTTGGCGTGGCAAATCGCGATCAAGTGGTGAGCGTTGCTCATTCAGGTTTTGCTAAAGTTGCAGACTATGTGGCGTGGACACGCGCTTCTGCCGCACCGCCCGTTCTTTTGGGTGAAACAACGACGGGTCATACCACCATTGCGAAAAAGCCCGTCACCATGGCATCACTTGAGGTGAATGATGTGCGCGGAACTTTAAACAGCATGATACCGCTCACCTTGCAGGCAACGCCCGCCGCTGCTGATCAAACATTGGATTTGAAAATCACCGGCCTGCCAAAAACCGCTTACCTCACCAAAGGCCAGCAAACTGTTTCTGGTGATTGGATTGTAAAAGCCGCTGAAACTGAAAACATCAAACTGTTCGTTCCCCAATCAGAAACACCAAAACTTAATCTTGAAGTGGCAGCCCTTGAAAGCGGCACCAACACCATTGCAACACCTGCCCAAAGCATGAGCGTTGAACTATCCGACGTGAAAATTATGCCAACAGCCGCACCGCCAGATGGCGTGGATATTAAATCCAATGCCATTCCTGAACCCATTACTGCGGCAACAGAACCAGGCGCAGATCTTTTAGTAAAGGCCCAAGAGTTGATGAACCAAGGCGATGTGGCCTCAGCGCGGCAGTTTTATTTACAAGCCTCAAGCTTAGGCAACGCCAAGGGCACATTCGGCGTGGCGCGCACGTATGACCCCAAAATATTTGCGGAATTAAAAATTGAAGGCTTGCAACCAGACCCCGCCAAAGCTGTTGAATGGTATAAAAAGGCAGCCGCCGCTGGTATCACAGCAATGAACTAGCTGCCCTCGACAAGCGCTGATCTTCCCGGCAAAACAGATATTCTGTTTTGAGGGAAGATGATGCGCGCCGCTGATTTTATTGTTGCCAGTTTAAAAGCCCACGGGGTGAAACGCGTTTATTGCGTGCCGGGGGAAAGCTATTTGGCTTTGTTGGATGCGCTTTATCGCAGCGGCATTGATGTTATCATTTGCCGCCATGAAGGGGGTGCAGGGTTCATGGCCGTGGCCGAAGCCCGCATGACGGGCGTGCCCGGTGTGGTGTTGGTTAGCCGAGGCCCCGGGGCCACCAATGTTTCCATCTCTGTGCATATGGCCGAGCAAGATGCAGTGCCTTTGATTGTGATGATTGGCCAAGTGGCGCGTGATGAAAAATATCGCTTCGTGTTTCAGGAAATGGATTATGCGGCTGTGTTTGGCAGCTTTACCAAAGGTGTTTTTGAACTGAGTGACGCCAGCCGCTTACCCGAAATGCTACCCCGCTCATTTCGCTTGGCGACTGAGGGTGTGCCGGGGCCGGTGATATTGCCACTGCCTGAAGATATGTTGCGTGATGAGATTGGTGAAGCCGAAGTGTTCACCTATCCCTTGCCCAATTTAGGCGCCTCAGCGGCGCATATTGACCAATTGCAGGAAATGATTTTGCAGGCCGAAAGGCCCTTGCTGATTGCGGGTGGTGTTTTGCGCGGAGAAAAGGGTGCTGATGCGCTGGCAAAATTTGCTTCAGCCCAGCGCGTGCCCGTAGCCCTGACATGGAAAAACCAAGATGTATTTGACAATGGTTCAGACCTTTATGCGGGCCATTTGGATTTTGGCACCTTGCCCGCCCAGCGCGAAATTTTAAGCAAAGCTGATCTGATTATCGCGGCGGGAACAAGGTTGGGCGATGTTGCATCACTCAGTTACACGCTTCCCCAAGCGCCCCACCCTACGCAAACCTTGGTGCATATCTATCCGGATGGCCAACCCATTGGCCGCGTGACAAGGGCTGATTTTGGCTTGATCGCTAATCCAACAGATGTGTTAGCAGCTTTGGCAAATTCCGCCCGCGTTGCTCCCGCCGCGCGTGAACGCTGGATTTCGTCGGTGCATGCAGCAACGCTTGCCGCGCAGAAATTTGTGTCGCCTGAACCATCAGACGGTGTTGATTTTGGCAAGGTAACATTGGCGTTGGCCAAGCTTGCTCCATCCAATGCGATCGTCACAACGGACGCTGGTAATATGTCAACCTGGGTTCATCGGCATTGGGTGATGACACCAAAAAACCTGCTGCTTGGCGGCATTGTGGGCGCCATGGGTTATGGCGTTCCTGCTGCCGTTGCCGCCAGCTTGAACGCACCAGATAGAACCGTAATTTGCTTTGTGGGCGATGGCGGCGTGTTGATGACAGGCCAAGAACTGGCCACAGCCATGGCCTTTGGCGCCAGCCCAAAAATCGTCATTTCTGATAATGGAATTTATGGCACTATTAGATCGCACCAGGAAAAAAACTTCTCGGGTCGCGTCTCTGGCACCAATTTGGTCAACCCCGATTTTGCGGCGTGGGCCACGTCTTTCGGCGCACATTCATTCAGCTTGAAAATGGGAGACGATATTGAAAAAACCGTCAGTGAGTTTTTGAACACTTCGGGCGCTGCTGTGCTGCATGTAAAGTCCAGTGCTTTCGCCTTGTCAGCAAGGGCCACACTTTAAATCCCAAGCCAGCGTAAACCCACCACTGACACCATGCCCACCAGAATTGTCACCAACAAGGGTGCGCGAAAAAACGCGGCCAAAGCCGTGGCGATGGCGGCACCAGTTTCGGCCCTGCCTGTCATTAACACGGTGGGTGTTATCACCGCCATCAACACTGAAGGTGGCACAGCATCAAGAGCGGCTTTCAAACGACCCTGGACCACAACGCCGCGCATCAACAACAGGCCTGAAATGCGCGTCGTATAAGTGGCAAGGCCCATGCCGATGATGGCCAGCAGCCATGTCCAATGCAGGGTGAACAAGCCGTTCATACTTTTTCCACGCTTTCTTCATTCTCGCTGTGCAACATGGCAGCAGCGGCAACGCCGGCAAGGCCGCCCAATAAAATATACCAACCGCCCACAATATAAAATTTCGCCAATGCCGCCACAGCGCCGCTGACGGCGATCACAGCGCCTGTTCGCGGGCCTTTCCAAAAACCCATCAGGATTGAAATGAACATCGCGGCAAAGGCAAAATCCAAACCAATCACTGCGGGGTCGCCCAAGGCCTTGCCCACAAAGGCACCGATTGCGGAAAAGATAAACCACGTGGGCCACAGCGGCACGGCAACGCCAACATAATATCCTAAACTCAACGGCCCTTTGAGTGCGCGCCGTTCCGCAATGGCCCAAGCTTCATCGGTGAGAACAAAAATCAAAAATGGCCGCAGCGCCGATTTTATCTCTGCCATATGGCGCGAGATTGATGCCGCATAAAGCATATGCCGCAGGTTCACGATGAAGATGGTGACGATCATCAAAAAAATAGGTAAAGGCTCTCGCCACATATCAACTGCCACAAATTGTGATGCGCCGGCATAGACCAGCGCACTCATCAAAAATGCTTCAAGAACTGAAAAACCTTTGCCCGCAGCAGATGCACCCCACAACATGGCCACTGGCGCATAGGCCAAAAGCATAGGAGCCATGTCGATCAGCCCAGCGCGAAATTCCGAGGCGAAAGATTTTGAGGCGGCTTTCAATTCTGCCCCACGCGATCGAACCATGCGTTCTCGTCAATCACTTCTACGCCAAATTTTTCAGCGTCTTTCAGCTTAGACCCAGCACCGGGCCCCGCCACCAGCAAATCTGTTTTCTTTGATACTGATCCTGAAACTTTGGCACCCAGCCTTTCAGCCATCGCTTTGGCTTCTTCACGCGTCATCCGCTCTAGCGCACCGGTGAACACCACAGTTTTGCCTGAAACTGGCGATGATGCTGCAACTGCCGCAAGCGGTTGTGGTTTCACCTCTGCCAACAACGCATCAAAAATTTGGATGTTGTGATCTTCATGGAAAAAATCGATCACGGCTTCAGCTACAATACTACCAACCCCGTCAATGGCGTCTAGTTCATGCCGCGCATCATTCTCATCGCTCATCCCTGCAAGCTTCATCTGGTCGCGCAAATGTTCAGCTGACTGATAAGTTCTGGCCAAAACCCGCGCCGTGGTCTCCCCCACATGGCGAATGCCCAAGGCGAAGATAAACCGGTCTAAAGCAATCTGGCGCCGTGCCTCGATGGCTGAAAAAAGATTGGCAACACTGGATTGGCCCCAGCCTTCGCGCTGGTTTAATTTTTTTACTGATCGCGCATCTCGCGCCTGCAACGTGAAAATATCTTGCGGTGCTGCAATCAATCCATCAGCATAAAATTCTTCAATAATTTTATCGCCCAAGCCTTCAATATCAAAGGCGTTACGTGATGCAAAATGTTTCAAGCGCTCCACGCGTTGTGCGGGGCAAATCAATCCGCCGGTGCAGCGGCGCACGGCATCTGATTTACCTGAACCACGATCTTCACGTTCCGCATGGCTTCCGCAAGCTGGGCAGATCTTTGGAAATTCGTAAGCAACTGTACCAACGCCGCGCGAAGACACGCCCACAATTTGAGGGATAACATCACCCGCTCGTTGCACAATAACCATGTCACCAATGCGCACATCTTTACGCGCAATCTCATCTTCATTGTGCAGCGTTGCGTTGGACACCACCACGCCCCCAACGGTGACTGGCCTAAGCCGCGCCACAGGTGTTAATGCGCCCGTGCGACCAATTTGAATATCAATGCCTTCAAGAAGCGTTGTGGCTTGCTCAGCCGAAAACTTATGCGCCAAAGCCCAGCGTGGCGAACGCGAAACACACCCCAGCCGCGCCTGCAAAGCTAAATCATTCAATTTATAAACCACGCCATCAATGTCATAGCCAAGCGTTGCGCGCTGTTCTTCGATTGAGCGATAATGTGCAAGAAGTTCATCCGCCGAATGGCACAAAACCATAAGCGGGTTGACGGGCAATCCCCAAGATTTGAACGCCTGCACCACGCCCCATTGCGTATCAGCGGGAAGCTGTTCCGCCGCCCCC
>JAYWFC010000069.1:0-2005 GCA_043778995.1 Aestuariivirga sp.
ACAACCTTTCAAGCCCGCTTGGGGCTGCAACGGTTGATCCGCGATGCCAAGGCCCAGCGGTTTAAAATGGTGATTGTGGAAAACAACACCCGCCTGTCGCGCCAACCCACCGACATTCACATGATCCGCGACACGTTGAAATTTCACGGCGTGATGATCATGCAGGTGCATGGTGGCGAGCTGACAGCCATGGGCGCATCGATCTCGGCCTTGGTGTCTTCAATGCAAATGGAGCAGTTGGCCCAACAGGTGCGGCGCGGCCAAGCGGGCAATATCAAACAGGGCAAACACGCCGGCGGCCGGGCTTATGGCTATGCCCGCGTGAAGGGCGAACCCGGGCAATTGCAGATTGTTGAAACTGAAGCCCAGGTGATCCGCGAAATTTTTGAAAGTTACATCAAAGGCAAATCACCCCGCACCATTGCCGGCGAGCTGAACGCCCGACATATTCCAGCCCCGCGCGCGTCCAAGTGGAACGCCTCAACCATCAATGGTTCAAGCCTGCGTGGCCAAGGCATTTTGAACAATGAACTTTATGTGGGCCGGCTGGTGTGGAACAAGGTGGCGCATGTTAAAAACCCTGAAACCCGCAAGCGTGTGCCGCGGCTGAATGATCTGGCCTTGCGCCACAGCCATGAGGTTCCAGCCCTCGCCATTGTGCCTGTGGATATGTTTGAAACCGTGCGCGCGCTGCGCGGCCGCAATGCCGGCGCCAAACATTCACGCCAACCTAAAACGCTGTTATCGGGCCTGATCAAATGCCCGCTGTGCCACGGGTCTTTGGTGATCAAAGATCACAAGCCCACCACGCGCGTTGAATGTTCAACCTTTCGTGAATCCAAATCCTGCAACAACAACAAAACTTATATTCTGTCGCGCATTGAAACGGCGGTGTTGGAAGGTTTGCGCGGCTGGCTTGATGATCCAGAACTGATGGCGCATTATGTGAAAACCTATAATGATGAACGCCGCAAGCTTTCGGCGGACCGTGCCAAAAATCGCGCCGGCTTGGAAAGCCGTTTGGCCAAGGCCACGGCCGAACTTCACAGAATTATAACCCGCATTGGCCAAGATGTGGTGCGGGTTGAAAGTGTTTTGCCACGCATCAAGGAATTGGAAAGCGAAAAAGATCATTTGCGCGCCGAGCTTCAAAGTGCGGCCCCGCCAGATGTGATCACGCTTCACCCCGCGGCCATCACGCGCTATCGCCAACAGCTGGCCAACCTGGCACAGGCCATTACCAACGAAGAGGCCATGAAAGCCTTTCGCGAGATGATTCTCCAAATCAAAATCTGGCCCGATTATAAAATTGAGGTGCAAGGCAAACTCGAAACCCTCACGGGCATGCCAGAATTCGGGGGGTATGGTGGTGGCGAGAGAGCGTTGTTGTCACAAACCCCAGCTTTGTTCTATCTTCGTTTGGTGGCATAAGCGGGAAGATCATGAACAAAATCATTTCAACAGCCTTCTCGATCGCTTTGGCGCTTGAACTTACTGTGATTGATGGTGATTCCCTTCGCGTTGATGGAACCGAGATCAGGCTTGAGGGCATCGATGCGCCCGAATGGAACCAAACCTGCGTGGATGCGCAAGGTGCCACTTTCAGCTGTGGCGCGGCCGCCAAAGATGATGTCACCGCCATTCTGGCCCAAGGTGTGGTTTCCTGCGTGCCCGACGGCACGGATTTTTATGGGCGCACGTTGGCGCATTGTTTTGCCGGCGGCGTTGAAGTGAATGGTGCGATGGTTGACCAGGGCATGGCGCGAGCCTTTGTGAAATATTCCGGCGAATATCTGGCCAATGAGGCCGAGGCGCAGCACGCCAAGCGTGGGCTGTGGGCGGGAAGCTGGCAAGCGCCATGGGATTTTAGAAAACAGGAACGCGCCCTCAACAACTGATCAACACCCCAAGCTTGACAAGGCGCACGCTTTGTTCCTACCCTGTTCTCCTGCCCGAAACTCTTTCAATTCGCAGCCGCTTTACACCGCCTTGGCATGTTGAAAAA
>JAYWFC010000070.1:0-13619 GCA_043778995.1 Aestuariivirga sp.
AACAAACGCCATGTTGGCCTCTTCTGTGCCCACTGAAACACGCAAAGCAGAAGGCAACCCATAAGCATCCACGCGCCGGATAATCACGCCATGTTCGCCTAAATAAGCATCAGCATTTTGTGCCTGTTGCGGCGATTGAAAATGAACAAGAAGAAAATTGCCAACACTTGGCGTAACCTCAAGGCCAAGCTTTTCAATTTCAATCTTAAGCCATGCCAGCCACTTATTATTATGCGCCAAGGCCATGTCGGCAAAGCCAGTGTCTTCAATGGCCGCAATGCCGGCATTGATGGCAGGCAAGCTCACGTTAAACGGCCCACGAATGCGATTGAGAACATCAGCAACAGCGGGTGGACAATAGGCCCAGCCGAGGCGCAATGCGGCAAGGCCGTGAATTTTAGAAAATGTCCGCGTCATCACCACATTGTCATGGGCTTCAACGAGAGATGCACCTGCTTCGTAATCATTCGCCATTACAAATTCAGCATAGGCCGCATCCAGCACCAAAAGCACATGGGCGGGCAAACCTTGGTGTAAGCGCTTTACTTCAGTCGCAGTTAAATAAGTGCCAGTCGGATTATTAGGATTGGCCAAAAACACGATTTTTGTTTTTGCCGTTACGCGCGATAAAATCTCACCCACATCGGCAACAAAACCGTGTTCAGGCGCCACCACTGCCGTGGCTCCGTTGGTTGAGATTGAAATCGGGTAAACCAAAAAACCATATTGCGAATAAATGGCTTCATCGCCGGGCCCTAAATAAGCATGGGCCAAAAGTTGCAACAACTCATCAGAGCCCGCGCCACATACAATGTTTTCAGCTTTCAAACCATGGCGCTTGGCAATGGCTTGACGCAACGCCAAAGCCCCACCATCAGGATAAAGCGCCAACTGATGCGCCGATGCCGTGTAGGCGGCCATGGCTTTAGGGCTGGCCCCTACAGCTGACTCATTGGAGGAAAGCTTGAAGGTTTTAACTGTTTTTGCCCCAGATTTTCCTGGCACATAAGGCTTAATATCCAATATGCCAGCTTTGGGTTTTGGCCCATGAATGTTGGTCGTGGTCATTTGTGTCACACTTTCAAGGCGCTGCTATAGTGGCCAGCAAGCTTCAAACCAAGCGAGGCGTTTGATCGCACCAATCCCACCAAGGGGCTTTCATGCTCTAACAAAAATCCTGAAAGGCTTGAAATCCGCAAACCACCCGATTTGCCTTGCCACAAAATTTCAGGTGCAAAATCACGCGGCAATTTGCCTGATGAGATAACCAAGGTTTCATCTTGTTGAGAAGGTGTCACGGGTGCTTGGCCAATAACCAAAAGTTTAGGCATCGTATCATCGCCAGAAACAGGCAAAGCAGCAACCACACGCGCAGCACCAGCTTGGCCTGCCACGAAGGCTTCGGCCCAAGGCTGTTCTGTTTCCACCACGCAAAGATCACCGGCTGATGTATTAATTTGCAAAAGGGCCTGTGCTTCATCACGATAGTCTTCAACAGGCATAGGCCCAAAATAGTCACGCAACCTTAACCTATGGGCCATATTCGAATTGAGATGCCGGCTCACATGCAACGTGATTGGCGATTGGTTCAAACTTGATTGGCTTAGAATCGCTCGCCAAAGACGCACCAAAAGTTCAGGCGTCACTTCAGTGCCCTTCACCTTGGCTAAAAGCCTTCGCATAATTTCTGCTTCGCGTGTTGGGCGAAGGGGCAATGGCCAGACATCATTGCTTTGTGACTTGGCCAGCTTGACCTGCGTTGTGACAGCAAAACGTTGCACCAAAAGTGCAAGAAGCTGATCATCGATTGCATCAATGTCGCGCCTGGCAGTTTCTAGCAGTCCACCAATATTGTTTTCATGTGTCATCGAACCAATTTCACTAAGCTTTATCAACGTTGAGCTGTCTTAGGCAATGTTGCTGACAATTGAAAGCCCGTTAGGCTTTGTGGGCAGGCCTTGCTCCTTGAGGCAACATCACGGGCCTTAGCCGCGAAATGCTGCGTCGCGCAGGTTTGCCCGTGGAATAGGCATAGATCTGCTTGGTGGCTTCAATGATAATAGCGCCAGAAAAGCGTTCCAAGCCGGTTCCCACCAAATGTTCAAAAGCCCGTGCCAAGGCTAAATTGGCCCAAGGCGGCGCCAACAATGCATGTTGAATTTTTTTGACAGAAAATTGTTCGGCCTTCAGAAGGGTTAAAATTTGTGACCGCGAAAATGGTTGCCCTTGCCCAAATGGTGAGACATCTGAGGTTGACCACAGACCACGTCGATTGGGCACCACCAATAAAAGCTTGCCCTGTGGCGATAACACCCGCCAAAGCTCATTCAGCAATTCCTGTGGGCTTTCGCTAAATTCAAGTGCGTGCACAACCAAAGCAACATCGATCACGCTTTCGGTGAGAGGCAGATCGAGCTCATCGACCAAAGCTGACCGAACACCTGAAACAGAAGGCCAGTGCACAACACCACTGCGCGCCGGCATAAAAGCCAAGCTTCGGTGTTGAACCGAGAGATAGGGTGTGCCAAAGCCCAGACCCAATACAACCTGCTCGGGTGCAACCTTCAACGCCGGGGCGAGTTGGCGCGACAAAATATCTTGCGCAATTTTTCCAAGCGGACGGGAATAGAATTCGGCTATATCAACAATATTCATTGGCCAAACATAGCTGATAAAACAAACGCGGTCATCCGCCACTGTAATAAGGTTAACATCACATGCCCCATCTCGATATGCGCCAATTCAAATGTTTAGAAGACAACTATGGGCTTATTATCCATGACAGTGTGACGGGTGCCACGGCTGCCATTGATGCGCCAGATGCAGATGCGGTTGAGCGTGAACTGAAAAAATTTGGCCGGCAACTCACCCATATTTTTACAACGCATCACCACGCTGATCACGTTCAAGGCAATCTGCAACTGAAAGAACACTTCGGCTGCAAAATTTTTGGTCCCAAAGCCGAAGCCGATAGAATTCCAGGGATTGACCAAACATTTCAAGGCGGCGACAAATTCATGTGGTCAAACCGCGAAGTTGAAGTGATCGATTGCCCCGGCCATACCTTGGGCCACATCGCTTTTCACATTCCTTCTGAATTTTCGCTTTTTGCTGGCGACACATTATTTTCAGTGGGGTGTGGAAGAGTGATTGAAGGAACGCTCGAGCAAATGTTTCATTCAGTCAATCAGTTCAAATCAATTTCGCCCCACACCTATGTCTATGTTGGTCACGAATATACCAAGGCCAATTGCAAGTTTGCTTTGACATTAGAACCTAACAACAAAAAACTACAGGCACGCGCAAACGAAGTTGACAAGCTTCTCGCAGAAGGTCGCATGACTTGTCCGGTTGTCTTGGGTGACGAATTGAAAGTGAATCCGTATTTACGGTGCGATAGCCCTGAAATTCGCGCTAGTTTGGGCATGGAAACAGCCACAGACGCTGAGGTTTTCGCAGAAATCAGAACCCGCAAAAATAACTTCAAAGGTTAGTTTTAAAAATCATATCCTTAGCAGCGATGATAGCGCCCACGGTGATGAGAACACATGCCAAAGCCACGGCCCAACTGGCTTGCGCCATGCCACCTAACAAAAGTACTAAAGTGGAGAGCAATGGTGCTGCATAAGACGCAGCGCCCAGCACCATAATGTCTCCGTTTTTGATGCCGATGTCCCACACGTAAAAAGCCAAGCCCACAGGAAAAAGCCCAAGGGCAATAATCGCCGCCCACTGTATGGAACTTTCTGGACAAATGGTTACTTCAAGAACTAGATGCAAACCCAAGGCCACAATGGCTGTGATGAAACAGTAACCCACGACCACGTCAGTGGGCACGGCTTTGAAGCGTCTTGATAAAACCGAATATCCCGACCAGATGAAAGCGCAAGCCAAAGCCATAATATGGCCCGACTTTAATCCACTCGAAAAACCGACGGTGAAACCCTTGGTGATGATTAAAATCGCTCCCAGCAAACCCAACACAGCGCCCACGCCGTGATGCAGGCGTAAGTGTTCGCCAGGCAGAAGTGCAGCAAAAACCACAATCAACAACGGCCACAAATATGCAATTAAGCTGGCCTCTACCGCAGGGGCATTTTGCAAAGCGAAAAAATAGAGACAATGATAGATGCAAAGCCCGCATGTGCCCAACAGCCAAACACGCCAGTTCTGCTTGAGATTGTGAATGCTTCGAGGCTGAAATATCCAGCGTGACGCTCCAATAATGCCACCGATAAAAAACGTCATGGCTGCCAATTGAAAGGGCGGAATGGAGCCACAAGACGCCGTTAAAAGGGCCAAGAACGCCCACATGAAAATAGCAAGAAACCCAATTGCAGTGGCGTAATTTTTGCTCATGCCAACTTGCGGGGCATGAACTGTGTCGCGATAACCACCAGAAGAACAGCGCCAAGAATAACCACGCCGCCGATCAGCGAAGACGCTTCAGGCCTTTCGCCCACAACAAGCCACGGCCACAAGGGATTGAAAACCGCATCCAGCATTGCAATGAGAGACAAAGTCACGGCCGGCATTTGTTTTGCACCCAAGCCATAAAAAATAAGCGGTATTGAAAGTTGTACGGGGCCCATGACCATCAACAATAGGAAATGATTTTGGCTAATGGAAAAAGCTGAATGTTGGCTGGGCAGAAGGCTCACCGATCCTGCAACAATAAAAGCAACGAGACCGCCGAGAAAAATCGCAATCATCATATCGTGTTGGCGATGCTTTCGCAAAAGCAAGGTCTGAAGTGCAAAAGTCAATGGCACACAACAACTCAATGCTAAGCCAAAAACATGGCCGATCTCAATACCGGCCTTGGCGATAATCGCCATGCCCACCAGGGCAAGTGCCGCGGAAACCCACGCCAAAATAGGCGGCTTTTCGCCTGTTATCCACGGGCTTAAGAGTGCCGTGATCAATGGCGAGGTTGCTCCGATCACTGATACAGTCGCCGTGCTGACCATCGTAAGAGATGTCACATAAAATGTCGTGCCCGCAGCAAAGCAAAGAGCTGATGTGAGAATAACAAACGGCGAGATTGCCTGCACTTGCGCCCATATGTTTCCGCCATGGGTCATCAACAAATAGATAAGCAATCCGACGGCCATCCAAAGCCCACGCCAACAATTAATTTGCCAACCGTTCAATTCAGGCATCAAACGAACAAATAGACCCGACAAGCTCCACCCCAAAGTTGCAAGGAGAACGTAACCAATTCCTGTTCCCGCATTGGGTGTGTTTAACAAAATGAAGCCCCCGATTCGTTTTTCAATCTACCAGAGGCCCTTCAACATAAAAACCTAGCCGCGCAATTTTATATTATCTGGATCGTAAGGGCTTTCGACGATCACTGTAGTTTTGAATATCTTGTCGAGAATTTTTATTTCCAATTCGGTGCCCACTTTTGAATATTCAGGCTTAACCATGGCCAATGCCAATGACTTATTCACCCGCCAACCAAACCCACCGTTGGTTGCTCGCCCAATCAATTGACCACCAGAATAAATCGGCTCTGAGCCCCGTGCATCAGAATGAGCATCGGTAATTCCGTGAACTTCCATTGTCACGAAATTCCAGTTGAGACCTTTTTCTTTTCCGGCAACCAGCGCATCGCGTCCAATGAATGGGCCTTTGGCTGGATGAACGAACCGATCAAGACCCGATTCATAAGCTGAATATTCAATTGAAAGTTCGCGCGGGATAAGGCGATAAGATTTTTCAATTGATAAAGACGACATGGCCTTGATACCATAAGGCTTGATGCCAAATTCTTTGCCAGCTTCCATCAACTGATCAAACAAGGCGATTTGGCTTTCGACGGGCGAATGGAATTCATAACCAAGCTCACCCACAAAATTGACGCGCAACACATGTGCAGACGCCGTGCCAACCGCAATTTCTTTCCCGGAAAGCCATGGGAACGCTTCATTCGACAAATCGGCCGAGGTTAACTTCTGCAGAACTTTGCGTGAATTTGGACCAGCCAGAACCAACACGCCCAGCCGCGTGGTCAGCGGATTCAACCGCACTGAGCCATCGGCAGGCAAAAGCTTGCGCAGGCAATCATGGTCATGGCGTTCAAACGCACCAGCGGAAACCAAATAGAACCGCCCGGGTGCCCACTCATAAACGGTAAATTCAGCTCGCACCCCACCCGAAGGTGTAAGCAAATGCGTGAGCGCAATGCGGCCTTGTTTCTTTGGAATTTTATTGGCCAGAATGGCTTCAAGCCAACCCCGTGCACCTGGGCCAGACACTTCCATCTTGGCAAAGGCGCTCATGTCTTGCAGCGCCACATTGTCCATCACATTGCGGCATTCTTCACCCACAAAGCGGAAGGAGTTTGAACGACGGAACGACCATTTTTCAACAATGCGGCCATCATCAGTGGCTGGCGCATGGTTGTGATTGGTCAGTGTGTCTTGCTTGTTCAACTCAACGTCTGAAAGCGAATATCCCTTTGGCGCAAACCAACCTGGACGCTCCCAACCGTAGACCGATCCAAACACAGCACCAAGATCTTTCATGCGATCATAAACCGGCGTGCGCTTTAGTGGCCGTGCCGCAACGCGCTCTTCCTCTGGGAAGTGAGGTGTGAAGACATTGGCGTAGGCTTCTTCATTTTTTTCGATCAGATAACCCTTCGTGGCATAGGGCCCGAACCGACGAGGATCCACGCCCATCATATCAATCGTTGGTTCGCCATCGACAATCCATTCTGCCAATTGCCAACCAGCCCCACCAGCCGCCGTTACGCCAAAACTATGGCCTTCATTGAGCCAGAAATTCTTTTTATCCCAGGCAGGACCAATGATGGGCGAGCCGTCGGGCGTGTAAGCGATGGCACCATTATATACCTTCTTGATGCCCACTTCGCCGAATGCGGGAACGCGCGTGATCGCCGTTTCAATATAGGGACCCAACCTATCCAGATCTTCTTGGAATAATTCATATTCGGATTGATCAGAAGGCGCATCGACATAACAAACAGGCGCGCCCTTTTCATATGGCCCCAGCAACAATCCGCCATTTTCTTCGCGCATATACCAGCTTGAATCAGCTTCACGCAAAACGCCCATTTCTGGAAGTCCTTTGGCTTGGCGCTCTCTAATCAATGGGTGTGGCTCAGTGACGATATATTGATGCTCAACCGGAATAACTGGAATATCCAGCCCGACCATGGCGCCGGTCTTGCGGGCAAAATTGCCGGAGCAGGAAACCACATGTTCTGCCGTGATGTCGCCTTGATCGGTTTTCACCAACCATTCGCCGGAGGGCAATTGTTCAATCGCCGTAACGGAAGTGTTGCGATAGATTTCAGCGCCGCGCGACCGTGCACCCTTGGCCAAGGCCTGGGTTAAGTCTGCCGGTTGAATATAACCATCATCAGGATGTTGGATGGCCCCGATAATTCCATCAATCTCACACAGTGGCCAAATCTCTTTAAGCTGTTGAGGGGTGAGTTTGTTGACCTTTATGCCAAGTGTTTCAGCAATGCCTGCATAATACATAAACTCATCCCAACGATCCTTGGTGCGCGCAATGCGGATGTTGGACACTTTTTTGAAACCAACACTTTGACCCGTTTCAGCCTCAAGTTCGCCATAGAGCTTCACCGAATATTTGTGAATTTGACCCACCGAATAGGACATATTGAAAAGCGGCAAAAGGCCTGCGGCATGCCACGTGGAACCCGATGTCAGCTCTTTGCGTTCAACAAGCACAACGTCACTCCAGCCCTTTTTAGCCAAATGATAAAGCGTTGAAACGCCCACGACGCCGCCACCAATGACAACAACTTTTGCTTTGCTTTTCATAAAAACACCTTTTCCCGTGGATTAGCATTAGTGAGTTATTTTCAACAAAGGTGAGAATGGAACGACTGAGGTCAGCCGTTTTCCGACAAGCCCGGTTGAGCCAAGCGCTGCTGAACTATAATAAACTGAGCAAGGGCCTGAACGTCATCACGACTAAAAACAGGAACGGGTGCGTTGCACGGCCCATTGGCCGCAACAGCCACAATCGATGGGTCCGTTCCCGCCAATTCAGGGTGGTCGAGATCTAAATTTCGCACTTCAATCTTGGCATGGCTATCCCGCTTATAACCTTCGACGATGACCAGATCGCAAGGTGAAAGCTTGGCGAGAATTTCTTCCAGTGTGGGGGGCGTGGCGCCGCGAAGTTCATTCATAATGGCATAGCGATTTTGTGAGATTACGGCCACTTCAAATGCGCCCGCCTTGCGGTGGCGAAAGCTATCTCGGCCTTCATGGTCAATATCAAAATCATGGTGAGCATGTTTAACGGTCGATATTTTATAGCCAAGCGCCGTAAGGTGTTGAACCAGCTTTTCAACAAGCGTTGTCTTGCCTGCGTTCTTGAAGCCACAAACACCAATGATACGTGTCATTCAACGCACCTTTGACAACAGGGTGAGCGCCGCTTTGAGATCTGCAGGTGTATTGATGTTCATGAAAGGATCATAGGCATCGCCCGCCCAATTGATTTTCACAGCACCACAAGCTTGAACCCAGTCTTGCACTCGGTTTGATATGGTGAGCGCGCGCTCGAGCTGAGGCAAAAATCTTGTGGGCCAAAATCCCGTTAGATAGTGGTCTTGGCCTTGAGAGTTCGCAATTGCGGGCCGATCACCAGAAAGCTTTGCCACAAGGTCGCGCGGCAAAAACGGTGTATCTGAAGGTACTGTTACCACAGCATCGAAATTTTCCTCAGCGGCATAGCACAATGCGGCGTGAAGGCCTGCCAGCGGTGTTTGCATATCTGTTTCGATATCAGGAACAATATCCAGTTCGAGAAATTCCAAGTGTTTGGTGTCCCCGTTGGCATTAATAACGGCATCATCAACCTGTGGCAAAAGCCGATCCACAACCCGCACAATGAGTGCTTTAGACCCAAGTTTGATCAAGGCCTTGTCAGACCCCATGCGGGTCGATTTTCCGCCTGCAATTATCGCACCGAGAATATTCATGCGTGGGCATAAATCCGCTGCGGCGGAATGAACACGGTGATTGAATCGCCGATGTGGATTTCGCCCTCACGTTCAACCCATGCTGTAAGCCCACGTTTGTGAGTTGCAGCTTTGACGAACATTGGGCCTTTCTCTGGATATGATTTTGAAATGACATCGGCTACTTGACGGCAGGGTAGATTTTCAGTGTCAGTGACCAGAGTGGCACCTGATGGAAATTGCAACCGCGAACAGGGAGGAAGCAACGTAAGATCAGGTATGCCCGATGTCACCATGTTCGCTGCAAGCCATGTGGCATCCATTGCCGGCAAATCCAAAGCATGGGCAACTTCAGCCATTTCCTCAACGGAAATCAAAGTGAGCTGGCGCACATTACGGATCACGGTGTTGCGCTTGTAAGTTTGCAGCGTGCGGCTGTCAGAAAGTCTTGTGTCGCCTGAGTGGCAATCCCCTTCTGGCCCGGATAGCAGCAGTTTCAAATGATCACGTGATTGTTTTTCAAAATTGCTACCCCCGTTCGTGGTTGACAAAAGTTGCTCCACACGGCCGACAATTTTTAATTTCGTGACGACTGACACCGCTTGTTCTCCTGATTGGAATTTCACTATAAGCAAGCTTATGGACAATCACCACCCGGAAACCGTGCTGGATCTTTCTGGCCTGCTCTGCCCGCTGCCCGTTTTAAAGGCACGCAAAATGCTTGAAGCTATGACCACAGGTTCTGAACTTGTGGTACTGGCCACAGACCCCATGGCGGCGATAGATATGCCGCACTTCTGCACAGAACAAGGTCATACCCTGTTGTCGCAAAGCAAAACCGGTGACACACTTGAATTTAGGATCAAACGCAAATGACATATGATTTTGGTGCTTTCAACAATTGGGGCCAGCTTAAAAAAGTGGCTGTTCGCTCCGTTGCATCAGCTTTTGTGTCTGACACCAAGATTGATGCAGAATGGAAAGATTTGAATTTCCATTCCAGGCCCAATTTGCAAAACGCTTTGAAAGAATATGCAGTTGTTGAAAAGGCGTTGAAGTCCACTGGCGCTGAGGTGATTGATTTGGGTGTGGGCGAAGGCCTTACCCTTGATAGCCTTTACACCCATGATGCTTTGATCATTACGCCCAAGGGCCTCGTGCGCCCACGCATGGGAAAGCCGCAACGCCGCAAGGAAGCGGCGGTGAATGGTGCTGTGTTGGAAAAGCTTGGGCTCCCCATTGCCGGTGAAATTACTGGTGAAGGCAAAATTGAAGGTGGTGATCTGGTCTGGATTGATCGTCACACACTTCTGGCAGGAGTGGGTTACCGCACCAATCAAGAAGGCGTGCGCCAGTTGCAGGCGATTTGTGGTGCTGATGTGAATGTGATGTGGTTTGACATGCCGCATTACAAAGGCCGTTCAGACGTATTCCATTTGATGAGCTGCCTTAGCCCTTTGGATAAAGATCTCGCCGTTGTCTATCAACCTTTGATGGCGGGCCGACTGATTGAGTTTTTGGAATCGCGCGGCATCAAATTTGTCGATGTGCCAGATTCTGAATTTGAAACCATGGGCTGTAATGTGCTGGCCTTGGGCCCGCGCCACGCCATGATGGTGGCCGGAAACCCCATCACTGAACAACGCATGCGCGATGCGGGTGTTAAGGTCGAAGTCATCGAAGGCTATGATATTTGCCGCAAAGGCGAGGGTGGCCCCACGTGCATGACAAGACCTCTGGTGCGGGCTTAAAACCGTTCTTTCGTCTTGGTGGTAAATCCAACCGTTACCGAACCGTCAGCATATTCGATTAGAGGTCTACGAATGAGCGTGGTGTGTGCAAGTGCAAGTTTAATGGCCTTGGCTTCTGTCACATCCGTTTTATCTGCTTCAGAAAGACCCCGCCATGTATAGCTGGCGCGATTGAGCAGCTTTTCCCAACCACCCACCGCCTTGATCCATTTTTTCACTTGCTCGACGGAAGGTTTTTCAACTGAATAATCAGAAAACTCAATCGCCACTTCTTTCTCAGCCAAATAGGCCAAAGCATTTTGGCAGGTTGAGCATTTGTTCAGTCCGTAAGCTTTGAGTGCCATAAATCACCTGTTCAATGATAGTGTTTTATCGGTGAAGGCATCAGCCCCGCCCGAAATTTGGTCGGTGAAAGCTTTGAACAATCCTTCAATTTCGGATTTTTCAATATCCTTCACAATAAATACAATCCGCGTTTCAGCTTTGCCATCTGGCCATTCTTTCAGCCTGATGGGTGGGTGAAACACATGCTGCACTCCGTGTACGGCAAGGGGCCGTGATGGATCATCCGAAGTTTTAATGAGGCCCTTCATGCGCAACATGTTGGGGCCATGATAAGAAGCGAGCAGCTCGAAAAAAAGCTCTAAGCCTTGTGGGCTTATGGCGCGTTCATCAAAAAACGCAAATGACCTGATGTGCCCATCGTGGCGTGATTTGTCGTGGTGATGGTTATGATGCTTTCGCAATGCCTCATCGTTAAGCCAACCTTGAACGTTCACAGTTTTTGTTGTGGGATCAAAAAGACCCATGGTGAAAAGTTTGGCCGCCGTTGCTTCGCCGCGGTGCGTGGTGAGAAGTCTGGCCGTCGGGTTTAATTTGCGTAACCGGCCAATAATGGCGAACATTTTTTCTTCGCCTTCAATTCCGTTCAGCAAATCAAGCTTGGTCAAAACAATTCTGTCTGCAACAGCCACTTGTTTTACAGCTTCGGGATGAGCATCCAAAGTATCCCAACCGTGAACGCCATCGACCACTGTGATAACGCCTTCAAGACGCAAGCGCTGCACCAAAAGGTCATCGCGCATTAACGCATGAAGGATAGGGGCCGGATCAGCCAATCCAGTTGTTTCAATCAAAATCCTGTCGAAGGCTTTAACGGTTCCTTGATCGCGCCTTGTCAGCAAATCAGAAATGGTAATGATCAAATCGCCGCGAATGGTGCAGCACAAGCAACCCGAAGAAAGCTCAACGATATTATCATCTGATTTTTCGACCAGCAGATGATCAATTCCAATTTCCCCAAATTCGTTGATGATCACGCAGGCATTGGCCAACACATCTTCCTTGAGCATGGAATTGAGCAACGACGTTTTTCCAGAGCCCAAAAAGCCAGTTAAAACGGCAACCGGAATTAAGGCATCAACCTTCACTTTGATTTATGCTTCCGCGCCGGTGGTGGTGGCTTTAAGCTGTCATCGTCAGAACCTTGGTCTGTGGTTGCAATATCTGCATTATCATCAGGTGGAGCCACCGCGGCCATTTGTTGCAAAAGCGTATCGGGCATCACATCGCAAGGCGCGCCATCAGCATTATATTGCGCACATAAAGATTGGGATTTCTGCTGGTCAAAATTCCACAGCATTGCGGTATAGCCTGCGTTATTTTCAAGCTTGATCACGCCACCAATGCCACCAGCATCAATGCCAACCGGACTGATGAGCCTGCCGCGCAACGCCATATCTGCTTTGCCTGCAGTATCAAATGTACCAAATGAAACTCCCCAACCGGCCATGCGGTGCGCATTCACCGGTGAAACAGGTTCTTTGCGTTTACACACAGTGGGCGTCATATCCGCAGGAACGATTGAACCATAGGATTGATCAACAATTTCTGCTGCTTTTTCATGGGAAGGTGAAGAAGGCGCATCAAATCCACTCTCAAGCAAATCTTTCGAAATCTTCGCTCTCACGGCACTCGATTTTGCACCCAGCACAACAGAAACCAGTTGGCGACCATTTTTCATGGCAGAGCCCACAAGATTATAGCCGGAGTTGCACACAAACCCGGTTTTCATGCCAACAGCTTCAGGCATGATGCGAATTAAACTGTTGTGATTGGCCAGCTTCTTCTTACCCACGCTGACATATTCCTGATTGAAGTAATGCAGGTGTTCGGGGAATTGGTTGATGATCAGCGCTGCAATAATTCCAATATCGCGTGCTGAGGTGATTTGCCGTGGATCAAATAATCCATTCGGGTTTACAAAATGTGTGGATTGCAAACCAAGATCATGGGCAACAGCATTCATCTGTTTTGCAAAGCCTTCAATTGAGCCGCCACCGGCCTCAGCGAGCACATAAGCCATATCGTTGGCAGAATAAACCAGCATCGCCTGCAAGGCATAATCAATTGAAACAGTCTTCCCGGCAGGCAACCCCAATTTGCTGGCAGGTTGCGAATGGGCCAATTCGGAAATTGGAACTTGTTGGTCAAGCTTGAGTGAACCTTCACGGATTTTTTTAAAAATCACATAGCCCGTCATCAGCTTGGTCAGCGATGCCGGATACCAAGGTTCTCCCGCACGATTTTGAGAAATAACTTCGCCTGAGAATGGATCAAACAAAAGCGATGGCCCAGCCGGAGGTTCGGCTGCTGTGGCGCTGGCCTGAACAGCGAGGCAAACAGCGACCCAAAGACATATGATGCGATATATGTTCAAGCCGTTCGATCTCATGTTGTATTGCGCATCTTCGCCATCAACACAAATTACGGCCAAGATGTGGCATAAGCATTTGTAGATGGTGCCCTTGGAGGGACTTGAACCCCCACTCCTCTCGGAAACGGATTTTGAGTCCGTCGCGTCTACCATTCCACCACAAGGGCATTTCGGCGCA